>NZ_KV799251.1:0-47033 GCF_001809885.1 Corynebacterium sp. HMSC058E07
CTCCATGTCCAAAAACCCTATGGACATAACAGACGTCGGCTAGACGTTGGCTAGATGTTGGCTAGATTCTCTCGACCTTGCCCACTGCGTGCAGAGTCTTCAGGTTGGAAGCCTTGCGCAGCTGCAGATCCCACTCGCTGGGGCGCGGGTAGGCCTTGTCGCCCGCAGCCTCGGCGAAGAATGCCACGGTGGCCGGCAGAGTTACCGGCTTGGCGAACTCCACGCTGAAGCGCGCGGCGGACGGCAGCACGCCTTCCAGGCCACGCAGCATCGTGGCAGCGGACCACATGCCGTGCGCGATGACGGCCGGGAAGCCGAATGCCTTCGCACCAATGCCGGAGACGTGGATCGGGTTCTTGTCGCCCGAAGCCTGCGCATACTCCTGAATATCCGCCGGGGTTACGCGGTATTTCGCGGTCGGGGTTGCGTCGTACTCATCGAACGCGACGGGCTCTAGAATGCGGCCATCGGTCGGCTGCTCGTCCTTGTAGGGCGAGGAGCTGGACAGCTTCGCACCCTTAGACAGGAAGCCGCTGGTCTGCTTCCACACGTCCTCGCCTTCGACGGAGACGACGGTGACGACATCCAGCAGCACGCCCTTGGTGTGCGGGCGCAGGTTCTCCGCGTGCACGCGGATATCCAGCACGTCATCCACAGTCAGGTCGCGGGTCTGCTCGATGCGGTTGGTCAGGTGCACCAGGCCCACGGCGTTCACGGGGGAGTCCGAGGCAGTCAGGATCTTCATGACGATCGGGAAGCTCAGCACGTACGGATACGTGATCGGCAGCTCGTTGCGCAGCCGCAGGCCCGTTGCCGCGTTGTAGGCAGCTAGTTCTGGCACCTTGATCTTGACGCCCTCAACCTTGAACGCAGTTGTCGGATTCTCCTTGGCGCTGCGGGGGCTACCCACGCCCGGAACAACATCCTTCATGGCGTTGCGGTACTCGTCCATCAGCACTGGGATGGAATCCAGCTTCTTGTAGTCAACCACTGGTCGTGGCTCCTTTCTCTACAGTTCGCTTGACGGGGTTCGTCTTAGGCGCCCAGCATTGCCTGGCCACACACGCGGACAACGTTGCCGGTGACAGCCTGGGAAGCCGGAGCTGCGAAGTAGGCGATGGTCTCGGCGACATCCACGGTCTCGCCACCCTGCTGCAGGGAGGAAAGCAGTCGGCCACCGACACGGGTGCCGAACGGGATGGCGGCGGTCATTTGGGTCTCGATGAAGCCCGGAGCCACAGCGTTGACGGTGATGCCACGGTCAGCCAGCTTCTCGGAGAAGGAATCCACGAAGCCGATCACGCCAGCCTTGGTAGCGCCGTAGTTGGTCTGGCCACGGTTACCGGCGATGCCGGCGATGGAGGCCACACCGATGACGCGACCGTTGTCGGCCAGGCCGCCGTTGTCCAGCAGCTTCTCGGTGATGCGAACCGGGGCGACCAGGTTCACAGCAATGACGGAATCCCAGCGGCCTTCGTCCATGTTGGCCAGAAGCTTATCGCGGGTGATGCCGGCGTT
Organism: Corynebacterium sp. HMSC058E07; assembly: GCF_001809885.1. Lineage (NCBI taxonomy): Bacteria > Bacillati > Actinomycetota > Actinomycetes > Mycobacteriales > Corynebacteriaceae > Corynebacterium > Corynebacterium sp. HMSC058E07. The sequence continues at coordinate 1,519 of NZ_KV799251.1, forward strand.
GTGGACGATGATGTCGATCGGGCCGCCGTGGCGAGCCTCAGCGTGCTCCTTCAGCTTCTCGGCAGCATCATCAGCGGTGACGTCCAGCGGCAGGGCGGTGCCGCCAACCTTGTTGGCGGTCTCGGTCAGGCCCTCGCCAGCCTGCGGGATGTCCACGCAGATGACCTTCGCGCCGTCGCGAGCCAGCACCTCTGCGATGGTGGCGCCGATGCCGCGGGCAGCACCGGTGACGACTGCGACCTTGCCCTCAGACGGCTTGTCCCAGTTTGCCGGGGCGGTCGCGGACTGGGCGTCAACACGAATAACCTGTGCATCCACGAAGGCCGACTTAGCAGACAGCACGAAGCGCAGGGTGGACTCCAGACCAGCCAGATCAGCGGACGCATCCGGGGCGGTGTAGACCAGCTGGACGGTAGCGCCGCGGAGCAGCTCCTTACCGACGGAGCGGGTGAAGCCCTCCAGGGCGCGCTGTGCGATGCGCTCGTCAGCGTCATCGATCAGCTCCGGGGTGGTGCCGATGACAAGCAGGCGGGCGCAAGGCTGCAGCTGACGCATGACCGGGTGGAAGAAGTCGTACAGCTGGCGGAGGTCCTCCGGCTTGGTGATGCCGGTGGCGTCGAATACCAGGCCGGCGTACTTGTTATCGCCAGCGGAGGTAGAGACCTTGTAGTCGTCGGCGAGCAGCTCCTCGATGCGGCCGACCAGGCGACCGGAACCGCCCAGCAGGACACGGCCGTCCAGGGCGGGCTCGCCCTCCTTGTAGCGACGCAGCTTCGTCGGTACCGGCAGGCCAGCCTGCTTGGAGATCTTCTTGCCGAGGTCCGAGTTGATGAACTTCAGGTATGCATCCTGGTTTTCAGGCACTTGCTTTAACTCCTCAAATTGATAACTACTTACTCGCCCCTACTGTGCCTTATACCTGGCATGGTGCGGGGAAGTGAGCGGGAAATATACGAGTCTTGTTGGCAATACGTACACGTGCGTTGCCGAGACAATGTATGTTCTCATGTATAACCATACGGTGTGATCGAGCACACCGTGTAGGAAAACGTTCTTTCAATTCACATTCTTCGATGGAGTGACACAAAAACTATGACTAACGGAGCACCCCGCAAGGTCGCCATTCTCGGCGGCAACCGCATCCCGTTCGCCCGTTCCAACAAGGAATACGCGAATGCGTCGAACCAGGACATGCTGACCGCTGCCATCGATGGTCTGGTGGCTCGCTACGGCCTGCAGGGCGAAGAACTGGGCGAGGTCGTCGCCGGTGCCGTCCTGAAGCACTCCCGCGACTTCAACCTGACCCGCGAGACCGTTATCGGTTCCGCACTGTCCTCCACCACCCCGGCTTTTGACCTGCAGATGGCCTGCGGCACCGGCCTGGCTGCCCTGGTGCAGGTTGCAGACGCTATCGCCCTGGGGCGCATCGAGTCCGGCATCGGCGGCGGCGTAGACACCACCTCCGACGCACCGCTGGCCGTTAACGATCAGCTGCGCAAGACCCTGATCAAGCTGAACAACGCAAAGACCACCACCGACCGCCTGAAGCTGGTCGGCCAGATCCGCCCGTCCCAGTTGGCCCCGGAGCAGCCGAGCAACGGCGAGCCCCGCACCGGGCTTTCCATGGGCGACCACGCGGCCATCACCGCCCGCGAGTTCGGCCTGAGCCGCGAGGAGCAGGACCAGCTGGCAGCCGAGTCTCACCAGAAGCTGGCCAAGGCCTACGACGAGGGCTTCTTTGAGGATCTCATCACCCCGTTCCTGGGCGTGCAGCGCGATACCAACCTGCGCCCGGACTCCAACGTGGAGAAGCTGGCCAAGCTGAAGCCGGTCTTCGGCAAGAAGGATGCCGAGCAGCACGGCACCAAGGCCACCATGACCGCCGGTAACTCCACCCCGCTGACCGACGGTGCTTCCGCCGTCCTGATCTCCTCTGAGGAATGGGCAGCAGAGCACAACATCCCGGTTAAGGCTTACCTGGTCGACTCCGAGGTCGCTTCCGTGGACTTCATCAACGGTCGCGACGGCATGACCCCGGACGGCCTGCTGATGTCCCCGACCTACGCGGTCGCCCGCCTGTTGAAGCGCAACAACCTCACCCTGCAGGACTTTGACTTCTACGAGATCCACGAGGCCTTCGCTTCCCAGACCTGCGCCACCCTGAAGGCGTGGGAGTCCGACGAGTACTGCCGCGAGCGCCTAGGCCTGGACGGCGCCCTGGGTGCCATCGATCGCGAGAAGCTGAACGTCAAGGGCTCCTCCCTGGCAGCCGGCCACCCGTTCGCCGCTACCGGCGGTCGCATCATCGCCACCGCTGCGAAGGTGCTGGAGGAAAACGGCGGCGGCCGCACCCTGGTTTCCATCTGCGCTGCAGGTGGTCAGGGTATCGTCGCCATCATCGAGCGCTAAAGTGCCGCTAGCGGCTAGTTAGCTGCTAGCTTCTAGCGACCAGCGGCTGCGAGCCGCCGGTTGCTAGAAAACCTTCGCCAGATCAGTCTTGTACACCACAGCGTTGTAGCTGTGCCATGAGGTAGCCACCCAGTACAGGTTCCCATCGGTCTGGTGCGGGTACATAAAACCGCCGTAGATATCCGGCACCTGGGCCCTGGAGATCAGCGTTTTCGCGCTGCTCCAGGGTCCTTCTGGTTTATCCGCCTGGCGCAGCACCATGCCCTGCGTGGTTTCGTACAGAGCCAGCCACTTACCTAGGTGCTTGTTGTACTGCACCGATAGCTCGGATACGCGCCCGTCCAACACCGGCTTGGCGGAGTCCATACGGGAGCTCCATCCACTGCCATCCCAGTACTCCGCGGAGTTAAAATCCGGGAACGAAGCTTCGCTGATGCGCGCCAAGCGGGCCTGCCCGGAACGGCCGGACGGGGTGCCGTAGACATAGACGTAGCCATCCTCTGCACCTTCTGGTGCCTTAACAAAGGCCGTCATCTGGAAGTTATCCGCGCCCGGTCGGTGGGCAGGGAAGTCCGGCAGGCGCCCGTCACCGGAGGCCGCCGAGCTCGTGCGGTAGGAGCCCGGCACCACAGAGAACGTCTTTCCGCCGTCGGTGGACTTCGCCGTTGCGGCGTAGTTCGTGCGCCACTGGCCGGGCTTGCCCCAATCGCGGACCGACATGAAGTCCACGTACTGTGCACCGCCGACCTCGATGCCGGCGGTGGGGATGACCGTCATTTCTACCCCGCTGATCTTCAAGGACGCGGGCAGGAACTCCTCCGAGCGCGCACCGGTTGCCGGCCCGCCCAGGTGGATACCGTTGGAGGGATCCATGTCATCGGTTTCGTACAAAGCGTTGGAGTGCCAGCCGTTGTCACCCGCACCGCAGCGGAAGGAATCACCAAACGCCGCCAGCACACGCCCGTCCCCGGAATCCCACATGATGCCCAGGTCGGTGGAGCTCAAGCCCGTTTTGTCGGTGCGATCTGGGGCGAATCGCCCGGTCAGCATGTGCACCGCCTCGGTGTTGCCGGTGACCTTCGGCATGCCCTCGGGCTTGCCGGTGAGCCACTGCGGCTGGCCGAGGCTGCCCGCCAGCGATCCGCTGCTGCTGGCTGCGAGCCCATCGCTCAGGGTGGGGCTGTAGGTCCAGCACGGGTCCGCGGCGGCCTGGCCTGTTGCCAGGGCGGACACTGCGGTAGCGGTCGCCAGTATGGTTCCGGCGGTCAAAGTGGAGGCGAGGGTACGGCGAGAGGCGGAAATCTTGTGCATGTCGACCATAGTCGCACACGCTGGCCTGCATTGCCCGCTATGCTTCGCTATATTTTCGACTATGGCTAACTTTTCTCGCATTGCTTCCATCGCTGCCGCTACATGCTTGAGCCTTTCGTGCGCGGTGGGCATCGCCAATGCTGCGGATGCTGACTCTGCCCCCGAGACCCTGCAGCCTCTGCCGGAGGTCGAGGCTCCGGCCACGGGTAGCACGGGTAGCTCCTCGCGGGTGCCCAAGGCGTGCCAGAAGCTGGGTCAGCAGATTGAGCAGATCCGTAAGCAGTGGGATGCCGCTGTCGCCGAGCAGGATATCCACAAGGCCAATGGCCTGCGCGTGGATTTCGGCAACCTCGCCGCCAGCTATTACCAGTGCCGTCTGGCCGGAAACACTCTGGCCGGCTCGCTGTAGGCACTAGCATGGCCTCATGATCACAATTGGACTGACTGGTGGCATCGGCTCCGGCAAGTCGACCGTATCTTCGCGGTTGTCGGAGCACGGTGCTTTTATTGTGGACGCCGACCTGGTGGCGCGCGAGATCGTCGAACCCGGCCAGCCAGCTTTGGCCGAGCTGGCAGATGCTTTTGATGGGGTGCTAAACCCCGACGGAACGTTGAACCGTGCAGAGCTGGCGCGCCAAGCCTTCGCCACCCCGGAGGCGACGGAAAAGCTGAACGCGATTACCCATCCGCGCATCCGCGCCCGCACCGAGGAGCTGTTTCGGCAGGGGAGGGAGTCCGGCGCGCAAGTGCTGGTCTACGACATGCCACTGCTCATCGAGAATGGCGAGGTGGACAAGGTCGACCACGTGCTGGTGGTGGATGCTCCCGACGAGCTGCGCATCGAGCGGCTCGTGCAGCACCGTGGTTTGGATGAGGATGATGCTCGGCGCCGCATTGCCGCCCAGATCGATCGGGAAACCCGCCTGGCCGCGGCCGACACGGTGCTGGATAACTCCGGCAGTGTGGACAGCCTGCTAGACCAGGTCGACGCTTTCTGGCGCGGACTCTAGGGCTTTACCAGAACCGGGGGATTCCCGCGCCGAAGATCGGCGGCAGACCGTCGGCCACGATCGTCTCCGGGAAGATGAACAGCCCGACCGCGTCGCGGTAGCGAGAGGTGCGCTCCTTTTTCAGGTTGCGCTGTTGCACGGGATCGGACTTGGAAGCCAGGCCATAAACACTGGTATGCGGGCCAAACGCGATGAGATAGTCGCTGACACCCCGGTGCAGGTGGCTATCAGTCGTGGCAATCACCAGCTCGCGCGGTAGCTTCCTGCCGCGGATGTCTTTGTTGATGCTGTTGAAAAGGCGGGCACTGTGCCACGCATTGCTGATAGTGGACCAGGAGTTGCCCTCCACGTGGATGCGCTTCGGGGAGATCCCGGCGCGGACGAGCCACTTCTTCATCGCCTCGGCCTCCACGTGGCCGTGCTCGGTCTTGCCGCCAGAGGTGATGATGGGGCTAGCCGGGTGCTTGCGGGCGTAATCGCGGGCGACCTCCAGGCGACGCTGAAGGTTGGGGTGCACGGAACCATCCCGGTTCAGGCCATTGCCCAGCACCACCACAGTTGCCCGCGGATTGGTGGCCTTGCCAGGAGCCTTCACAGGAGCTTCCAAGACCTTCAGAATGTGGCTAACCTCGGCGCGTCGGCCGGGGGAGAGCCGGTCCAATGCAGGGCGGGGATCCTGGTTCAGATACTGGGCTGCGATGGCAGCCGCGGAGTAGGCGTCATCAACAGTGCGAGCAGTACGCGCACCGCTGGGACCGACCGGCAACAGTTCGCCCGGAATAACGACGGTGTTGGGGCCGATCGGCGCGGGACCGACAACGATCGGCGGAACGGCGGGCACAGCCGGCGCTGGCGCGGCAACGGCAGAGGGAGTAACCAAGAGCGAAAGAGCGATGACAGGGGCGATAGCGGCACGACCGCGGGAGAAGAGCTTCATGTGATTAACCTTAGAACGGTCACAGTAAAAGCGCTGGGTGGGCAGCGCGGCAGGTGGTGTCCGGGGCGACACGTAGACTTGGCCACATGGCCTTTGCAGCAGAACGTCCCGAACTGTCCTACTCCGAGTTTCGTCCCGTGGGGGAGGTCGAGCGCTCCAGCGGGAAGTTCGAGGTCATTAGCGATTACAAACCCGCCGGTGACCAACCGAAGGCGATCGAAGAACTGCACCAGCGCCTCAACCGAGGCGAGCGCGACGTGGTGCTGATGGGCGCCACCGGTACGGGTAAGTCCGCGACGGCCGCCTGGCTGATCGAAAAGGAGCAGCGCCCCACCCTGGTCATGGCACCGAATAAAACCCTGGCCGCCCAGTTGGCCAACGAGCTGCGTAGCCTGCTGCCGAACAACGCGGTGGAATACTTCGTCTCCTATTACGACTACTACCAACCGGAGGCGTATATCGCGCAGACGGATACGTACATCGAGAAGGACTCGTCCATTAACGAGGACGTGGAGCGCCTGCGCCACTCTGCGACCTCCGCGCTGCTGTCGCGCCGGGACGTGGTGGTTGTGTCCTCGGTCTCCTGCATTTACGGCCTCGGCACCCCGCAGTCCTACCTGGACCGCTCGGTGGTCTTGAAGGTCGACGAGGAGGTCGAGCGCGACCAATTCCTGCGCCTGCTGGTGGATATCCAGTACTCCCGTAACGACGTCGCCTTCACTCGCGGCACGTTCCGCGTAAAGGGCGACACGGTGGACATCATCCCCGCCTACGAGGAGCTGGCGGTGCGCGTGGAGTTCTTCGGCGATGATATCGATGCGCTGTACTACATCCACCCGCTCACCGGAGACGTGATTCGCCAGGTCGACGAGCTGCGCATCTTCCCCGCGACCCACTACGTGGCAGGCCCGGAACGCATGGAAAAGGCCATGCAGGCCATCAAGGAGGAAATGGCGCAGCGCCTGGACGAGCTGGAAAACCGCGGCAAGCTGCTGGAGGCCCAGCGCCTGCGCATGCGCACCGAATACGACCTGGAGATGATCCAGCAAGTGGGCTTCACCAGCGGCATCGAGAACTACTCCCGCCACATCGACGGCCGCGCCGCCGGTTCCGCGCCCGCCACCCTGATCGACTACTTCCCCGAGGACTTCCTCACCATCATCGACGAGTCCCACGTGACCGTTCCACAGATCGGCGGCATGTTCGAAGGCGACATGTCCCGCAAACGCAACCTGGTGGAGCATGGTTTCCGTCTGCCCAGCGCGCTGGACAACCGCCCGCTGACGTGGGAGGAGTTCGACGACCGCAAGGGTCAGTGCGTCTACATGTCCGCCACTCCCGGCGATTACGAGATCGCTGCCGCTCAGGGCGAGTACGTAGAGCAGGTCATTCGCCCGACCGGTCTGGTGGATCCGAAGGTGGAGGTGCGTCCGACCGAGGGCCAGATCGACGACCTGATCGAACAGATCCGCCAGCGGACAGAGAAGAACGAGCGCGTGCTGGTGACCACCCTGACCAAGCGCATGGCCGAGGATCTCACCGATTACCTGCTGGAACACGGCGTGAAGGTCCGCTACATGCACTCCGACATCGATACCCTCAAGCGCGTGGAGCTGCTCCGCCAGCTGCGCCTCGGTGAGTTTGATGTGCTGGTGGGCATCAACCTGCTGCGTGAGGGCCTCGACCTGCCGGAGGTCTCGCTGGTCGCGATCCTGGATGCGGACAAGGAAGGCTTCCTGCGCTCCGAACGCTCGCTGATCCAGACCATCGGTCGCGCTGCCCGTAACGTCTCGGGCGAGGTCATCATGTACGCCGACAAGGTCACGGACTCCATGCAGTACGCCATCGACGAGACCGAACGCCGCCGCGCCAAGCAGATCGCCTACAACGAGGAACACGGCATTGACCCGCAGCCGCTGCGCAAGAAGATCGCCGATATCTTGGACCAGGTTGCGGAGCTCGAAGCGGAGTCTGGTGGGGACGCCGCAGGCGGCACCGGCGCCGATTCCAGCGCCGGCGGGCGAGGCGAATCGCCGGAGGCCGACTGGGCGCTGGTGCGTGGCTCCAGTGACGAGCCGATGGCACGCCCGCAGCTGGAGAAGCTGATCCAGGAGATGACGGAACAGATGAAGTCGGCGGCGAAGGAGCTGAAGTTCGAACTCGCGGGTAGGCTGCGCGATGAAATTGCAGACCTAAAAAAGGAACTTCGGGGCATGATCGAGGCTGGGTTGTAAGATCAGAGTTATGTACAGCACAGTCGTCGTCGGAACCGATGGGTCAGAATCTTCCTTTTTAGCAGTGCGGCGTGCCGCGGGCGTGGCTGCGGCCATGGATGCCGATCTTGTGTTGGCCAGCGCCTACGTGGGGGAGCACGCGGACAACGCGGCCCAGAATTCCACTGCTGTGGAAGGTGAGATGTCGGCGGCTGAGGTGTTGGCGTCCGCAAGAAAAGAGGCCGAAGGGGAGGGCGCGAAGAAGGTTCGCGCGGTGCTGAAGGAAGGCGACCCGGTAGAGGCCCTGATGAGCATTGTGAAGAGCGAAGAGGCAGACCTGCTGGTGGTGGGTAACCGCGGCATTAACTCGCTGACGGGACGTCTGCTGGGCAGCGTTCCCGCCGACGCTGCGCGCCAGGCCGAGTGCGACGTGATGATCGTCCACACCGTCGGCACAAGGGACTAATTCCAGGGCAGCTCGCGGGCGTGGACGACCGTTAGCCCCTGGGTGGCGCGGGTCATGGCCACGTAAAGATCGTTGAGCCCCTGCGGCGAGGCCTCCACGATGTCCGCGGGCTCGACCAGCACAACTTCGTCGAATTCCAGACCCTTTGCGGCGGCCGTGTCGACGAATACAACCTCCGCGCCGGAGGCATCTGTGGGCTCGGACAACGCCGCCTGCAGCGGCTCCGGGCGGGTGGTGATCACACCGATAAGGCCTTCTTCACCCGTGAGTTCCCGGGCCTGCTCAACCGCGGCCTGAACCTTCGAGCCGAGCTCGGCGCCCTCAACCGGCAAATAGCGCACCCCGGTGCCCGATTCGCGCAGGGCCAGGGGAGAAGGCTGGGAGGGGTCGATCTCGTGCAACAGCGGCGCGGCAAGGTCCGCGATGTCTTTCGGCGTGCGGTAGTTCACCGTCAACTGGTGTAGCTGCCAGCGATCCGCAACAAAGGGGGATAGAGCCTCCGCCCAACTATCAACCCCGCCGGGATTGCCGGTCTGCGCGGGATCGCCCACCAAAGTCATCCACTTGTTCGGCGAGCGGCGGAACACCATTCGCCAGGCCATTTCGCTGAGCTCTTGGGCCTCGTCCACAATCACGTGCCCGAACGCCCACCGGCTATCCGCTGCCGCGCGCTCGGCGGTGGTGCGCTCGTCGCGCACTTGCTGGCGGGCGGCCAGCGTTTCCGCGTCGATAACGTCGTAGGCCATCAGCACTTCGGGCGCGAAGCCATCGTCCAGATCCTGGCTGGCCGAACCCGTCAAGATGTCCAGTGCCTCTTGCGCCTCCGTGATTTTCTCCAGCCACTGTTCGCGTTCTTCGGCGGCGGTTTCCTCGTCGGAGACATATCCCAACATGTCGATCAATTCATCGATAAGTGGCGCGTCGGCATCCGTCCATTCGCCGCTGGGGTGGGTGGCCAGGCCGCGCCACGTGTCCTCGTCGTAGTCCACGGCGATGGCAGCCGGATCCGCATAGAGCCGTTCCAAAACCTGGGTGGGGCGCAGCTCGGGCCAGAACTGCCCAAGGACATCCACGACCGTCGGGTCCGCTCCGAGTTCTTCGCGCAATGTGGCGATGTCGCCTTTGCTCAGCAGGTTCGCCCCACCCAGAGGGTCTGCGCCGATGTTCTTGCCTAGCGCGTCCGCCAGCGCGTTCAGCCCGTAGTCCAGGAAGGCCGCCCGCGCGTGGTTGTGCGGTTTGCGGGATCGTCGCGCGCGTGCCCGGGCTGCCCGCACCATGGTTGGCGTGAGCTGCACGTTGAGCCCGTCGATGCTGATGTCGATGCTGTCTTCCGGCACGGTCTGATACGACTTGATCGCATCCGCCAGGATCGTCAGCATTTCCTCGGATCCTTTGACCTCGCGCGCTAGCAGGTTCGTTTCGGGCACCGTGTGCAGGTTCGGCAGCAGCGTGCCGGGGGTCGCCAGCACCACGCCGGTCTCACCCAGCGAAGGCAGCACCTGGGAAATATAGGAAAGGAAGCGGTCGTTCGGTCCGATGATCAGCACGCCTGTGTTGTCTAGCTGTTCACGCCACGTGTACAGCAGGTAAGCAGCGCGGTGCAGCGCCACGGCTGTTTTGCCTGTTCCGGGTGCTCCCTGGACAACAGTTACGCCGCGGTGTTCGGCGCGGATGATTGTGTCCTGCTCCGCCGCGATGGTCTCGACGATGTCCTGCATATAGGCGGTGCGTGCCCTGTTGACGGCATCGAGTAGGGCTTCTTCTTTGGCGACGCCACCTCGCGCCCCAGCGCCCACAGACTCAGAAGGTCCTGCCGCGGTGGATAGCTGTTCGTCTGCCACGCTGCGCACCGTGCGTCCACGGGTAGTGATGTGGCGCCGGGTGTGAACTCCGTCGGGGTGCAGGGTGGTGGCCAGGTAGAAGGGGCGAGCCAAGGGAGCGCGCCAGTCCATTAGGAGGGTGCGCATCTGCTCATCGTCGTCGTGCAGGCCGATGCGCCCGATGTATCGGCGATCCAGGTGTTCGTTTCCGGGGACGGGGTTTTCCGGTTCCGCGTCCTCCACGTCGATGCGCCCGAACATGAGGCCCACTTCCGCAGCGGAGTAGGAATCCAGGCGCTGAGCAATATCGCGAGCCTCGCGGTCGCGCACCATCAGACCCTGCGGGTCGTCGATATCGGCCTCCAGGCGGACAGCCTTGAGCCGCTGTTCCAGCTTCTCGCGGGCGTGGTCTACCCGGGCTAGGAGTTCGTCGAGGTAACTTTGCTCGGCGGCGATGTCGTTGTTGGGCGCCAAGGTGGGTGCGGGGTCCCTTCTGTGTGGGGGCGTTAAGGATAGAGCACGCTAGTTTACTCCCTCCGCGATGCTTTCGATAGCAAAGAACCCCTGGTAGCCGAACTAACCAGGGGCTCTAAGTGTTTTTAGCTCTTACTTGAAGCGCTTTTGTGCCTGCTTTTGCGCCTTCTTTGCTCGCTTCTGTGCCTGCTTCTGTGCCTTCTGGGCGCGCTTGCGGGACTTCTTGGTGGCCTTCTTGACGTCCTTCTTCAGTTCCTCGGCGTCGAAGTCCTCCCATGCACCCTGCGCCTTTGCCGCAGCGGACTGTGCGTAGTCGGAAGCCTGGTCGCCGAACTCTGCTGCGCGCTCGCGCAGGTTCTCGGCGGTTTCCTTCCACTCGTCCTGGTGCTCGTCGACGTAATCAGCGACCTTCTCCTGAACCTGGCCAGCGACCTCCTTGGTCTTGGCAAAGAAACCCTGAGCCTGGTCGGAGGCGCTGGCGGCGAACGCCTTGGACTGCGTCTGCGCGTTCTCGATCATCTTCTGCTGCTCGGAATTACCCGGCAGTGCCTGCTGGGCGCGCCACTTCAGGCCCGGCTTGCCGGCCGTGTCAGCGGAGGTGATGACCAGGCCACCCAGCAGAGCCAGATCGGTAACCAGGCCGCGGATCTCCTCCTTGCGCTCAGCGCCGTTGGAAGCATTCCAGAAAGCGTGGCGGGACAGCGCAGTCGGGATCTGCACGGCGGCCAAGGTAGCGGCAGCCAGACGCGGAGCCTTGCCCGTAGCTAGCAGGGCAGAGGCAATGACCTTGGTGGTGCCTACGACGCGCACGGTGGTCTCCGCATCATCGGGGATCAGCCCGGCCTTGTCCTGTGGCAGTACGGAACGCAGCGTGCCGTTGATAGCCTTAGCGTCCTCTGCGTATTCGTTGCTGTTCAGCAGCATCTGTGCACCGTCGACAGCGAAAGCGGAAGCCAGCAGCGGGCGAGCAAGGGTACGGAACATTTGGGTCTACACACTCCTCATTAGTTGGTGGCACGACCCTTGACTGCAATTAGTCGTGCTCGAACAATCACCCAGGCTACCCGAATTAGTGATGCGCCGAGCGGATGCTAACACTCCGACTCTTCGTCTTTACCAACCTCGCGCTGCCCACTCATCGACCTTGCCCTTTTCCTCGCCGACGGTCGTAGAATCGCCGTGACCAGGGTGAATGCGAGTCTCTGCAGGCAGGGTGAAGATCCTATCGGTGACGTCGCCGAGGAGCTGTTGGAATTGCTCGGGGCTATTTGTTTTTCCGACGCCGCCGGGGAAAACGCTGTCGCCCACCCACGCTCGTGGCACGCGCCCGGCGGCCAGGTTCTGCCCGGCATCCGCCCCTGCAAGATCCAGCACTGCCAAGCCGCCCGGGGTGTGACCCCGTAGCTCGACTACCTGCAAGCCCAGCCCTGGCAGCTGTGCGCCAGCCAGATCCAACGCTTCCCGCGCCCCGTCGTCGTTTCCATACACTCGATCCGGCGCCACGGGCAGCGCCTCGGCATCCAGGCGCGGCCCGTGATGGCGGGCGCCTGTCGCCCCCAGCACGTCTGCCAGTGCGCGAGTGTGGTCTGCATGCTGGTGGGTGGTCAGCACATCGGTGATGCGCACACCCAGCTGTTCGGCCAACCCCAGCAGGTGCTCCGCGTCATCCGCGGCATCCACCAGCAGCGCTTCACCGCCCCGGCACAGCAACCAACAATTGTTGTCCATAGAACCCACGGTCGTTACTGCGTACGTGTGGGCGTCAGTACGAAGAACCTGCACGTCGCGCGGTGCGGAAAGATGGCTAAACTCAGTGACTTGCTGCATGGCACCACATTAACGTTGTTGCGGGTTTGGCGTAGACTGACAGGGTTGATAAATCAACTACAAGGAGTGAAAGTGGCCGATCAACTGATTGTCCGTGGCGCTAGCGAACACAACCTGAAGGGCGTGGATATCGACCTGCCCCGCGACAAGATGATTGTGTTCACAGGGCTATCCGGATCGGGTAAATCCTCCCTGGCTTTCGATACGATTTTTGCGGAAGGCCAGCGGAGGTACGTCGAATCGCTTAGCTCCTACGCGCGCATGTTCCTGGGGCGGATGGACAAGCCGGATGTGGAACTGATCGAGGGACTTTCCCCAGCCGTCTCCATCGATCAGAAATCCACGAACCGCAACCCGCGCTCGACCGTCGGCACGGTGACGGAGATCTTTGACTACCTGCGCCTGCTGTATGCGCGCACCGGCATTCCGCACTGTCCGGAATGCGGCGGCGTTATCCAGCGGCAAACTCCGCAGGAGATCGTCGACCAGATTCTGGCGATGGATCAGGGCCTGAAGTTCCAGGTGCTCGCGCCGGTGGTGCGCACCCGCAAGGGCGAGTTCGTGGATCTTTTCGAGGATCTGGCCGCCCAGGGCTACTCCCGTGTGCAGGTCGACGGGGCGGTGTACCAGCTGTCCGATCCGCCGACGCTGGAAAAGCAGGTCAAGCACGATATCGACGTGGTGGTCGACCGTCTGCAGGTGAAGGATTCGCAGAAGCAGCGCCTGACAGACTCGATCGAGACCGCCCTGCAGCTGGCCGACGGGATCGTGGTTCTGGACTTCGTGGGCCTACCGGACGACGACCCGCACCGCACGCGCCGCTTCTCCGAGAAGATGGCCTGCCCGAATGGTCACGCGATCCAGTTGGATGAGCTGGAGCCGCGCACGTTCTCCTTCAACTCGCCCTACGGAGCCTGCCCTGCCTGTGACGGCCTGGGCACGCGCCTGGAGGTAGACGAGAAGCTGGTGATCCCGGACGAGGACGCAGCCGTGGTCGACGCGATCGCGCCGTGGTCGTCTAGCCCGAACAGCAAGTACTTCACCAAGCTGGTGAACGCACTGGGCGAGGCGATGGGCTTCGACCCGAAGTCCCCGTGGAAGGACCTGAAGGCAACCCACCGCAAGGCCATCCTGAACGGCCACAAGACGCAGATCAAGGTCAGCTACCGCAACCGCTACGGCCGTTCCCGCAACTACAACGCGCCTTTCGAGGGCGTGATGCCCTTCCTGAAGCGCAAGCTCGACCAGACCGATTCCGATTGGTCCAAGGATCGTTACCGCAGCTACATGCGCGAAGTCGCCTGCCCGACGTGTAACGGCACGCGCCTGAAGCCGGAGGTCCTCGCCGTAACCATCGCCTCGGGCGATCGGGAACTGTCTATCGCCGAGGTTTCTGATCTTTCTATTGCGGACGCCAGCAGCTTCCTCGACAACCTATCTCTAACCAAGCGGGAGGAGATGATTGCCGGGGCGGTTCTGCGGGAGATTCAGGCGCGCCTGAAATTCCTTCTGGACGTCGGGCTGAACTACTTGTCGATGTCCCGCTCCGCGGGCACACTCTCCGGCGGTGAGGCCCAGCGCATCCGCCTGGCCACGCAGATTGGTTCCGGCCTGGCGGGCGTGCTGTACGTGCTAGATGAGCCGTCGATCGGCCTGCATCAGCGCGACAACGAGCGCCTTATCCGCACCTTGCAGCACCTGCGGGATCTGGGCAACACCCTGATTGTGGTGGAGCACGACGAGGACACGATTCGTACCGCTGACTGGCTGGTGGATATCGGGCCGCGCGCCGGCGAGTACGGTGGCGAGATCGTCTATCAAGGCGAGCCGGAAGGCATCTTCAAGGTCGAAGAATCGTTGACCGGCCAATACCTTTCCGGCCAGCGAGTACTGGCAGTGCCGGATAAGCGCCGCCCGATCGATAAGGACCGGGTGCTGAAGGTTCACGGAGCACAGGAAAACAACTTGAAGAACGTGGACGTCACGCTGCCGCTGGGCGTATTGACCTGTGTGACTGGCGTATCTGGATCGGGCAAGTCCTCCCTGATCAACGGCATCGTTGCGAAGTCCCTGGGCAATACCCTGAACAAGGCACGCCAGGTGCCGGGGCACCACAAGAAGATCACTGGAATGGAGCACCTGGACAAGCTGGTGCAGGTAGACCAGAGTCCGATCGGCCGCACTCCGCGGTCGAACCCCGCGACGTACACGGGTGTGTTCGACAAGATCCGCAAGCTCTTCGCTGAGACGACGGAGGCGAAGGTGCGTGGCTACACCGCGGGGCGCTTCTCGTTCAACGTTAAGGGCGGGCGCTGTGAGGCCTGCCATGGCGATGGCACCCTGAAGATCGAGATGAACTTCCTGCCCGACGTGTACGTGCCCTGCGAGGTCTGCAACGGCGCTCGTTACAACCGCGAGACCCTGGAGGTTCACTACAAGGGCAAGTCCATCGCCGAAGTACTGGATATGCCGATCTCGGAGGCTGCAGAGTTCTTCGAGCCGGTGACTTCCATTTCCCGCTATCTGAACACTCTGGTCGACGTCGGCCTGGGGTATGTGCGCCTGGGCCAGGCGGCAACCACGCTATCGGGTGGCGAGGCTCAGCGCGTGAAGCTGGCTGCCGAGCTGCAGAAGCGCTCCAACGGCCGGACGGTGTACATCCTGGACGAGCCGACCACGGGCCTACACTTCGAGGACATCCGCAAACTCATGCTGGTGATCCAGGGACTGGTGGACAAGGGCAACAGCGTGTTCATTATTGAGCACAACCTGGATGTCATTAAGGCCGCCGACTGGATCGTGGACATGGGCCCGGAGGGCGGCTCCGGCGGTGGCACCGTCGTGGCCGAGGGCACCCCGGAGCAGGTTGCGGAGGTGGAGGCCTCCCACACTGGCCGTTACTTGCGGTCGATGCTCTGATTCTGCGGCGGCTGCGGCTGTACCGATTGCTGCAGTGGGTTCGGCGGACCGACAGCGGTGCTCTTGTTCGGCTTCTCACGTGTGACGGCGGCGACCAGCAGCACCATGCCACAGATCAGGAACGCCAGTGCTTGGACAAGGCCGCCCAGGACGGACAGGTCGTAGAAAACTAGCTTCGCAGTTGCAATGATGGCCAGCAGCAATCCGGGCTTGGAGTTGTTGCGGTGCAGTAGGTACACCGCGCCCAGCATCCAGCTGACGGAGATCAGCACGTGCGCCACCATGAACGAAAGCTTCGTGGCGGAAATCGCCATGGCTACGGCCGGGATTGCAGAGGAAGCGAGCACGAGAGTCACAATGCCGATAAGCAGCTTCGCAACCTCCGTATTGGCCTGGCTGCCGGGAACTTCGCGGCCGGCAATCCCCCTGATTTCAGCATCGAACAGGTGTTGGTGGCGGTATGCCAACGCCACGGAAAGCAGAAGGCTCATCACTAGCACGATCGCGGAATCAGGGATTTCCATAGCCCTCGAGTTAACCCAGCTGAACGGGGCATAGGTGAACACAGCAAGGAAAGAGCAGATGAGGGAAATCCAGGCAACGGACCGTGGCATTTTCGGCAGGCCCCACACAATGGCAGCAGTGAAGACCAGCAACGCCACCGCGATGCCAATGCTCCAGTATCCGAAGTAGGGGAAGTTATCGAGGTGCTTTTGTACCTCTCCATCGAGGGCATGCCAGCGGAAGAACCGGATGATGAAGATGATGGGCAACGTCCCTGCGGAGATCGTGAACGTGAAGGCGCTGGCCACCTGTGGAGGTAGCGGAGCATTCCCATCCACCTGGAAGTCCACCTTGTACATGCCACCGTTGGCCCGGGCGATCAAGAAGGAGCAGGCAGTCGCCAGGGCGATAAACGCCGGGCTCACCCAGGAATCGTGGACACACAGCAGCGCGGCAGGAACGACCACTACCGCAAGGACGCTGCCGACGTGCAGCTGACGCGATGCCCATGGCGGGACGAAGCTGAGGATAGCCAGGATCGCGAAGCTCACCACGCCCATCAAGAAGGTGGATACCGCGAAGGGGGAGGCCATGAGCATTGCAATGATGTAGGTAACAGTGGCGGTGACCTGCAGTTTGAACCAGGGGCGACCCCAGCGGGCCGCGAAGCCACAGATCGCGGCTGCTAGCAGGCTGCCGGCGAAGTAGCCAGTGTGGATTTCCCTTTGCACCGGGTTGTCGGAGGGGAACATCGACAGGAAGCTCGCTGCTACAGGAACGATGAACAGGGGTGCAAACGCAGTGACAATGGAAGCGAGGATCTCCTTCTTCCACGCGTAGGCCAAGCCCAACGATCCGGCACAAATGACCACCGTCAGTACACTGCCCACTGCCTCGCTGAACCAGCCCATCTTGAATACCGCGACCCACAGGTCCGCGAGCCCGCCTAACGTGGCAACTATCAGAAGTGCTGCGGCACTCACGCCATTCGGCTGGCGCTTGTTTACGACTGTGGCCGTGACTGCCAAACCACCACACAGCACTGCTGCGAGGATGACGGCGCCCGTCGGGCTCAGGAACCCAGACGCATAAGCCAGTAGCGCCAGGAAGGTCAGACCCACGACGGTAATGGAACCGCCAATGATCGCCAGCAGGCGCGTAACCAGGTCTTCCTTCTCCCACCACTGCTGGAGCCTGTTCGGAGTAGCTGGCTTCGACCGCGCTGCTTGTTGACGCTGCGCTGCGGGGAATTTAGGCAGCGGCGATTGTCGCTGCTGTGGCTGCTTCTGTGGTTCCTGATTCTGATGACGGGGCGGCTGAACGGGCGCCACGGGTTGACGTTGCACCGCAGTGGGTTGGCGCTGTGCCGCAGTGGGTTGTGACTGCTGCGTTTGCGGCACCTGAGGCCGCTGTGGCTGAGTAGGTTGCGCCTGCTGTGGTCGCGCTGGCTGCTGGGGCTGGGCGGGCTGTGACGGGGGAGCCTTAACCTCCTGGCTGGAGTGTGGGGGAGATGAGGCTGGCGGCGTCACTACCGAAGAAGCCCTGGGCTGCTGCGCCAAAGAGAGCTTTTGTTGATTAACAGCGACCTCGCGCAAAATACTAAACATCTGCGACTGGGCTTGCATCTGCGAACGAGCAAGATCATCAATGCGCTTGATCAGATCGTTAGTGGGCTCAGTGGGTCCGTTAAGAGGCTTATTCATAAGGCAAAAGTTTATTCTTGTTCGGTCTCGGAGACGCGGCGTTAGCCATTTTTGGATATCGCTTGGACACTTGTTATACTTCCAACCACTACCGTCTCGTTCCATCCAATAAGGCTTTGGCTTTATGAAATGGAAACGGGCTGCAAGTGGAGATTCCTTCTCCCACCTAGAGACCGCCAACACGGTTGGACTCGGGTCGTGGCCAAGACGCAGATGGGGTGCAAGAATCCGACAGTGCAATGCACAGTGATCGGTGAATGTTCCCGCTTGTGCGTTATGGCTGTGACTGTGGGGGAATAGGGGGATCTTCAGTACTGCAGGGGTCGGTAAGACATTAACCAAACTGCTACTGAGGAGTTCACATTAGCGCAGAAGCTCGCATCAACGACCGTATTCGAGTCCCTGAGGTCCGACTCGTCGGTCCAGGCGGCGAACAGGTCGGTATCGTCAAGACGGACGATGCGCGAAAGCTGGCCTATGAAGCTGACCTCGACCTTGTAGAGGTTGCACCGAACGCCAAGCCACCCGTGGCAAAGATCATGGACTTCGGCAAGTTCAAGTACGAGCAGGCCCAGAAGGCTCGCGAAGCTCGTAAGAACCAGCAGCAGACCGTGGTGAAGGAACAGAAGTTCCGTCCGAAGATCGACGACCACGACTACGAGACCAAGAAGGGCAACGTCATTCGTTTCCTGGAAAAGGGCTCCAAGGTCAAGGTCACGATCATGTTCCGCGGGCGTGAGCAGTCCCGACCGGAGCTCGGGTTCCGACTGCTTGAGCGACTGGCTAACGACGTTGAGGAATACGGCGTAGTTGAGACCCGCGCCAAGCAGGACGGCCGCAACATGACCATGGTGCTGGGCCCGATCCGCAAGGGCAAGAAGTAGTAACAGAACTAGTTGTTAGAGGTTTTTCACCAATGAAGCAGAAGACTCACAAGGGTGCCGCAAAGCGCATCAAGATCTCCGGTTCCGGCAAGCTGCGTCGCGAGCAGGCTAACCGCCGCCACCTGTTGGAGGGCAAGCCCTCCAAGCGCACCCGTCGCCTGAAGGGCACCGAGGACGTCGCTCCGGCCGATGTCAAGCGCATGAAGCGTCTGCTGGGCAAGGCATAACTAAAGCCCGCCTTTCCACCCCTATTCACCTAACCGCGTCATCGAGTAATTCCAGCACCTATAGAAGGTGCCCATCTGAGGCGCGCACACTTAAAGAAAAGGAAGTATCACCGTGGCACGTGTCAAGCGCTCAGTGAACGCCAAGAAGAAGCGTCGCGAAGTACTGAAGTCCGCTAAGGGCTACCGTGGTCAGCGCTCCCGCCTGTACCGCAAGGCAAAGGAGCAGATGCTCCACTCCAAGACCTACGAGTTCCGCGACCGCAAGGCCCGCAAGAACGAGTTCCGCAAGCTGTGGATCCAGCGCATCAACGCTGGTGCACGCCAGAACGGCATGACCTACAACCGCCTGATCCAGGGCCTGCGTCTGGCTGAGATCGAGGTCGACCGTAAGAACCTGGCCGAGCTGGCCGTCAACGACTTCGACGCATTCACCGCTCTGTGCGAGGCTGCCAAGGCTGCCCTGCCGGAGGACGTTAACGCACCGGCTGCTTCCTAAAGCTAGCTTTGTAGCGCGTAACGCAAACCCCATCCGGGGAACCTGAACTGAAAGGTTTCCCGGATGGGGTTCTTTGTGCTTTGAGGGCTGCTAGGTTGAATGAAAGCTAGCCAGCCTTTTTCGAGGAGAGACCGCAATGAAGGATTACACCCGCCGGGCAGTGACACTACTGTTGGCCTTTTCGCTCACCGGTACCTTGACCGCCTGCAATATGAGCACAAACGAAGACGCCGAAAAGGCTATGCAGGAAGCCTCGGAAAAGGCCGGCGAGGACTTTTCTTACGCCGATATGTCGGAGGAAGACTTCGCCGAAAAGGCGGCGAAAACCGTCGAGGATTTCTTTAATGCCGTCTTTGACACGTCCTTGGTAGACACCATCGATAAGCTGCCTGACGAGGAGAAGCGCCTGCTCAAGCGCGTCAATTCCGTCGAAAGCTTCAATGACTTAAGCGACGAAGAAAAAGACACCGCCATCGAAGCGGCCGATAAGGTCTATGGCTTCCGGGATCGCGTCGACGGTGCTGATGACATGTCTAAGGAAGATACCGGTGCCTTGATCGTTGGCATTAACACGACGCTCGACGTGCTGTGGCGTTTCACCGATGGGCAAGGTGCAATGACAGCCAAGCCAGACCCCAAGAAGGCCGAGGTTGATAGTGGACGTACGAAGGTCACGTTCCCGGTCGGGTCGGTTTCCATTCGCTTGGCGATGCTGCCCGGTAACCAGGAAGAACCGATCACTGTGCGGGTAGATGGCGGACAGCTCCGGGTAGATGGGCAGTTCCTCGTTGAGGTTGGCAAGGAAGGCGGTGGCGGCACCATGACCCGTACCCGCACCGAGAACGGCGTGACCACGACGGAAGAGGAGCAAGTGACTCTGTTCGAAAAGTAGGTCAATTATGCTGTGGGTTATGAGCCCGCAGGATGCACAAGACCTTTTCACCGAAAGAACCCCCCGCGTCGTCAACGCCGCCAAACTTCACCGGGCGGCTGCGCGCAAGAAGGCGGGGGTTTTCCTCGTGGAGGGGGAAAACAGCGTCGAGGCCGCTATCGCCACCGGCAGCGCCACGGACGTCTTCGTCACGCCGGCAGCCGCAGAACGCTTCGAGCCGATCATCCGCACAGCCGGCTACCTCAACGTCTTCGTCCACTACATCAACGACAGAGCCGCCAAACACCTTTCTGATACCGCCACGACCACAGGCTTGTTCGCCGTATGCAAGCCTGTCCTGTGGTCTGTCGGTAAGGCATTGACGCCGCAGCCCCAGCTAGTGAGCGTCCCAGTGGAAACCAACGACCCCGGCAATGCAGGCACCCTTATTCGTGTTGCCGATGCGATGGGCGCCGATGCCGTGGTGTTCGCTGGCGAGACCGCGGATCCGCAATCGTGCAAGGCCGCACGTGCTTCTGCGGGGTCGCTGTTCCACGTGCCGGTGGCGCGTTCCACCAACGTGAAGGACGTGCTGGGGCAGCTACGCGCTCAGGGGCTGCAGATCGTCGCCACCGCAGCCGACGGTGAGGTCAGCTTGGATGACGCGGGGGAGATCCTTACGAAGCCGACCGCATGGCTGTTCGGCAACGAGGCCCACGGACTGGGGGAGGAGCTGCTCGCCGAGGCAGATCTGCGGGTTTCCATCCCCATCCGCGGGCGCGCGGAATCACTCAACCTTGCGACCGCCGCATCCATCTGTATGTATGAATCGGCGCGTGCCCAGGCAGCGGCGCGCGGCGCTACCGAAGACGGGTCAGCCGGGGACTGATATCCCCCGACTCGGCGCACCATGATCCCCGCCGGGTATTATTGACCAGGTTAAGCCGTGCACGTAGATAGAGGAGCGCACACAAGTGACGGATTCCGCGGATACTCCCCAGGTAGAGCTTTCGGAGCAGGGGCTGAGCGCAGCCGCTGACGCAGCTGAGAAAGCCTTCGCCGAAGCTGCAAATCTGGAGGAACTGGCAGTCGCCCGCCGCGAACACCTCGGCGACGATGCCCCCATCCCGGCCGCCCGCCGCAGCCTGGGCAGCCTGCCCAAGGAGCAGCGCAAGGACGCTGGTCGCCTGGTGAACATGGCACGGGGCCGCGTCGAGAAGCGCTTCGCCCAGGTCAAGGCCGAACTCGAGCGTAAGCGCAATGAGGAGGTCCTGCGCGCAGAGCGCATCGACGTCACCGAGCCGACCACCCGCGGGCAGCGTGGCGCCCAGCACCCGATCACCATTCTGTCCGAGCAGATCGCTGACATTTTCGTCGGCATGGGCTGGGAGATTGCGGACGGCCCGGAGGTCGAGGCCGAATACTTCAACTTCGACTCCCTGAACTTCATCCCGGACCACCCCGCGCGCACGCTGCAGGATACCTTCCACATCGCTCCGGAGGGTTCCGGCCAGGTGCTGCGCACCCACACTTCCCCGGTGCAGATGCGCACGATGCTTTCCCGCGACCTGCCGATCTATATTGCTTGCCCTGGCCGTGTGTTCCGCACCGATGAGCTGGACGCCACCCACACTCCGGTGTTCCACCAGGTCGAAGGCCTGGCTGTGGATAAGGGTCTGACGATGGCACACCTGAAGGGCACGCTGGATCACCTGGCCAAGACCCTGTTCGGCGAGGAAGCCAAGACCCGCATCCGCCCGAACTACTTCCCATTCACCGAGCCCTCCGCCGAGGTCGATGTTTGGTTCGCAGACAAGAAGGGCGGCGCAGGCTGGATCGAGTGGGGCGGCTGCGGCATGGTCAACCCCAACGTCCTGATCGCCGCGGGCGTGGATCCGGAGGTTTACTCCGGTTTTGCCTTCGGCATGGGCATCGAACGCACCCTGCAGTTCCGCAATGGCCTGCCCGACATGCGCGACATGGTGGAGGGCGATGTTCGCTTCACCCTGCCGTTCGGCGTACGCGGTTAAAACTACGCGGTTAGAACTTAGACAACCCCAAAGGATCTTTCGAAAATAATGCTTATTTCCCAGTCGTGGCTGACCCGAATCCTGCAGACCTCTAACCCGCAGTGGAGCGTGAGCGCCGAGGAGTTCGACGCTGGCTTCGTCCGCGTCGGCTTCGAGACCGAGGGCTACGAGGCGATCCCCGAGACCACCGGCCCACTGGTGATCGGTCGCGTCGAAAAGATCGAGGAACTCACCGAGTTTAAGAAGCCGATCCGTTACTGCGACGTCAACGTCGGCCAGGCCAACGGCACCGGCGAGCTGCAGCACATCATCTGCGGCGCGCGGAACTTCTCCGAGGGCGACAACGTGGTCATCGCCCTGCCCGGCACAGTGCTGCCCGGCCCGTTCGAGATCTCGGCGCGGAAGACTTACGGCAAGATCTCCGAAGGCATGATCTGTTCTGCGATGGAGGTGGGCCTTGCCTCCCAGCAGAATGCGGGGATCATGACTATTTCTGACGCCGATTTGGCCAGCGCCAACCTTCAGCCAGGTGACGACGCGCGCGGGCTGTTGGGTTTGCAGGACACGATCTTCGAGGTAAACATCACCCCAGACCGCGGCTACGCGCTGTCTGCCAGGGGACTCGCCCGCGAGTTGGCGTCCAGCTTTAACCTGCAGTACCGCGACCCAGCGCAGGATCCGGCGGCAGCAGCGATGCGCAACGACCTGTTCGCCGGCCTGCCCGGCACGGACGGCGAGGTACAGGCGCTGAAAGTCGATGAGGACGCGAAGTGCTCGAAGTTCGGCATGCGGAAGGTCAACGGAATCGACCCGAAGGCGGAGTCTCCGCTGTGGCTGCAGCGCGAGCTGATGCTATGTGGCCAGCGCCCCGTGAACCCCGCGACGGACGTGACGAACTATGTGATGTTCCTGCTGGGCCAGCCGATGCACGCCTTCGACGCGGATAAGGTCAATGGCGAGCTGCACGTCCGCCGGGCGCAGAAGGGGGAGAAGCTGACCACGCTGGATGACGTGGAGCGCACCTTGGATGCCGAAGATGTGGTGATCTGCGACGAGTCCGGCATTCAGTCGCTGGCCGGCGTGATGGGCGGGTCGACCTCCGAGATCACCCACGAGACCACAAACGTGCTGTTCGAGGCCGCACACTGGGATCAGATCACCGTGGCGCGGACGTGCCGCCGCCACAAGCTATCCTCCGAGGCTTCCCGCCGCTTCGAGCGTGGCACGGATGCGGCGATCATTGAGGATGCCCTGGACTTTGCCGTTGCCCTGCTGGTGAACATCGCCGGTGGCGAGGTGGAGGAGGGCCGCACCCTGTTCGGTACGGTTCCGGAGATGCCGATGATCACCATGCACACCTCCCGCCCGGGCAAGACGGCGGGCAAGATATACCCGGACGGCACCACTATCTCCCGTCTGCGTGAGGTCGGTTGCGAGGTGCGCGAGACCGGCTCCCGCGACGATAACGGTGCCCGCGAGATCGAGGTCACCCCGCCGAGCTGGCGCCCTGACCTGACCATGCCCGCGGACTTGGTAGAGGAGGTTCTGCGACTGGAGGGGCTGGAGGACATCCCATCGATCGTTCCCACCGCCCCGGCCGGCCGCGGCTACACCCCACGCCAGCGGATGCGCCGCAACGTTGGCCAGGCGCTGGCGTGGGCTGGTTACGCGGAGATCCTGCCGACCCCGTTCATCGCCAATGACGTGTTCGACGTGTGGGAGCTGCCCGCCGACGATCCGCGTCGCCTGACTGTGAAGGTGCAGAATCCGCTGGAGAGCGACTACGCCTCCATCGGCACCACTTTGCTGCCGTCGATGATCGAGTCGCTGCGCCGGAACGTCACCCGTGGCCAGCGCGATGTGGCTCTGTACGGTGTGGAGCAGGTTTCCGTGCCGAAGTCGGCCAAGCCGTTTTCGCCGATGCCTTCCGTAAAGCAGCGACCCGGTAAGGAAGAGCTGGCCGAGCTGCTGGCTTCGCTGCCGGATCAGCCGCTGCACGTCGCCGTTGTTGCTACGGGTAACCGTCAGCTGCAGGGTACGTGGGGTGCCCCGGAGTCCTTCACGGCTGCGGACGCCATCGAGTCCGCCCGCGTCGTCGCCCGTGCCGCAGGCGTGGAAATCACCGTGCGAAATGCCGAGTACCTGCCGTGGCACCCGGGCCGTTGCGCGGAGATTTCGGTGGGGGACACGGTCGTTGGCCACGCCGGTGAGCTGCACCCGCAGGTCTGCGAGCGAGCGGAGCTGCCGCCGCGCACCGTCGCAATGGAGATAAACCTGGACGCACTGCCGCTGGAGGAGACCTTCCCGCGCCCCGTGCTGTCCGCTTTCCCGGCCGTGCTGCAGGACATTGCCGTGGTCGTCGACGAGACCACCCCGGCTCAGGACGTCGAGGATGCACTGCGCGACGGCGCGGGAGAACTGCTCGAGGAGATTCGCCTGTTCGACGTGTACCGTTCGGATTCCCTGGGCGAGGGTAAGCGCTCGCTGACCTTCAGCCTGCGTTTCCGCGCCGCCGACCGGACACTGACGGAAGAGGAAGCCAGCGAGTCCCGCGAGGCCGCCCTGCAGTCCGCCACCGAGCGGGTGGGGGCGCAGCTCCGCGGATAACTGCATAATTCCCACAATGTTGAATAATTTGCATTGTGGGGGAATATAGGGCAGAATCGTCCTATGTTGAAAATTGCAGTGGCAGGCGCCAGTGGGTACGCGGGAGGCGAAGCTCTTCGCCTCCTATTGAACCACCCTGGCTATGGCGTGGACTTCGAGATCGGCTCGCTTACCGGCGGCTCCAACGCCGGCACGCGCTTCGGCGACCTCAACCCGGGCCTTCCCGCCCTGGCGGATCGTGTGCTCGAAGAGACGACCGAGGAAGTCCTCGGCGCGAACGACGCTGCCATCCTCGCACTTCCGCACGGCGTTTCCGCCGCCCTCAACTTGCCCGAGTCCATGAAGATTGTGGACTGCGGCGCGGACTATCGCCTGAAGAACGCCAACCATTGGGCACGTTTCTACGGCACCCCGCACGCGGGTACTCGCACTTATGGCATCCCGGAGATGCCTGGTCACAGGGAAGAAATCGCCGCCGCCAACTATGTTGCCGCCCCGGGTTGCTTCCCGACCGGCGCCACGCTGGCGCTGATGCCTGCCATTGCCAGCGGGCTCATGGCCCCGCAGGTCAGTGTCGTCTCCGTCACCGGCACCACGGGTGCTGGCAAGAAAGCCGCTGTAAACCTCCTGGGTTCGGAAACGATGGGCAACCTGCGTGCCTACGGCGTGGGCACGCACCGCCATGCGCCGGAGATCAAGCAGAGTGTGGAGGAGCTGCTGGCTCCCGGCTACTCCTCGGACGACGTACACGTCACCTTCACCCCGGTGCTTGCACCGCTGACCCGTGGCATCCTTACCACCGTCACCGCTGCAGCCCGTGGACAGGCGGGTGACATTCGCCGCGCCTACGAGGACTTCTGTGCAGGCGAACCCTTCCTGCACCTGCTGCCGGAAGGCCAGCAGCCAGAGGTCAAGAGCGTTGTCGGCTCCAACATGGTGCACATCCAGGTGGAGGTCGCCGATGGCATGATTATCGCCACCAGCGCCATCGATAACCTCACCAAGGGCACCGCCGGTGCCGCTATCCAGTGCCTCAACCTCATGTTCGGTTGGGAAGAAACCGCGGGCCTCCCGCAGACGGGACTCTGATTCAGCTATGACCAGCGCAGACAAGGTAACAGCCAAGACCTCCTCCGCCGAGCTCGGCGTCACGGTGCCACAGGGCTTCAGCGCCGCTGCGGTGACCGCGGGCATCAAGCCCTCCGGCAAGTCGGACATGGCTTTGATCCGCAACGATGGCCCGGATGCCATCGCCGCGGCGATGTTCACCCGCAATCAGGTCACCGCAGCGCCGGTGCGTTACACCCAGGCGCATAACGACGGGACCTTCCGCGCGGTTGTCGTGAACTCTGGCAACGCCAACGCCTGCAACGGCGCACAGGGTGACAAGGATGCCAAGGCTACCGCGGAAAGGGTAGCCGAGGCTCTGGGCTGCCAGCCCGGCGACGTTGCGGTGTGCTCCACCGGGCTTATCGGCGACGTCCTGCCGATGGATAAGGTCCTCGCCGGTGTCGACGAGCTTGCCGGTAACCTCGACCAGTCCATCGCCGCTGGCAACGCTGCCGCCCGCGCCATCATGACCACCGACCTCGTATCTAAGGAAGCCGTCTACCACGGTGACGGCTGGTCCATCGGCGCCATGGGCAAAGGCGTAGGCATGATGGCTCCGTCGCTGGCGACGATGCTCGTGTTTATTACTACGGACGCCCACCTGCCCAGCTCCGCCATGGCCCACCAGGCCCTGGCGAGTGCGACCCCCACAACCTTCGACTGCATTGACATCGACGGGGCAACCTCCACCAACGACACTGTGCTGCTGATGGCCTCCGGTGCTTCCGGCGTGACCCCTGATACCGAGGAGTTCAACGCTGCGATCCACCAGGTGTGCCTCGATATTGCAATGCAGTTACAGGCGGACGCTGAGGGCGTCACAAAGAGAGTCTCCATCACCGTCGGCGGCGCAGAAACAGACGAGGCCGCACAGACCGCCGCGCGCGTGATCGGCCGCGACAACCTGTTTAAGTGCGCGATGTTTGGCTCCGACCCGAACTGGGGCCGCGTGCTGGCGGCCGTGGGCATGGCGCCGGTGAAGATGAACCCGGCAGGCATCAGCGTGTCCTTCAACGGCCACCCAGTGTGCATCAATTCCACGGGCGCTCCCGGTGCCCGCACGGTGGACCTATCGGGCGCAGACATTGCCGTAGAGGTGGACCTGGGCGTGGGCGAGGGACGCGCGACGGTGTGGACGACCGACCTGTCGTACTCCTACGTGGAGATCAACTCCGAGTACTCGACCTAAACCGCGCCCCAAGCTGTGGCTTAAACCGCGACCAAAACACGTTTCTACCAGGAAATACGCCAATGACCCCCCAACACAATCCCATCGATACCACCGGGCTGACCCCCGAGATGCGCAGCCACGTGCTGGCCGAGGCTCTGCCGTGGCTGCTGCATTACCGCGACAAGATCGTGGTGGTCAAGTACGGCGGTAACGCGATGATCGACGAAGAACTGAAGCGCGCCTTCGCCGCCGACATGGTATTCCTCCGCGCCATCGGTGCCCGCCCGGTCGTGGTCCACGGTGGCGGCCCGCAGATCAACGAGATGCTGAAGACCGTCGGCCTGGAAGGGGAGTTCAAGGGCGGCTTCCGCGTCACCACCCCGGAGGTCATGGAGTACGTCCGCATGGTGCTTTTCGGAAAGGTCGGCCGCGAGCTAGTAGGGCTGATCAACGAGCACGGCCCCTACGCCGTCGGTGCCTCGGGCGAGGATGCAGGTCTGTTCACCGCCTCCAAGCGCACCATCACCATCGATGGGGAAGCCGTCGACCTGGGACGTGTGGGCCAGATCGAGCACGTCAACGCTGAAAGCTTGATCGACCTTATCGACGCGGGCCGTATCCCCGTGGTCTCCACAGTCGCACCGGATGACCAGGGCCGGATCTACAACATCAACGCGGACACGGCCGCCGGAGCGCTGGCCGGTGCTTTGGGCGCGGAGAGGCTCGTGATGCTCACGAACGTTAAGGGCCTGTACACCGACTGGCCCAACAAGGACTCCTTGGTTTCCAGCCTGACCCCCGACCAGCTGTCGGAGCTGCTACCTACCCTGGATTCCGGCATGGTGCCGAAGATGGAGGCCTGCCTGGATGCGCTGCGCACCGGCGTACAGGCCGCGCACGTCATCGACGGCCGCATCCCGCACTCCGTAATCTTGGAGCTGATGACCACCGGCGGTATCGGCACCATGATCTGTCCCGCGGACTGGGAAGACGTAACCACCGCCGCCATCAACTACCGGGAGGACTAGCCATGACAAGCAGCAAAAGCACTGACTGGCAAAGCCACTGGAACGCCGCGATCTTCGAGACCTACGGCACCCCGCCGCGCGAGCTCGTGTCTGGCCGCGGCGCCATCGTCACCGACGTCGACGGCAACGAGTACCTGGACTTGCTGTCCGGTATCGCCGTTAATGCTCTGGGGCACGCTCACCCAGCCATTATTGACGCCGTAACGAGTCAGATCGCCACGCTCAGCCACACGTCGAACCTTTTCGCCCACCCGCAGGTGATCAAGCTCGCTGAGCGGCTTAAAGGCCTGCTGGCGGAGCAGAGTGGGGAGGCCGCCGAGGCGGTCGCCGGCGCCCGCGTGTTCTTCTCCAACTCCGGCGCAGAAGCCAACGAAGCGGCCTTCAAGATCGCCCGCGCGACCGGCAAGACCAAGATCCTTGCCGCTGAGCGTGGCTTCCACGGTCGCACCATGGGAGCCCTGGCTCTGACCGGCCAGCCCGACAAGCAGGAGCCTTTCAAGCCGCTGCCCGGTGGCGTGGAGTACTACCCCTACGGCGACATCGACGCGCTGCGGGACATGGCGGACGACGACACGGCCGCGATCTTCCTTGAACCCATCCAGGGCGAAACCGGCGTGATTCCCGCCCCGGACGGCTTCCTGGCCGCCGTCCGGGAACTATGTGACCAGCACGGGATCCTCATGGTTGTCGACGAGGTACAGGCCGGCATGGGCCGTACCGGCCAGTGGTTCGGCTTCCAGCATGAACCCGGTGTGCTGCCCGACGTGATCACCATGGCCAAGGGACTGGGCGGAGGCCTGCCGATCGGCGCGACCCTAGCCCTGCCGAAGGCGCAGCTGCTGCCCAAGGGCATGCACGGCACCACCTTCGGCGGCAACCCCGTGGTGTGTGCGGCCGCCAACGCGGTAATCGACACGATCCAGGAAGAGGACCTGCTGGCCAACGTCGCAACCCAGTCCGCAGCCATCCGCGAAGGCCTGACCGACCACCCGAGCATTAAGTCCATCCGTGGCCGCGGCCTGATGCTGGGAATTGTCCTGGACGCGCCCCTGACTCTGGATCCGCTGGACTACGGGCTGATCGTTAACAAGCCCCAGCCCGACGTGATTCGCCTGGTCCCCCCGCTGAACATCACGGCGGATGAGGTGCAGGGTGGCGTCACAAAGATTAGGCAGATGCTGGACGACAACCGCAAGCAGAACCAGTAACACAACAAAGGAACCCCACATGACGAATACCCCGAACCGCGCCCCGCTGCGCCACGTGCTGGCCGACGACGATCTTTCCCCGGCGGAGCAGGCCGAAGTGCTGGCGCTGGCCGAGGAGCTGAAGGACAACCGCTACGGCAACGGCTACCGCACCCTGTTGGAGCGCCGCTCTGTCGCCGTGCTGTTCGACAAGACCTCTACGCGCACGCGCTTTTCTTTTGACGCCGGCATCACCGAGCTAGGTGGTAATGCCATCGTCGTAGACAGTGGAAGCTCGCAGATGGGAAAGGGAGAGACCTTCCAAGACACAGGCGCGGTGCTTTCCCGCTACGTCTCCGCGATCGTGTGGCGCACCGGCGCGCACGACAACCTGCACCAGATGGCAGAAACCGCGGGCGTGCCGATGATCAACTCCCTGTCCGACGACTTCCACCCCTGCCAGATCCTGGCGGACCTGGTGACCATCAAGGAGCACAAGGGCGAGCTGAAGGGCTTGAACGCCGTGTACTTCGGCGACGGTGCGAACAACATGGCCAACAGCTACATGCTGGGCTTCGCCACCGCGGGCGTGAACATCACCATCGCCGCACCCGAGGGCTTCCAGCCGGCCGCAGAATTCGTCGAGCGTGCACGGCAGCGCGCCGAGCAGACCGGTGCGACCGTGACCGTGACCGACAAGGTGGACGCCACCGGCGCGGACGTGGTGATCACCGATACCTGGCTGTCGATGGGGCAGGATGCCTCCGAGGACCGCAGTGCGCTGAAGGCCTACCAGGTCGATGCGGAACTGATGGGCACCGCCAAGGAAGACGCAATTTTCCTGCACTGCCTGCCGGCCTACCGGGGCAGCGAGGTCACCGCGGAGGTTATCGACGGGCCACAGTCCGTGGTATTCGATGAGGCAGAAAACCGCTTGCACGCACAAAAGGCGCTGATGGTATGGCTTCTTCGCTAACCCGCACCGCGCGACAGGACATGATCGGGCGCATCATCGGCGCCGAGAAGGTAGGCAGCCAGCGCCAGCTGCTGGGCATCCTGGTCAACCGCGGCATCGACGTCACCCAGGCGACCTTGTCGCGCGACCTGGTGGATCTGGGAGCCAAGAAGGTGCGCGTGGGCGGGGAGGTGTATTACTCCCTGTCCGACGACGTGCGTGTCGATGGCCCGGATAAGCTGCGCCGAGTATTGGGGGAGCTGCTGGTCGACCACGATCACTCCGGCAACATCGCAGTGCTGCGTACCCCACCCGGTGCCGCGCAGTACCTGGCCAGCATCCTCGACCGCTCGGACGTCAACCGAGTGGTGGCCACGATCGCTGGCGACGATACGGTGTTCGTCCTGGCGCGGGAGCCCCTCAGCGGTAAGGAGCTGGGGGAGTACTTCTACCACCTGGCGCAAAGCTAGAATGAATTAACTGATACTAGAGCAAGACCGCAAAAGACTGCATAAGACTTTCGAAGGGAAGCGTAAAGAAGAATGAAGGATCGCGTAGTACTCGCATACTCCGGCGGACTGGATACCACCGTTGCCATCAGCTGGATCGCCAAGGAGCGCAACGCAGAGGTCGTGTGTGTCTCCATCGACCTGGGCCAGGGCGGCGAGGACATGGAGACCGTCCGCCAGCGCGCACTGGGCGCCGGCGCCGTGGAATCCATCGTCGTGGACGCTCGCGATGAGTTCGCCAACGATTACTGCCTGCCGACCATCAAGGCCAACGGCATGTACATGAAGGAGTACCCGCTGGTCTCCGCGATCTCCCGCCCGCTGATCGTGAAGCACCTGTCCGAGGCCGCTGCCGAGCACGGCGGCACCGCCGTTGCCCACGGCTGCACCGGTAAGGGCAACGACCAGGTTCGCTTCGAGGTCGGCTTTGCCAACACCGCCCCCGACCTGGAGATCATCGCCCCGGTCCGCGACTACGCCTGGACTCGCGAGAAGGCCATCGCCTTCGCCGAGGAAAATGGCATCCCGATCGAGCAGTCCAAGAAGTCCCCGTTCTCCATTGACCAGAACGTTTGGGGCCGTGCCATTGAAACCGGCTTCCTGGAGGATCTGTGGAACGCCCCGACCAAGGACGTTTACGCCTACACCGAGGATCCGGGCCTGGGGCAGGCTCCGGATGAGGTCATCATCTCCTTCGAAGGCGGCAAGCCCGTCGCCATCGACGGCAAGAAGGTCACCGTGCTGGAGGCTATCGAAGAACTGAACCGCCGCGCCGGCGCCCAGGGTGTGGGTCGCCTGGACATGGTTGAGGATCGCCTGGTGGGCATCAAGTCCCGCGAGATCTACGAGGCTCCGGGTGCCATGACCCTGATCCGCGCACACGAGGCTTTGGAGGCAGTCACCGTCGAGCGCGAGCTGGCCCGCTACAAGCGCGGCATCGATGCTGAGTGGTCCAACCAGGTTTACGACGGCCTGTGGTTCAGCCCGCTGAAGCGCTCCCTGGATGCGTTCATCGAGTCCACCCAGACCCACGTCACTGGCGACATCCGCCTGGTTCTGCACGCTGGCTCCATCACCATCAACGGCCGCCGCTCCGGCAAGTCTCTGTACGACTTCAACCTGGCCACCTACGACGAGGGCGACTCTTTCGACCAGTCCATGGCCCGTGGCTTCGTGGAGCTGCACGGCCTGTCCTCCAAGATCGCGGCGAAGCGCGACCTGGCTAATTAGCGGCCAATCCCACCAGAGGCTCACCAGAGGCTAACGAGAGCAGAAAGGCACTGAACCCAACCATGACCACCGAGGCACACGGCACGAACGAGGGCGCCCTGTGGGGCGGCCGATTCTCCGGCGGCCCGACTGAGGCGATGGCTGCCCTGTCGAAGTCCACGCACTTCGACTGGGTCCTGGCCCCCTATGACGTGCTGGCCTCGCAGGCTCATGCACGGGTGCTACACAAGGCCAACCTGCTCAGCGACGAGGACTTCGATACCCTCATCGCTGGCTTGCAGAAACTGGGGAAGGACGTCGCCGATGGTTCCTTCGGCCCCGAACCCAGCGACGAGGACGTCCACGGCGCGATGGAACGCGGCCTGATTGATCGGGTCGGCCCAGAGGTCGGCGGTCGCCTGCGTGCGGGTCGTTCCCGCAATGACCAGGTCGCCACCCTGTTCCGCATGTGGCTGCGCGATGCGATCCGCGACATCACCGCGGGCGTACTGGACGTCGTCGACGCTCTGGTCGCCCAGTGTGATCGCCACCCGGAGGCCATCATGCCGGGCAAGACGCACTTCCAGGCCGCCCAGCCGGTGCTGCTGGCCCACCAGCTGCTGGCGCACGCGCATCCGCTGCTGCGCGATGTGCAGCGCTTCCAGGATCTGGATAAGCGCCTGGCAGTGTCCCCGTACGGTTCTGGTGCGCTCGCGGGTTCCTCCCTGGCGCTCGACCCGGAGGCCATCGCGGAGGAGCTCGGTTTTGACTCTGCTGCGGATAACTCTATTGACGCCACTAGTTCCCGCGACTTCGCATCCGAGGCAGCCTTCGTGTTTGCCCAGGTTGCAGTGGATCTTTCCCGTCTGGCAGAGGAAGTAATCGCCTGGTCCACCCCGGAGTTCGGTTACGTCACGCTGGCCGATGAGTGGTCCACCGGCTCGTCGATCATGCCGCAGAAGAAGAACCCGGACGTCGCAGAGCTCATGCGCGGCAAGACCGGCCGCCTGATCGGCAACGCCACCGGTCTGCTGGCCACCCTGAAGGCTATGCCGCTGGCCTACAACCGTGATCTGCAGGAGGACAAGGAGCCGATCGCGGATTCCGTGGCTCAGCTGAACCTGCTGCTCCCGGCGATGGCTGGCCTGGTCGATACGCTGACTTTCCACCCGGAGCACCTGCGTGAGCTCGCCCCGGCGGGTTTCACGCTGGCCACCGACCTGGCGGAGTGGATGGTGCGCCAGGGCGTGCCTTTCCGCGTCGCCCACGAGGCCTCCGGCTCTTGTGTCCGCATCGCGGAATCCCGCGGAGTGGATCTGGTGGACCTCACCGACGAGGAACTGGCGGGTGTGCACACGGCTCTGACTCCGGAGGTTCGCGAGGTGCTGACCATCGACGGTGCCGTGGCCTCCCGCGCTACCCGCGGTGGCACCGCTGGCGTGCGCGTGGCGGAGCAGAAGGAGCGCGTGCGCGAAGCCTCCTCTACCGACCGCAAGTGGGCTGAGAAGACCCGCCTGGTCTAAGCACCCAGGGAACCTAGGTTCAATCGGGTCTAGATCCCAACCCCGTGTTCATTCGCCCCGCCGGGCAGGTTGTGCAGACGCACTCCCTGCCCGGCGGCGTGCTTTGCGAAGCGTTCGACGAAGCTTGCCGAGCGCTTGCCGGACGCGCAGTAGACCACGACATCCACCGTGTCCTCCGCAGTGCCGTGTGCGCTGCTCATGCTCTCAAGCAGCTGCTCCGCCAGTTCCGGCTGCTCGCTCCACACGCTGGTGGGCAGGTGGTAACCGGGGTACTCGGAGAACGTCGGCAGGTCCTTGATGGCCTTTTCTCCCGGCTCGCGCACGTCAATCGCTATCGCAGCGCCGTCGGCTAGGTCGCGCAGTAGGCAGGCGGCTGTATCTTTTCCAGCCGCTGCAGGCCTACTATCCTGAGCTGCGTCAACCTCGCAGCTCGATGTTTCCTCCGCCATGATCTCGGTGACCGGCTTCCGCTTTGGGTCTGCGGTGACGTTGAAGTGCTGGATGTTGGCGCTAAGGGCGTCATAAATATGCAACCGCCCAACTTGCTGTGCGCGAGAGTCAGGATCGCGCAGGAACTTAATGGTTTCCGTGGCCATGAGGCTCGCGACTACCGCGGTCGTTACGCCCAGCACTCCGGCGGTGGCGCAGTCCGGCACGCTGTCCGGATCCGGTTGGGAGGGGTAGAGGTCGCGCATGCCGACGCCCCGGGCGGACTCCTCGGCGCTTATGTCAGCGCCCGGGCCGGACCACCAAACCGCCACGTCGCCACGGTAGCGCAGGACGGAACCCCAGACCAGGGGAGTGCCGGTGGCCTCGGCAGCATCAGCGGCCAGGAACTTCGTGGCGAAAGTATCCGAGCCGTCGATCAGCACGTCCACGCCTTCCAGCAGCTCGGCGGCGTTCTCAGCGCGGAAGCGACCGTGGATGCCGTGGAAGCGCAGTCCGGGCTGTAGCTCCCGCAGGCGCTCGCCGGCGACGTCCACCTTGGGGCGGCCGACGTCGCTGGCGCCGAAGAGGATTTGGCGGTGGATGTTCGTGATGTCCACCGTGTCGTCATCGATGACGGAAATCTCGCCGATCCCCGCTGCAGCCAGCGACTGCATCAAGGGGCAGCCGAGGCCACCCGCGCCGATCACCAGCACATGCGCCTCGTGCAGGCGCTCCTGTTCTCGCAGGCCGTGTCCCGGAAGGATCGTCTGCCGCGCCACCCGCTTCAGTTCATCGGCGGGCAGCGAAGTGTATTCGCTGAACATCACAGCACCTCGTCTGCCCAGCCATCCCAGCTGGCCAAACCGTCGAAGCTAGAGGACGCCAACGCACCCTGGGCATGCGTGCGCTGGGGAATGCGCCCAGCCCCGCGTGCCAATCGGCCGGCCTCCACGGCCGCTTTCATGGCCTGCGCCATCGCCACCGGATCCTGGCAGCGGTTTACCGCGCTGGCTAGCAGCACACCGGAACAGCCCAGCTCCATCGCCAGCGCCGCGTCGGAGGCCGTGCCCACGCCCGCGTCCAGCAGCACCGGCACCTGGGCGCGCGAACAGATCAGTTCGATGTTGTGCGGGTTCAGGATCCCCAGCCCCGTGCCGATCGGCGAACCCAGCGGCATGACAGCATGCACGCCCACGTCCTCCAGCCGCCGGGCTACTACCGGGTCGTCGCTGGTGTAGGCAAGCACCACGAAGCCTTCGGCCACCAGCATCTCGCAGGCATCCACCAGCTCCACCACGTCGGGCAGCAGCGTGTGGTCGTCGGCGATGACCTCTACCTTCACCCAGTTCGTCCCCAGTGCCTCGCGCGCCAGCTGGGCCGTCAGCATCGCATCGCGCGCCGTCTGGCATCCCGCGGTGTTCGGCAACACGTCTATACCCAGGCGGTTCAGTAGCTCGAAGACGCTCTCACCGCCGCCGGTAGTTTGTGCGCTGTGGCGGCGCATCGCCACCGTGGTTAGCTGCGTGCCACTGGCAACCAGCGCATCCTCCAGCAGTGACTGGCTGCTGGCGCCACCGGTGCCCATGACAAGGTGGGAATCGAATTCCTTATCCGCAATCTTCAGCATCGCCGGTTACTCCTAGCCGCCCTGGACGGCGATCAGGATGTCCACCGCGTCGCCGTCGTCCAGGGTGCGCCCCCAGTCGCTAGCCGGAACGACCGCGCGGTTCACTGCCACTGCGACCCCCTTCGCGCCCTCCGCAGCAGAGGCCTCGCGGCCCGTTTCCGCAGCCACGACTTCCGCCACACTCGGCGCGTTTTCTGCCGACCGCGGTTCGTCATTCACCGTGTAGTTCATGAAAACTCCTTAGCTTTACGGCTTTACCTTGCAAGATCTTCTGTGCAGCGCCCGCGCACGCCCCTCTAGGCGTGGCGCAGTGGCGCGCAACTGGCCAGATCGATCTCCGGTTCCAACGTGGGTACCGGCTGGCCCATTCCCAGTGCTGCCCCCACTTTAGCCCCCAACGCGGACAGCAGAATTCCGTGGCGGAAGTAGCCAGTGGAAATCACCAGCTTCTCGCCGATTTTCCCCAGGTAGGGCAGGTCGTCGGGCGTGCCCGGCCGTTCGCCGGTGATCGCTTCAATGAATTCGCACTCCTGGATGCCCGGCACAATCCGAATCGCATCGCGCAGCAGCGTGTACACCCCGTCCACCGCGGGGCCACGACGGGCGTCTTCGCGGCTGGTCGCACCGACCGCGATTGTGCCGTCGGTCCGCGGGATGATGTACACCGGCCGGTCCTCCACGAATCCCCGGATCACGCGCCCCACGGGCGGCTCCATTCCCTCGGGCACCCGCAGCCGCAGCATATCGCCGCGCACCGGGCGCAGCTTCAGCGGAGACTTCTCGCCCTCGTACCAGCCCTTTACCTGCCCGGCGCCTAGCCCGTTGCACAGGTACACCATGTCGGCCGTGTACGTCGCGGCGTCTGTGGTGACGGTACCGTCCTCGATGCTGTCCACCCGCTCGCCGAGGATCGCCACGCCCATGTTCCGCAGCGCATCCAGCAGCGCCGCACAGTACATGCGCGGGTTCACCTGGTGGTCGCCGGGGATCTCGACCACACCGGATAGCTGCGGGCTGAGTCCCCACTCTGCCTTGCGCGCCTGGCGCAGCGGCAGGCGCTGTACCTCCATGCCGTGGCCGTGCTGGTGTTCCGTCAGCTCGTTGAGGTGCCGCGCGTCCGCTCGATCCGCCCCCACCACAAAGGTCGATTCTGTTCTGTGCCCTGTGCTGAGGTTCGTCTTTTCGCCCAGCCGTTGCAGCAGGTCGTCGTACAAGTTTTTGGACGCCACCATCAGCGGGTATAACGGCTCCTGCTTATACTGCACTTCTGCGACCGGGGCCAGCATGCCGCCAGCGACGAAGGAGGCCCCGCTGACTGGCGCGGGGTCGATCACCGCCACGGTAGCCGGATCTGCCCCGAGATCCACTAGCTTGAAAGCTGTGGATAGGCCCACGATCCCCGCGCCCACCACGATGTGTGCGTGGTGCTGGGTGCGTTCGGTGTGTTGGGGGTGCTGGGAACTGTCGGGACTGGGATTAGTCACGTGTCTCACTCTTTCTTGTGCGGGTTGCAAGTGGTGGGCGTCACGAAGAAAAACCAGCGAGCACTTGCCGGGCCGTAGCGCGCGGATCGGCCGAATTCATGAATTCGCGAACGATCGCAACTCCCGCAACTCCCGTGGCAGCCAGGTCGGCTGCATCCTCCGCATGAACGTCGCCGATGGCGACCACCGGCACTCGCGAGGCCTCTACTAGCGCGGGATAGCCCTCCAGCCCCAGCGGCTCGCGGCCGGAATCCTTGGTAGGGGTTGGGCGGAAAGGCCCTGCGCCGATGTAGTCGATCACGTTGGCATACTCATTGGCCTGCTGAACCAGGGGCAGGGTGCCGGTGGTCAGCCCGATGATGGCATCCTTGCCCAGCAACTGGCGAGCCAAGCGTGGGTCCAGGTCGTCCTGGCCGATGTGTACGCCGTGGATGTTGTGCTCCGGCATGAGGGCAGCCGCAACATCCACGCGGTCGTCAATCAGCACTTTGGTGGCCGGGTTGGCCTTCTGCACCGCGGCGGCGACCTCGATGGCCAGAGCCGTCAGGTCACGCACACTAATGGGTTTGCTGCGCACCTGCACCACGCCCGCACCTCCGGCGGCCGCCGCGGCGGCGACGTCGACGACCTTCTCGTGCGGTGTGCCGGTAACCAGGTAGCAGCGCAGATCGACGTTAGCGCTCACCGTGCGCTGCCGCCTCCTTCTGCAGATCCTCGGCAACTTCCTTGGCCTCGTCGCGGTTTAGGTACAGCTGGGAGCCCGCACGGCGGAACTCCTCGGCCATCTCTTCCTCGCCCGCAGCGCTGGCCTTGGCATCTGTAGCGTCCACGCCGTCTACGCTTTGTCGGCCGAAGCCCGGCAGACCCAGGTCCTTGACCAGCGACTGCTTCTGATCGGTGGCCAGTGCCTCGTCGATCTCGTCGCCGAAAGCATCGCGGATGTCTTGGCTAATGCGCATGGAGCAGAACTTCGGGCCACACATGGAGCAGAAGTGCGCGGTCTTCGCCGGCTCCGCAGGCAGGGTCTCGTCGTGGTACGCCTGCGCGGTGTCCGGGTCCAGGGAAAGGGCGAACTGGTCGTGCCAGCGGAACTCGAAGCGGGCCTTACTCATGGCGTCATCCCACTCGTGGGCGCCCGGGTGGCCCTTAGCAACGTCGGCGGCGTGGGCGGACACCTTGTAGGTGATCACACCGGTCTTCACGTCATCCTTGTTCGGCAGACCCAAGTGCTCCTTCGGGGTGACGTAGCACAGCATCGCGGTGCCACCCATGGCGATGTTTGCCGCACCGATGGCGGAGGTGATGTGGTCGTACCCCGGAGCGATATCCGTAACCAGCGGCCCCAGGGTGTAGAACGGTGCGCCGCCGCACCATTCTTGCTCCTTTTCGTTGTTGACCTGCACCATGTTCAGTGGCACGTGGCCCGGGCCTTCGACCATGACCTGGACGTCGTACTCCCAGGCGCGGTGGGTCAGCTCGCCGATGGTCTTCAGCTCTGCGAACTGGGCTGCGTCGTTGGCGTCCGCGATGGAGCCGGGGCGCAGGCCGTCGCCTAGAGAGAAGGCGACGTCGTACTTAGCGAAGATCTCGCACAGTTCGTCGAAGTTTTCGTAGAGGAAGGATTCCTTATGGTGTGCCAGGCACCAGCCCGCCATGATGGAACCACCGCGAGACACGATGCCGGTAACGCGCTTGGTGGTCAGCGGCACGAACGGCAGGCGCACGCCAGCGTGGATGGTCATGTAGTCCACGCCCTGCTCGCACTGCTCGATGACGGTATCGCGGAAGATCTCCCAGGTCAGATCCTCGGCCACGCCGTCGACCTTCTCCAGGGCTTGGTAGATCGGCACGGTGCCGATGGGTACAGGGGAGTTGCGCAGGATCCATTCGCGGGTGGTGTGAATGTCGTTACCGGTGGACAGATCCATCACGGTGTCCGCACCCCAGCGGGTGGCCCAACGCAGCTTGTCGACCTCTTCGCGGATGGAGGAAGTGACGGCGGAGTTACCGATGTTGGCGTTGATCTTCGTGGTGAAGGCGTTGCCGATGATCATCGGCTCGGATTCCGGGTGGTTAACGTTGTTCGGGATGATGGCCTTGCCGGAGGCAACCTGCTCGCGGACCTTCTCTACGTCGCAGTGCTCGCGCAGCGCCACGTACTCCATCTCCGGGGTGATGATGCCCTGGCGGGCGTAGTGCATCTGGGTAACGCGCTTGCCGTCCTTGGCGCGCAGGGTGGGGCGGGTGGAACCCTTCCATTCCTCGCTGGCCTCGCCACGCTTGACTGCACGGTTGCCGTCATCCAGCAGGTTGCGGCGGCGCCCCTCGTAGGGCTCCACGTCGCCACGAGCTTCGATCCATTCGCTGCGCAGCCCTTCCAGTCCCTTGGTCGGCTCGGCCCACGGTCCGCGGGTCCGGTAGATCCTCACTGGCGCGTTGGGGCCGGTCGGTGAGTCGTCCAGCTGAATCTCCGTCTCCGGAACCTGCAGCTTGAAGGTCTTGCCGAAGGATTCCACGGTCTTCTCGATGGGGGAGAAGCTGTGCTTCGGGTGGATCTCCGCGCCGTACTCGTCGGTGGGGGTGGCAGCGGTGTTCTGGGTAGACGTGTCCGTCATTAAAGACTCTCCTGACTCTTCCTTCGCTGGTTCTAACCAGACAGGTTCTAGCGGTACCCGCGCGGGATGTAGCGCGGTCTCAGCTCGATACCTCGAGCGCCCGTGTTCGGTTGTGCTTTCCACTGTAACGCACCTCTCACAAGCGTGTAGTTTCGCCCTGTCAGCTTGATCGGTTTGACCTGAAAAGTAGCTGCGTGTGAAATAAGATCAGGCCTATGACGAGCCCATACCCCAGCAGCTTGAACGCCAATAACGGCAAAAAGAGCAGTTCAAAGTTTTTCCTTGTAGTTGTGTTGCTGCTGATAGCAGCGGTTGCTTATGTGGTTGGCTCGGGGAATTTCCCCGGCAGTCTTACCGGATCTGGCGGGAAGTCTTATGACACCAGCAAGCCTTTGAAAATTGTCGCTGCTACAGAGCTGTCGGATATGGAACCGTTTATCCAACAGGCTTCCTCGGACTTGGGGTTCGAGATTGAAATGGAGTACGACAGTGGCACTCTCGTCAACACTCGTAACCTGGTGGATGGTGATTATGGGGATAAGTATGACGCCACCTGGTTTGCAACCAACGCTTTTGCCAGAGCGGAGGGCTCATCCCAGCAGTCCGAAGATCACAGCATTGCCCGTTCGCCGGTAGCTCTGGGGCTCAAACAGGACGCGGTCAATCGCCTGGGATGGCGCAATAAGGACGTCAAGTGGTCGGATATCGCTGAGGCCGTAAAGCGCGGTGATCTTACGTTCGGCATGACAGATCCGCAGGAATCCAACTCCGGTTTCCTTACTCTTCTTTCGGTCGCGGCGGCACTGAGCAATTCTCCGCAGGGGCAGAAGTTCGATCTTTCGACGGCGTTTCTCGACAAGCCACGTATGAAGGACTTCTTCTCTGGCCAGACGATCACTTCCGGATCCTCCGGTTGGCTGCGCGATACCTTCGTAAAGAACCCTGGCAAGGCGGATGGCATCTTCAACTATCAATCCGTTCTGCAATCGATGAAGGAAAACGACGGGGTAGATATTGAAGTAATCGTCCCCGGGGATGCCGCGGGCGCTGCTGATTACCCTCTCTCGGCGCTCACGAAGCCCGGAGAAACGGGGCCTGAGGCGGACACCGTAGCGAAGGTCGAAGCCCTAGCCGATTGGTTTAAAGAGCACAGCGAAGAGGTAGGGGAGCGAACCCACCTGATCGTTTCGGGCAAGGACGCGGAAAACAAGGGCACCCAGAACTACTACGAGTATCCGACGTCGAAGGATCACATTCGTTCTCTTGTCAGCCTGTATCGTGATGACCTTCGCCGCCCCGCTGACAGCAACTTCCTGCTCGACACGTCCGGCTCGATGCGGGGCAACCGACTGGCAGATCTGAAGGGCATCCTGAACAGGCTTATTGACGGCACCGCAGGCGAAGCCGGTAATCCGAAGGGATTCGGCCGCCGCGAAACGATCACCCTTATGCCTTTCAGTAGCAAGGTTGCCGATGGATACACCCAGGAGCACTACGACCCGGACAGCGCGGAGCAGAGTCGAGGCCTGCGGGATTACGTCAATGGTCTGCAGCCCCGTGGTGAAACCGCGATTTATGACGCCGTGTTGCGCGCCTACGACCGTGTGGGCGAAGGCGGCGGTTCCCTGAATTCGATTGTGCTGATGACCGACGGTGAGTCGAACTCCGGCACGAATCGCCAGGAGTTCATCACCAAGATGAAGCGCAAGATGGCCGAGACTGACCGCAAGATCCCGGTGTTCGTCATCCTCTATGGGGAAGCCAGCGAGGAGGAGATGAACTTCCTGGCGGACTTCACCGGTGGCAAGGTTTTCAACGCTCGTAGCGGTGATCTGTCTAAGGCGTTCGAAGAGATCCGCAGTTACCAGTAGGCCGCAATCAGTAGGCCGCAATCAGTAGGACAGGGTAGGAAAGAAACCATGAACTCCAAGTACTTTCCGAAAATCGTTGCTGGACTTGTCGTTTTCGTCGCGATCGTGGGCTTGCATGCTGCGGTGGATCTAGGATCTCTGTGGATCGTCGTGGCGGGAGCCCTCGCCGGTGCTGCTGGGATGCTCATGCCGGAAGGACAGGAACAAAAGTCGCTAGAGGGGAAGCCAGTCCAGGATGGGAAGCACTCTCTGGAAAAGAAACGGCACGAACCTTTTAGTAAACCAGCTCCCGCGTTCTATGAGGTTCCTACCGAGTCCCTACAGGGCATCCGCACCCACTCTAAGCATCTCAAAGAATCCGTGCGCGTCTCCGGCCAGCAGCGCCAAGAGTTCTACGCGGATCTCGATCATTTCTACAGCACGTGCAAGGACGTTGTGCACGAGTGGGATCACTTGGCTGCGGATCCGCCGCAAGAGAACAAGGTTCGCCGCATTTTGGACGTCTATTTCCCAGAGACCTGCCGAATTCTTGATGACATGCCGACTGCAACGCATAACCAGGCCGTTGAGGATTTCCGTGCTTCGCTGGCAGTTTTGCAATCGGAAATGGACAAAGTCCACCAAGCGATCATGCAAGATAACCTCCAAGAGCTGAAGGACAATCGCACATTCCTAGAACTAGAATTCGGCGTGCTACGGAAGCCCGAGGAATGAGTATAAATCAATTAGGTTTCAAGATAATGCATCGGTTTGCGCACAAATAGAGTTGAAGAAATGACTAATGCTTTCTCCAAAAAGACCGCCAGTATTCTCCTCGTATTTATCCTTGTTGTGTTTTTTGTGGCTGTGGGGACTGTAGCCAAGAAACGTGATGGAGGAGAAGATGAGCGCCCGCTGCGGATAGTGATGGCGAATGACATTCCATTCAGTCCGTTCCTGTGGGTAGAAGCGAAGCGTGACTACGGAATGCAAGTCGAGATTGACCTCGGGGGAGACACAGTTGAGCTTTCCCGGAAGATTGCTAATGGGGAGCTAGGGGATGAGTACGATGCAGTCTGGTTGGCGACTAACTCCTATGTGAACCTGCAAAACAATGAGGCGCTCGGAGAGAGCTACGGGTTGGCTTCGGATACGTTGGGGCTCGCATTAAGGAGCAAAGACCTGGATCGTTTGGGATGGCGGAAGAAGCAAGTTACGTGGAACGATGTCCGGGAAGCGGTCACAAGGGGAGACCTAACTTTTGGTATGGCAGATCCGGGCAAATCCAACCTGGGTATGCAGTCTCTGATCGGCATACTATACAAGATCGGGGGCTTGCAATCAGATGACTTAGCAGAAGAGGTTGCAGGTAAAGTCATCCTCAATTGAAGAAGTTTTTCGGCGCTCAGGTGCTTTTAAGCGATACTTCTGATGAATTGTATGACAGATTCTCTGCTACAGATGATGTTGCTCAAGCAGTTTTCGCGTTTTCTTCTGATGAGAAACTTTTAAGGGATAACGGAGAAATTACCTTTGTTATCCCCGCTGACAGGATCGGGTTTAACGACTTTCCGATTTCGGTGATCAAGAATCCAGATGACGAAGAAGCTGAGGCTTCTGCTCATGCTAAGACGAAAGCCTTCGCTGATTGGATCACTCAACATGGCAACGAACTCCGGGATAAAATACGAGTTGAATTGGGCGACTCACCTGGGCAACGCCGTGCTGATACAACCACTCATAAGCTCCCTAGCTCCAAGCAGGAGTTCGATAACACATTGCGCTTTTATCGGGAGGAGCTGCTTCGCCCCAGAGACATCAACCTGCTAGTCGACGTTTCCGCTTCCATGCAAGGGGAAAACCTTAGGGAAGTAAAGAAGGACGTACTCGATTTGCTTGGTGAACAAGCGGGGGTCGATGGCAGAGCGGTAAATATCACAACATCCAGTACATCCTCGAGCAAAGCGTTCACCCAAAAGGACTATTCCTCAGATGATCCAAAGCATGCACACGCTCTAAAGGATTACGTAGACCGTATGGCGCCCCGGCAAGAGGCCAATATCTATTACCAGCTGTACAGGGAATACCTGCGAATTCCGCGAAGAGGAAACTTGATTCAAGGACAGTCAATAGTCTTGCTGACCAGTGGAACACCTGCCAAAGGTGTGGACTATGCGGAATGGTCGCACGAACTGAGGTACAGGGAGCGCAAGGAGGGGGTAATTTTCCCCGTATACATCGTCCATTACGGCAATGAAAACGCAGAGGACATGCAGCGTCTTGCTGAAGAGACCGGCGGTGAAGTCTTTAAGGCCAAAGAGGGCGGCCTGGCCACTGCCCTGGACAGGGCCAGTAAGTATTGGGCTACGTAGGGGGCGTCACTAAGAGAGTAGCCCAAGCCACCAGCTAGACTGGGCAACATGATTGACCAGAAGCTCCTAGAGATCCTCGCGTGCCCCATCGACAAGCAGCCACTGGAGGATCACGGTGACTATTTGGTGAACCCCCGCCTGAACAAGGCCTATCCGGTGCAGGACGGCATCCCGGTATTGCTGGTCGAAGAAGCTCAAGACTGGCCGGTCAAGTAACCCCGTCAAGTAGCAACGCATAAAAGAGGAACGAGAACGAATACGCATGAGCGACAACAAGAACATCATTGACGAGTTGCAGTGGCGCGGCCTGATTAATCAGTCCACGGACCTGGAGGCGCTGAAGGAGGCCACGCAGAACCCCATCACTCTGTACTGCGGTTTCGACCCGACGGGTAGCTCCCTGCACGCGGGCCACCTGGTGCCGCTGATTATGTTGAAGCGCTTCCAGCAGTTCGGCCACCGCCCGATCACCCTGGCCGGTGGCGCGACCGGCATGATCGGCGACCCGCGCGATGTGGGCGAACGCTCCATGCTTTCCGAAGAGCAGATCGGTGAGAACATGGTGGCCATCAAGAAGCAGCTGGAGGCATTCGTCGATTTCACCGGCGAAAGCGACGTGGACAGCCCGGCCGTGATGGTTAACAACGCTGACTGGATCAGTCAGATGAACGTCATTGAGTACCTGCGCGATGTCGGCAAGAACTTCTCGCTGAACACCATGCTGGACCGCGATACCGTGAAGCGCCGCTTGGAATCGGATGGCATTTCTTACACCGAGTTTTCCTACATGCTGCTGCAGGCCAACGACTACGTGCACCTGCATAACGAGTACGACTGCGTGCTGCAGATCGGCGGTGGCGACCAGTGGGGCAACATCGTTTCTGGTGTGGATCTGAACCGCCGCGTGAACGGCGCCAAGGTGCACGGCCTGACCGTGCCGCTGGTCACCGACGCGGAGGGCAACAAGTTCGGCAAGTCCACCGGCGGCGGCAAGCTGTGGCTGGATCCGCAGCTGACCAGCCCGTACTCCTGGTACCAGTACTTCATCAACG
The DNA here is from genome assembly GCF_001809885.1 of Corynebacterium sp. HMSC058E07. NCBI lineage: Bacteria > Bacillati > Actinomycetota > Actinomycetes > Mycobacteriales > Corynebacteriaceae > Corynebacterium > Corynebacterium sp. HMSC058E07. The sequence continues at coordinate 46,348 of NZ_KV799251.1, forward strand.
CAGGCGATACCGTAGTGATCGATTACCTGCGCTGGTTTACCTTCCTTTCCCAGGAGGAGATCGCGGAGCTGGAGCGCAAGGTCGCCGAGGAGCCCTTCAAGCGCGAGGCGCAGCGAGTTCTGGCCCGCGAGATGACCACTCTGGTGCACGGCGCTGCTGCTACTGAGGCCGTGGAGCTGGCCGCCCAGGCGCTGTTCGGCAAGGCGGAGCTGCACGACCTGGACGAGGCCACCCTGTCTTCCGCACTGCAGGAAACCGAGGTTGCCGAGGTCGGTTCCGATGCCACCATCCTGGACCTACTCGTCGAGTCCGGCCTGGAGAAGTCCAAGGGTGCCGCCCGTCGAACCGTCGGGGAGGGTGGCGCTTACGTGAACAACCAGCGCATCGAGGACATCGAATGGTCGCCGTCCGCCGACGATCTGCTGCACGGATCGTGGCTGGTGCTGCGCAAGGGCAAGAAGCGTTTCGCCGGTGCGCGCGTTGGGGCTTCTTCTTAGTGACGCCACCCCGAACGGCCTTTATGCGTTAAACAGATCCCTTGGTAGTTGCATTTCCCGCTTCTACCAGGGGATTTGTGTGTTTCTTCGGGGTGGGTGTACATTAAATCAAGTCGCCGAGAGCGAGTGGGGAACACAAACCTTACTGGTGCGATCGGTGTGCGTAGGTTGTTTGAGAACTCAATAGCG
>NZ_KV799252.1:0-18470 GCF_001809885.1 Corynebacterium sp. HMSC058E07
AAAGTCAGACACACTTTTTGCTACTTAACCCGCACGGCTCAACTAGGCATGAAAAAACCCCGGCCGAAGCCGGGGTTTTAACAATCGCTAGAAGCGGAACTTACTTGGAAGCACCGGTCCAAGCAACGATGGTCTTGATAACGTCCTTCAGGCCCTTGAAGATGTTGCCGAAGCCGCCCAGGAAGTCGCCCAGCTGGCCGAAGATGGTGGTAATCTGATCGATCATTGTGTTCTCCTCTTAAGAGATCGGGGGCGCCAGGTTCCCTGGGCCCAAAAATTTTCTTTGGTAGTGACGCCCCCTTTAGGCCGTCTGCGAAATACACTAGCGTATCTAAGAAAAGACACAACCCCTGAGAGGAACCTTTTGTGAACCTATCCCCCAACAGAGGGTAACGGTTTGATAAAGTTCCAGCTCAGGGGCTGTTTTTACGCCTTGTCTACCTAGGTTAAATCTAGGCAAACTAGCTATTTTTAGCTATTCCTGAGAGGCGATTAGAAGCCTCCCATGCCGCCCATCTCGTCGGCACCCGGCATTGCCGGCGCCTCCGGCTCCGGCTTATCCGCAACGACAGCCTCGGTCGTCAGGAACAGCGCGGCGATGGAGGCAGCGTTCTGCAGAGCGGAACGGGTGACCTTCACCGGATCGGAGATACCAGCGTTCAGCAGGTCCACGTACTCGCCGGTAGCGGCGTTCAGGCCCTCACCGACCGGCAGGTTGGCGACCTTGTCGACAACCACGCCGGGCTCCAAGCCAGCGTTGTGGGCGATCTGCTTCAGCGGGGCAGCCAGGGCGGCGCGAACGATTTGCACGCCGGTAGCCTCATCGCCCTCCAGACCCAGGTTGTCGTCCAGCACGTTGGCGGTCTGCAGCAGGGCTGCGCCGCCGCCGGCGACGATACCCTCTTCTGCAGCTGCCTTTGCGTTGCGCACGGCATCCTCGATGCGGTGCTTGCGCTCCTTCAGCTCCACCTCGGTAGCGGCGCCGACCTGCAGCACTGCAACGCCGCCGGACAGCTTAGCCAGGCGCTCCTGCAGCTTCTCTGCGTCGTAGTCGGAGTCAGCGTTCTCGATCTCCTGGCGGATCTGCTTGATGCGACCAGCCAGCTGCTCTGCGGAACCTGCGCCGTCAACGATGGTGGTGTCGTCCTTGGTCACAACGACCTTGCGGGCGGTGCCCAGCATCGGCAGGTCAGCGGTCTCCAGGGACAAGCCAACTTCCTCGGCGATAACCTGGCCACCGGTCAGGATCGCAATGTCCTGCAGCTGTGCCTTGCGGCGGTCGCCGAAGCCCGGAGCCTTCACGGCGACGGACTTGAAGGTGCCACGGATCTTGTTCACAACCAGGGTGGACAGAGCCTCGCCCTCGATGTCCTCGGCAACGATCAGCAGCGGCTTGCCGGACTGCATGACCTTCTCCAGCAGCGGCAGCAGGTCCTTCACGTTGGAGATCTTGGAGCTGACCAGCAGGATGTACGGATCCTCCAGGACAGCCTCGCCGCGCTCCACGTCGGTGGCGAAGTAGCCGGAGATGTAGCCCTTGTCGAAGCGCATACCCTCGGTGACCTCGAGGTTCACACCGAAAGCGTTGGACTCCTCGACGGTAATTACGCCGTCCTTGTTCAGCTGGCCGTCGCCGACCTTGTACATAGCCTCGGCGATCAGCTGGCCGATCTTCTCGTCAGCAGCGGAGATACCTGCGGTAGCGGCGATCTGCTCCTGAGTCTCGATCTCCTTGGCGTGGCCCAGCAGCTCTGCCGTGACCTTCTCCACGCCAGCCTGGATGCCGCGCTTGATGCCCATCGGGTTGGAGCCAGCGGCAACGTTGCGCAGACCCTCGCGCACCAGGGCCTGTGCCAGGACGGTGGCGGTGGTAGTGCCGTCGCCAGCGACGTCGTCGGTCTTCTTGGCAACTTCCTTGACCAGCTCAGCACCGATCTTCTCGTAGGGGTCTTCCAGCTCGATTTCGCGAGCGATCGTCACACCGTCGTTGGTGATCGTCGGGGCGCCCCACTTGCGCTCCAGGACAACGTTGCGTCCCTTCGGGCCGAGGGTTACCTTGACCGCGTCTGCCAGGGTGTTCAGACCCTTTTCCAGTCCGCGGCGTGCTTCTTCGTCGAATGCAATCATCTTAGCCATGAGGCTTTTCGATCCTCCGTTAGAGTTGGCGACACATACGGTTCAGATCAAGCGCCCGCGACGGCACGGGTGAATGAATGTCGCGACATTCACCCTCACTTCATCTGACGGTTATTTTCTGGCACTCCCTTAGTTCAAGTGCTAATCCCGTTTTTAGCACTCTCCCCCATCGTCTGCAAGATGCTTGCGCATTCTTTGCGTTACCCACAGCCGTAGCACTACTCGCGGCGCCGCCACCTACAAGGCCCTGTCCGGTGCGGTCGCTACAGTAGTTATCTATGAGCAATTCCAACACCTCTCAGCTAGACCTCGCCCGTGCCGCCATCGCGGAGCAAATGCCACAACTCAAGGAGGACCTCACCGCCCTCGTCTCCTTCGAGTCGGTCCACTCCACCCCGGGCCTCGAGGAAGCCAATGCCGCCGCTGCACAGTGGGTCATCGACGCATTCACCAGCGTGGGCATCCCCGTCACCGGTCATGTCACCACCGACGGCTCCACCTCCGTCATCGGCCTGCGCGAACCCGCCGAGGGCTACCCCACCATCCTGCTGTACTCCCACTTCGACGTGCAGCCCGCCGGCGACGTCAACGAGTGGACCTCCGACCCGTGGACCCTTACCGAACGCGACGGCCGCTGGTATGGCCGTGGTACCGCCGACTGCAAGGGCCACGTCGCCATGCACGTTGCGGTGCTGCGTGCTCTTTCTATTCTTTCGGACGCCCACTTCCCAGCCGCCAAAAACCTCGGCATCCGAATCGTCGTCGAGGGCTCGGAGGAGCGCGGAGGCTACGGCCTGGAGGACCTTCTGGCCGAGAAGCCGGAACTCTTCGCTGCCGACACCTTCCTCATCGCCGATTCCGGCAATGACGCTCTGGGCGAGCCAAGCCTGTGCACCGCGCTGCGCGGTTCCGCGCCGGTCACCGTGCGCACCCGCACGCTGGCGCAGCCGATGCACTCCGGCCAGTTCGGCGGCTCGGCTCCGGATGCCCTCGTCGAGCTAGTGCAGCTGCTAGCTACCCTCCACGACAAGGACGGCTTGGTGGCCGTTCCGGGATTGGAGCCGAAGGAGCGCTGGGGTGGCGTCGGACCCACAGAAGAAGCATTCCGCGACAACGCCGGGGTGACCGACGGCGTGGCGCTGTACGGCACCGGCGAGTGGCAGCCGAACGACCTGACGGTAATGAATCCGTCGATCACGATCACGGGCCTGGATGCGCTGTCGGTGGCGGACTCGGTGAACTCCGTTCCGGCGACCGCGGCGGCCGTCGTAAGCCTGCGCGTCCCGCCGGGACGCGATCCGCAGGAATGCCAGGATCTGCTGGTCAAGCACCTGGAAAGCCAGAAGACCAACGCGCTGGTGGAGATCGAGCGTGGCTCGCTGGCCGAAGCATTTCAGGCGGATACGTCCGGCCCGGCTCTGCAGCTGCTCGGCGAGGCGCTGGGCGAGGTTTACGGCAAGGAGACGATGGAGGTTGCCTCTGGCGGATCGATCCCACTGACGAACAAGCTGCTGTCCGCGTATCCGGAGGCAGAGCTCGCGCTGTATGGCATCGAGGAGCCGAAGTGCGCCATCCACTCGGCGGACGAGTCGGTGGATCCGGGCGAGATCGAGGCCATCGCCACGGCGGAGCTACTGTTCCTGCTGCGCACCGCGGCCGCCCACAGCTAGCACTTGACTCTCGGTAAGTGCGCGTGCACTGCCGAGGCGTTGCCCTAGCATTGCCCAGACGCTACCCAGACGTTGCCGAACTATTGCCTAGAACCGGCCCCTACCACCGGAAATCTCACAGAATGAGAACTAGGCAACAGTTTGAATCTCAGAGTGAGACGGATTACATTATTTAAGTAGCAGTACTTAACCAACTGCACCTTTTTAGCCAACCGCACTTTGTAAGATTCTGTTCCAGAAATTCGAGCCACTCCCATGAACGTCTCTACTTCGAACACCACGACCTTGATCCGCTTCGCAAGCTCGGACCAGGACATGGAGCTAGACGCGCCGGTGTACACCCCGCTACCCAGCGCGCGACGTTCGACTGCGAAGACGTTCAGCGAGCCGGTACACACTCGCATCGAAAAGCGCCGCAAGCGCACCCGCACCTTCGCGGAGGATCCTTTCCGCGCCCGCTTCGGGCAGCGCCTGCCGGTCGGCATGCGCCAGGAGGCGCGTGGCATGGAGTGGAAGAAGTTCATCCGCACCTACGCTCCCGCCGCGATCCGCGTGGATTACCTGAAGGCCACCCGCCGCTCGCTGGGTCGCCACGACTTCAGCATGCAGGTCAGTGGCCTGCGCGCCGATGGGCAGGCCACCCGCGTGGAGATCACCGCGATGGGCGCATCCTCTGCGATGTCGGAGGTTCTGGCTGACCACAGCTTCCCTGTGGAAGTTGTGGAGTTCCACCAGTACGACATCTTCGAGGCCACGGTGACCTTCATTTACGCGGTGCACAAGTCCAAGCGCGTGTGGGCCGTCGGCTTCGGCGCGGATCGCGATACCTCGATCGCCAACGCGCTGTGCAACGCAGCCTCCCGCCTGCACCTCTAAGCTGCACCTCTAAGCTTCGCCACGTCATGGTGGCTAGGCCGTGTAACAGCGGCTAGGCCGCGTAACTACAGCGACTTCCGCAGTCGGTCGACCGTCAGGTCGACCGCAGCGATCCACGCCTCCGGCTGAGTGAAGCCACCCTCTACCCCATCGTCACCGCGGGTACGCGTGCCCGGTTCCGGCGCCGCGCCGTATTCCCGGGCGGCGGCACGCTGCAGCGCGTAGTCCCCACCGCGGGCGATCAGCTTGCGCACATCCTGCAGCTCGGCGGCGCAGCCCAGCTCCTCCGACAGCGGGGCGAGCCTATCCACCCACGCATCCAGCTCGTCAGTGACCAGCGCCTCGTTAGTCTCCCTATCCGTGATGATCAGCGCGTCCAGGCCGTAGCGTGCCGCGCGCCATTTGTTCTCCGCAACATGCCAGGGCTGCAGGCTCGGCAATTTGTGGCCGGCATCCAGGCGGCGCTCGAAGTACACCACCAGGCAGTGAGTGTAGGCGGCGATGGCTGCGAGCTCCCACAGCTCCATCGTGGCGTCAGCAAAACGGGTCTCCACCGTGCCGTACTTGGTGGGACGCACGTCGAAATGCATCGAGCCGGTGTGGTTGATCACCCCGGAACGATCCTGGTCCCGGTTGAATTCCTCCCACTGCTCCCAGTCCTCGAAGTGGTAGGGCATGCCCGCGGTCGGCAGCTGCTGATACAGCAGGGTGCGGTTGGAGGAATAGCCGGTATCCAGCCCCTCCCATGCGGGCGAGCTGGCGGACATGGCCAGGATGTGCGGGTAGTGCGTCATCAACGCGTTGATGATCGGCCACACCTTTTCCTTGGAGCCCACGCCCACGTGCACGTGGATTCCCCAGATCAGCATCTGGCGGCCCCAGTACTGGGTGCGCTCGATGATCTCCTGGTAGCTGCCCTTTTCGCTAAGTTTCTGGTCACCCCAGTGTGCGAATGGGTGCGTGCCCGCGGAGAACAGGTTCACGCCGATGTCGTCCGCACATTCCAGCAGCTGCTTGGCCTGGCCGCGCAGCTCCTCCACGGCCTCCGGGATCGTGCCGTGCACGCTGGAGACCATCTCCACGGTATTCGCTAGGAACTCGCGGACGACCTTGTGGCCGGGGTGTACCTCGTCCATCCGCTCCAGCAGTTCCGCAGCACGCGGAACCAGGTCGCGGGTTTCGGGGTCAACGAGGGCGACTTCCCACTCAATACCAACAGAAGGCGCGGAACCCGGGAAGTCCATTGTGGCCCCTTAAAGATATGTAGACAGAAGTTTAAAGAACTCTTTCACTCTAGCGGGGCATGTCATTTGTTGTCACAACAACGACACCCGCGGGGCGCTGCCCCTCCAGCATGGTTACACCAGCGAGGGTGCGATCGGTCACCTCATCCCGTTCGCGCGAGGAGATGCCGAGGTCCTTGGCAAGCTGCTCGGCCAGCTGACGTTCGGCGTCATTACCCTTCGAGTAGAGCACCACAGACGTCGGGAACACACCCGATTCGTCCGGGAGGTTGCCCACACCGGTCTTGCTCCACTGCTGATCACGCATCTTGTGGGCTACGTCGCCGGCGAGCCCTGCGATGGGACTGTTGTTGAGGACGGCCACATAGGTGTTTTCTTTATTGACGCCACCCTCCGCCGGATTAGCTTCGCCTTCCTGGCGCCCATCGGCGGAAGCATTCTCCCGGCCGACCTGCTCGCCTTCCGGCTTCGGCTTATCGGGCTCGGGACCACCGGGGGTGCGCGCACCCTGCTCGCTCGAGGGAGCCTTACCAGGCTGGTTCTGCGCCTGGCTGGTCTGCTGGCTCTGGCTGGCCCGGTTGGATTCGTCGGAATCCTTCCCCGTCAGGGAGTAGGCAGCCCAGCCGATCAGCAGGACGGCCACAGCGATCAGAATCATGGCGAGCCCGCGGAGGGGCAGGCCGAGGTTCTCGCTATCCTCTGCGTCGTCGAGTGCATGGCGTGGTCGGTTCGAATCAGTCACGCCTCAGATTTTAACTTTCGCAACATTAGTAACAAGCCTGACACGCGCGGTCACTCACTCTTCGTCGCGGCGGCGCAACAGCATCCGCACCAACACGGGATCGAAATCCAGCGCCTCGGGGCGCTCGATCAAACGGTTGAGCTGTTGGAAATAGCGCACCGGATCCACCCCGAACTCGCCACGGATGTGCTCGTTCTTTGCGCTGGTATCCAGCCACCAGCGGCGCTCAAACTCCAAAATGGCGATCTCTCGGTCTGACAACATGGCAATAGATTCTAGACTGTGAGTCATGACCATCATGCCTATCGTCATCTGTGGCGACCCCGTCCTCCACAACCCCACCACCAAGGTGGACCCGAGCGAGATCCCAGACCTCGCCACCCTGATCGAGGACATGTACGAAACTCTGTCCGCGGCCAATGGTGTGGGATTGGCGGCCAACCAGGTTGGCGTCAATAAAAGATTCTTCATCTACGACTGCCCCGACACAGAGCTGGGCACAATGCGCCGCGGCTGCGTAATCAACCCGGTACTGGAAACCAGCGAGATCCCCGAATCCATGCCCGACGAGGAAGAAGACGAGGAAGGCTGCCTGTCCGTACCCGGCTACTCCTTCCCCACCGGCCGCGCCGACTGGGCGCGAGTGACCGGCCTGGACGAAAACGGTGAGGAAGTCACCGTCGAGGGCACCGGCTTCTTCGCCCGCTGCCTTCAGCACGAGGTCGGCCACCTGGACGGTTACCTCTACACCGACACCCTGATCGGCCGCTGGAAGCGCAAGTCCAAGAAGGCCATTAAGGCCGAGGGTTGGGATCACGCGGGTAACACCTGGCTGCCCGGCGTGGACGAGGATCCTTTCGGGCATGAATAAGGACACGACCTTCTCCGCCGCTCACGCCGGTGCGCGGCGGGTGGAAGGCTTCGGGTTCCCGATCAGCCGCCTCACCGACCCCGTCAGCATCCGCCTGGGCGTGCGCGTGGTGGTGCGCTACCGCGTCACTGAAGACGCAGGCACCGTCACCGACGCGATCGGCGTGCTCCGCAGCGTGAACCCTCTGCAGGTCGACGACCGGATCATCCCGGACGGCAACGTGGTGGTACTGAAGACCCTGAGCGCGAAACCCGTGCGCAACAGCGACATACGCGCGCTGGAGACCGCCAAAGCCGCAGCCTTCCCCGGCATCGATAACCAGATGATCGGCGGCTGGCTGGCGCGCGCAGGCGATGGCATCACCGAGCGCAGCAACTCCGCAGTACCCATCGGGCCGAGCGCCGGGCTGCGAGAAGTTCCGCTCGCAGAACTGCAGGAGTTCTACCGCTCCCACGACCTGCCGTGCCAGCTGATGATCCCCGACCGGATCGGCCGCCCCGCCGAGCACCTGCCGGGTGAACGCGGGCCGGAGATCGTAGTGATGAGCAAGGACCTGGGTGGACAGCCAGAAAGCCAGCTGACCCCGCCACTTGCCGACACACAGGTCGCGCTCACAGTCGACGACAGTCCAACTGCCGACTGGTTCTCCATGTACAAGTTCCGCGGCCAACCCCTGCCCAAGAAAGCCCTGGATCTGCTGAGCCAACGCATCGACGGCCAGCTAGGCTTCGCGCGCCTGACCATCGACGGGCAACTCGCAGCCATCACCCGCGCCACCATCACCGACGACTGGCTGGGATACTCCGCCGTGGCTGTCGCCCCGGAATACCGCCGTCAGGGACTGGGCACCCTGCTGTGCCAGCACATCCTGGACTGGGGCAAGGACAACGGCGCCGACCGCGCCTACCTGGACGTTATCGATTCCAACACCGCTGGAAAGGCGCTGTACCACAAGCTAGGCTTCAGCGAACACCACCGCAGTCGCAGTCTGCGCACGCGCTAGAATGCTTAACCATGCGCATCGCCACCTGGAACATCAACTCCGTCCGCACCCGCGAGGAGCGGGTGCGCGAGTTCCTGCAGCGCAGCGACGTCGACGTACTGTGCCTGCAGGAAACCAAGTGCACCGACAAGCAGTTCCCCGATTTCTCTGACACTGGCTACCAGCAGGCCCACTTCGGCCTGCACAGCTTCAACGGCGTGGCCATCCTGTCGCGGGTGGGGCTGGAAGACGTGCAGACCGACTTCGGCCAGCCCGGCTTCGACAAGGATCTGGACGCTGACCAGGCCCTGGAGGCGCGCGCGATTGGCGCGACCTGCGGCGGCGTGGAGATCTGGAGCCTGTACGTTCCTAACGGCCGCGAAATCGCGGATCCGCATTACTCCTACAAGCTGCGGTGGCTCGACGCCCTCGCGGCGTATGCGGCGGGTTCGGGCGTGGGGGCGTCCGAAAGAAAGAGCAGCCAGAAGCTGTGCCTGGTCGGCGACTACAACATCGCCCCGCGCGACAAGGACGTATGGGACCGCAGCTTCTTCGACGGTCGGACGCACGTGACCCCCAACGAGCGCGCCCGGCTGCGCGCCCTGGAGGATGCGGGGATGACAGCCGCGACGGATCTGATCGCCGACGAATACACCTACTGGGACTACCAGGCCATGCGCTTCCAAAAGGGCGAGGGTATGCGCATTGACCTGCAGTATTGCCGCGGGATTACCCCGACTTCCGCGCGCGTGGATCGCGATGAGCGCAAAGGCAAGGGTGCCTCCGACCACGCTCCGGTGATCGTGGATTACAGCGTCGACGGCAACGCTGACGGCAAAGCCAACGGCGGAGTCTAGGCCATGCCGTTCCCCGATCTGTTTGGAATCTTCAGCGAGTTCACCGACGACCTGCAATGGTGGCAGGTCACGCTGGTCGTTCTGGACTACACGCTCAAGGTCTTTGCCCTGGGCTGGGTTCCTAAGGAACGACGCCCCACGTCCGCCATGGCCTGGCTGCTCGCCATCTTCCTCATTCCCTTCCTGGGCATCTTCCTATTCCTACTGATGGGATCGCCAGCGATCAACCGGCGCCGCCACCGCATCCAGAACCAGGCCAACGAGCTGATCCGCACCATGAGCTCCGACGAGCCCGACGTGCCAGAGGGCAGCGAACTGAGCGATGAACTGCGCTCCCTGGTGCGCCTCAACCGCGAACTCACCGCGCTGCCGGCGGTGGATGGGACGATGCAGGCGCTGCATTCGGACTACGAGGAATCCATCGCCGCCATGTGCCGCGCCATCGACTCGGCGAAAGACTATGTAAACGTCGAGATTTACATCATGGCCTGGGACGATACGACCGAGCCCTTCTTCGAGGCGCTGGGGCGCGCCGCACAGCGCGGCGTGACGGTGCGCGTGCTGTGGGATCACATCGGCGCGCACAAGTACAAGGGCAACAAGAAGCTGGGCAAGAGGTTGAAGGCCATGGGCGTGGACTGGCAGGTCATGCTGCCACTGCAACCTTTCAAGTGGCGCTTCCGCCGCCCCGACCTGCGCAACCACCGCAAGCTAATGGTCGTGGACGGGCGGGTGGCTTTCATCGGCTCGCAAAACATGATCGAGGCCCCGTACCAGAAGCCGAAGAACCACAAGATCGGTCGCGAATGGGTGGACGTGATGGCGGAGCTCACCGGGCCGATCGTCAGCACCATCAACTCGGTGTTTGCCGTGGACTGGTACACCGAAACCAACGAGGAACTGGACCTGATCAACCCCACGGATGCCAAGGAGTGGCTGCATACGCACGACCAGGACACGGGCGCGGACATCATGCAGATCGTGCCCTCCGGCCCGGGATTCACCACGGAGCCGAACCTGCGACTGTTTACCTCTATCGCACACCACGCCAAGCACACGCTCAAGCTGATCAGCCCGTACTTCATCCCCGACGAGTCCCTCATGGAGGCCGTGACGACCGCCTGCTACCGCGGCGTGCGGGTGGAGCTCTACGTCTCCGAGAAGTCGGATCAGCCGATGGTGGGGCACGCGCAGGCCTCCTACTACTCGGAGCTGCTGAAGGCCGGGGTACGCATGTACCTGTACCCCTACCCAAAGGTGCTGCACTCCAAGTTCGCCATCGCCGATGGCGAGGTGGCAGTGATGGGTAGCTCCAACATGGACATGCGCAGCTTCGGCCTGAACTACGAGATTTCACTGATGGTCGGCAAGGGCGAGCTTTTGAACGCACTACGTGCGCTGACGGACGACTACAAGGAGCGTTCGGCGCTGCTCACCGAAGAGCAGTGGAGCACCCGGCCGCTGTACAAGCAGTACGTGGATAACGTCGCGCGGCTCACCAGCGCGCTGCAGTAGCGGCGAATAGCGCGCCACAATAGCGTTCGGCGTTCCCTTTATTGGCAAATCAGGCAATAGTGGGATCAGCGTCATATAGGGTGTTTCACAAGTTATTAATGAACGAACGCTAAAACGCCAAAAGAAAGTTTCGCCGATGACCCCGTCACCCCAGAAGCCGCCACAAACGCCTTCCCAGCCACAGGTACGCGGGCGCAAGGCACCCGAGATACTGCCGGAGATCGACGTCGCCGAGATCGCCACCGCAGTGTATGACTTTCTTTCTGCCACGCGCCGGTTGATGGAGCGCCCGAACCAGTCACTGGAGATCTCCCAGTCGGAGATCGAGGTGCTGCAGTTCATTTCCCAGCATCCGGGCTGCGGCGTTTCCGACGTTGCCCGACTGCGCTTCCTCCGCGCCTCGAACGTATCGGCCACTGTCCGGCGTCTCATCAACTCCGGTCTGGTACGCCGCCAGGCCAACCCGGAGGACAAGCGCGCCCAGGATCTTTACCTCACCGACGAGGGTGTGGACATGATGAACTCCATCACCGACGAGTGGGCGCTGATCATCACTAAGGCCACCGACCGCATGGACGCACGCGACATCGCAAAGCTGCGCCGTGGCGTGCCCGCGCTGCGCAATCTTTCCCTGGCCGCGGAATCTCTCGTCGACGATCTACAGCGCAAGCCAGACTAATCAGTGCAAGCCGGCTTAGCCCGACATGCGAAAGCCCCACCTGGCGCGTGATAGCCGGTGGGGCGAAGGGGCGTCCTAAATAGAACGCCTTTAAGCGTCGCGCTTCTTTAGCGTGATCAGTCCAGCCACGAAGAGCACCACACACCACGCGGCGAAGTATAGGATCGAGCCGGTCTGACCCCACGGCGCATCCTCCAGGTCGTGCATGCCGGTGAACGCGTCGGCGTTCGTGAAAGGCATGTACGGCGGCAGCCAGTCGCGGACCTTCGGCACCAGTTGCACCAGCGTGCCCTCGATAACCAGGTTCCACAGCAGCAGGGCGGCAATGCCACCTGCGGTGTTGCGCACCAGGTAACCCACGCCGATGGCGGCGGCGATGGTCAGCAGCAGGAAGACCTCGGTGCGCCAGATCTGCTCAGACAGGCCGTCGGCGCCGAGGCCGGCCTTGCTCAGCAGCTCCTCGTCCTCCAGCTTCCAACCGAGCGACCAGCGCGCCAGGATCGTGCCGACGACGTTGGAAATAAACGCCAGGATCGAGGCAATCAGCCCATAGACCAGGAACTTCGCGATCGGCACCTGCCAACGCGTCGGGGTGGCCAGCAGGGTGGTTTTGCTGGTGTTCGAACCGTATTCGGTGGTCACCATCATGACGGACTGGATCATCACGATCATCATGCCGAAGGTCAGGAAGCCGTTGAGGCCCATGCCAGCGTTAATGGAGCTGGCGACGGACATGTACAGCTCCTGGTCCTTCTGCGCCTCGGCGCTACTCAGCAGAGAGCCGGTCATGCCGCCGTTCAGCAGCGCGAAGCCTAGCGAGAAGAACAGGATCAGCCCGGAGGTCCACCACAGGGCCTTGGTGCTGCGGATCTTTATCAGTTCCGACTGGATCAGGTTCACCATTACTTGTCCCCTTCTTTCTGCAGGCGCACGGCGTTGCCGGTTGCCTCGTCGGCCTTGCTGGTTTCGTCGGCCTTACTGCTTTCCTCGGCCTTTTCTTGGTGACGCCCCGCCGTGGGTTCCGCCTCTGGGGCTTGAGCCGCCTCGACGTTCGCGTGGTATTCCACGTGCTCTTGCGTCATACGCAGGTATGCGTCCTCCAGACTCGGGCGCTTCTCAGATAGCTCGCGCAGGCGCAGCCCATAGCTGTAGGCCAGGGCACCCACCCAGTCGCTTTCCTGCTGCGGAATGGTGAGTGTCGTGCGACCGTCCAGGTCCTTGCCCTCTTCGAAGCGCACCTGCTCCTCCATCAGTGCTGTCTTCATCTCATCGACGTGGTCAGTTCGGACGACAGTGGCTACCTCGGAGGTCGACTTGATGAACTCATGAGTGCTCTGGTTGGCCACCAGCCGACCCTTGCCGATGACAATCAGGTGGTCGGCGGTCTGCGCCATCTCGCTAAGCAGGTGCGAGCTGATGAGCACAGTGCGACCCTCACGGGCCAGCGCCCGAACGAAGTCACGAACCCAGCGGATGCCCTCCGGGTCCAGGCCGTTGACCGGCTCGTCGAGGATCAGGACCTCCGGGTCGCCCAGCAAGGCGCACGCCAAGCCGAGGCGTTGCCCCATGCCCAGAGAGAACTTTCCGGCCTTACGACCGGCAACGTCGCTGAGGCCTACAATGCCCAGGACCTCATCCACGCGTTTCTTAGAAATGCCGTTCGCCGCGGCGACCCAGCGCAGGTGCGAAGCCGCGCTGCGGTTGGGGTGCACCCACTTCGCGTCCAGCAGAGTGCCTACCTTGGACAGCGGATGCTTGTATTCGGCGTATGCCTTGCCGTCGATTCGGGCAGTGCCCTTCGTCGGCTCATCCAAACCGACGATCATTCGCATCGTCGTAGACTTGCCGGCACCGTTGGGTCCTAAGAACCCGGTAACTATTCCGGGGGTGACCTCAAAGTTCAAATCATCGACTACCGTAGTGCCTTTATAGGCTTTGGTAAGGGAACTGACCGTAATCATGCGTTCCAGTGTGCCACACTAAGTCGACTTTGTAGACGCGAAATTACTTAGGGTGTATATACTTTGTGCTTATGCCCCCAGTGACTGCGTTCGAGGCAGACCGGTGGATGGACAGCGACGAGCACCCCACCGGTCGTGGGCGGTCGTTTAGGGGACTGATGAATCCGGCGCTGGAAGCGCCACGCAGGTTCCTGAGATTTGCCAGGACATCCCCTGGTCTTCTCAGCATCATCTCCACCATTCTGGTCTTGGCTATCCTCGCCGCCGGCGGCGCGATGGTCTACAGCTCAGAAAATCGCCAGTCGCAGCTAAATACCCTCGTCACCCGTACCGAACCCCTGTCGGACGCAGCACAGGAGCTTTTTAACTCACTGTCCGTGGCGGATTCCGTGGCCACCACCAGCTTCCTGCGCAAGTCCACCAGCGATACGGCCACGAAGGATTACGACGCGGCCATGACCAGTGCCTCGTCAGCTATCATCCGCGCCACTAGCGGCATCGATGATATTGAGTCGCGCGAGATGGCGCTGGTGCTGCAGATTCAGAACTCTTTGCCGGATTACCTCCAGCTGATGGCCAAAGCGCAGACGCACGACCGTCTGCGCAACCCCGTCGGCGCTTCCTACCTGACCCAGGCTTCCACCCTGATGCAGAACACGATGCTGCCCGCTGCCCGGGAGCTATATTCCAGGACCTCGGAGGAAGTCTCCGCCCAGCAGGCGAAGCTATCTGCTCCCCTCTGGTTCCCCCTCTCCGGAATTGTGGCGGCGATCATCATGCTGGTCATCGCGCAATTCTGGCTCGCCGCATTGACCAACAGGCGGCTCAACATCGGATATGTGGCGGCCACCGGACTTATGTTGTTTGCACTCGTGTGGGCGTCCACAAGCGCAGCCCTGACGTGGCACGCGGGTAACCAAAACGTGCAAGGCACCGTGCGACCGCTGGAGCAGCTCACCGCAGTGCGCATCTCGGTGCAACAATCGCGCACACAGGAAGCGTTGGGGCTGATTCAGCGTGACTACGGCAAGGATCGCCAGCAGAAGTTCTCTGATTCCATGGCCGATATCGATTCGAAGCTGGAGGCACTGCGCAAGCAGGTGAGCCACCCGGAGCGCATCGATACGGCGCGCGAAGCCCTGCGCTCGTGGGACGAATCGCACGCGCGCATGGTTTCTGAACTGCAGAACGGCCGCTACACCGAAGCGCTGGCGGCCGCGCTGGATACGAAGGTGAAGAAAGACCCGAATGGCAAGGGCATCCAGGACGGCCGCGGGCCGGGTGACCCCGGCGAGGACACGTCGGACTACAGGATCGTGGACGATGAAATGCAGGAACTCATCAGCAGCATCCGCGCCGAGCTGCGCGATATTCTGGTCGAAAGCCGCAGCGCCGCTGGCCGCGTGACGAACTTGGTTCTGGCGCTGACGGTCCTGTCGGCCCTGTGTGTCATCGGCGGCACGCGACCCCGACTGCAGGAGTTCCTCTAATGGCACAGCAGCACTCACGCACTTTACGTTCACGCAATCCACACCGTCCGCGGAAGCAGCGCTGGTGGCTAGCAACGTTTAAGCCGATCGCGGCAACCCTTTCTGCCGCCGCGCTTGCCGCAACCACGGCCTGCGCCATGGATAGCCCCACCCTGCCCGAATGGCCGAACGCTAAGCACAACGCCAGCGAAGACCTGCCCTACGGAGCGTCCTACGCCGATTCTGCCGATGTACCGGGCGATGCGGACGCCGCAGCGGATATGAACCCAGCCATCGACAACACAGGCAGTGAAGAACCCTATGGCTCTATCAAGCCGGATACCCGCAAGCCGAAGGAACGCGTGCCGGAGATTTTCCGCCGGGGTCGTCTGATCGTGGGCGTAGCCCAATCGCTGAACCGGCTGGGATTCCGCGACCCCGTCACGGGTGACGTCGCGGGCTTCGAAGTGGACTTAGCGCGGGAGATCGCCAGGGATATCTTCGGCGACCCCAACAGGATCGAGTTCCGCTACGTGGAGAGCCGCGAGCGCGCGGAAGCGCTACGGAGCGGGGACGTAGATATCGTCGTGCGGACGATGTCCCCCACCCGCTCGCGCCAGTCGAAGGTCGAGTTTTCCATCCCTTACCTGCAGGTTCATTCGCGCCTGCTGGTGCTGAGCGATTCCAAGATCGAAAGCTTCGACCAGCTGCACGACAAGACTGTGTGCGTGACGCGCGACTCGACCTCCGCCGTGCGGATCAAGCAATACGACGTGGGGAGGCTGCTGCTGGCCCAGGCATGGACTGATTGCCTCATGGCCATGCAGCGCTTCCAGACCGACGCTATCTATACGGATGACGCCATCCTCACCGGCCTGAAGGCCCAGGATCCCTACACAACGCTGGTGGCCGAAACCTCGAATACGAACCATTACGCAGTGGCCATCGCACCCCCTGGATTCCCACGGAATACAACGGGCCTGGTGATGCAGGTGAACTCCACACTCGAGAGGATTCGGCGCGACGGAACGTGGCAAGACCTGTATGACACGTGGCTGGCGGACTACCTGGGGCCGGCGTCACCACTACCGCTAAAGTACCGCGACGAAGAAGCATCGAAGGAACTCAACAAGTTCAGGCGAAAGGCGGTGGAGGAACAATGACGCAGCACGATGACGAGCAGCCGCGCGAGGGCGTGAGCGATAGTGCAGAGGGCGAGGGCGTTAGCGAGCCCGAAGTGCACACCGAGGCGGTACCCTTCGACCCCTTCGCCGACGAGGACACCGACGAGAGCACCGAGGCTGTAATCTTCGACCCCTTCGCCGACGACGATGCCGACGAAGACACCGATGAGACCGTACGCAACACCGCCCCCGTGGGCGCGGGATCCCCGGCCAGCGCCGTGGACTCGGGCGAACGCTCCCGGATTGAGGCGCTATCGACATTCCGCAAGAGGCGTGGCACGCACCGCTCCGGCGCGTCCGTGGCCGACGGCATGGTGCAGCTGCCTTTCATCGCCCCGACGGACCCCGAAGACGCGGTGATCGACCCCACCGCGGCGATTGAAAAGGGCACTGCCCCGCCGACGTTGAAAGCAGGCGACATCATCGCAGGCCAATACGAGATTCTGGGCCCCATCGCACACGGCGGCCTGGGGTGGGTGTACATCGCGGTCGACCACAACGTCGCCGACCGCTACGTGGTGCTCAAAGGCATGATGGCCACGAAGAACGAACAGGAACGCGCCGTCGCCGAATCAGAGCGGGCATTCCTGGCGGACATTACGCACCCCGGCATCGTGAAGATCTTCAACTTCATCGACGACCCGCGCTCGCCCGGTGGGTTCATCGTGATGGAGTACGTCGGCGGCCCGTCGCTGCGCGCCCAGCGGCGCAAGCTGGCTTCCGGGCTGCTGGAGCCAGACGTGGCGATCGGCTACATCCTAGAGATCCTGCCTGCGCTGGACTACCTGCACTCCCGTGGAGTGGTGTACAACGACCTGAAGCCGGACAACATCCTGATCACCGAGGATCAGGTGAAGTTGATCGACCTGGGCGCGGTGACGGGCATCGGCGCGTTCGGGCACATCTTCGGCACGAAGGGCTTCCAGGCCCCCGAGATCGCGAAGACCGGGCCGACCGTCGCCAGCGATATCTACACCGTCGGTCGCACACTGGCCGCGCTGATTGTGAATCTGCCGGTGGTCGACGGCGTGTATTCGTCACAGCTGCCCACCCCGGACGAAGTGCCGCTGTTCCGCGAATATCTTTCCCTGTACCGGCTGCTGCTGCGGGCGACAGATGAGAACCCGGACGCGCGCTTTGGCTCCGCCACCGCGATGGCAAACCAGCTGATCGGCGTGCTGCGGGAGATCCTGGCCATCCGCGACGGCCGCCACTACCCGCACCTGAACACCCGCTTCACCGCGCAGCGCAGTACCTTCGGCACGAAGCACATTGTGTTCCGCACGGACCAGCTGGTCGACGGTGTGGTGAGGTCCGCGGAGGTTTCCGTCCCCGAGGTCGTCAGCGCGTTGCCGACCCCGCTGGCCGATTCGAAGGATCCGGGCTATGGGCTGCTGTCCGCCACCAGCTTTACCGAGGCCGGCGACCTGCTGGATACCCTGCGCGCGGCCTATGCCCAGCCGGACTTGAAGCATTCCGTGGAGATTCCCCTGACGATGGTGCGTGCGCTGTTGGACGTGGGGCGTACCCGCGAGGCACAGGATCTGCTGGCCGAGCTGAAGCCGCGGCTGGAGAACGACTGGCGCTTCCAGTGGCACTCTGGGGTTGCTGCGCTGCTGACGGGGAAGTTCGCGGAGGCGCAGAAGTTCTTCAACCGGGTGCTGTACATTCTTCCCGGCGAGCCTGCGCCGAAGCTGGCCTTGGCTGCGACGGATGAGCTGTTGCTGCAGCAGCAGGGCGTGAACTCCACGAAGCTGCTGAGCGAACACATCGCCCGCGCAGCCTCTTCCCTGGCTTATGCGCAGCGGGTGCCGGTGAAGGATTACACGGGCATTCCTGGCTGGGAACACATCACGCAGGATCCCATCAGCCTGCGTTTCCACGCCATGCGCTTGTACGGGTTAGTGTGGGCCACGAACCCTTCCACCGTTTCGAGCGCGTTTGGCCTGGCCAGGCAGCTGCACGCGGAGGGCATGGTCGATTCGGCCGTCGCGGCGTTGGATCGGCTGCCGCAGTCGTCGCGGCATAATCGTTTGGCGCGGTTGACTTCTATTCTGTTGCTTATTTCTGACGCCAACCGCCTCACCGAATCCCGCATCCGCCGTGCGGCTAGGCGTTTGGAAACGCTGCCGACTAACGAGCCGCGCCTGTCGCAGGTTCGGATAGCCGTGCTGAGTGCAGGGCTGACGTGGCTGCGGGGCGTGGGCGACGCGCCGGATGATGGCGCCGGTGTGGTCGGCGGCGGCGTGGTCGGCGGCGGTGTGGTCGGTGGCGGCCCGGCTGG
>NZ_KV799252.1:18570-50204 GCF_001809885.1 Corynebacterium sp. HMSC058E07
CGGCGGTGTGGTCGGTGGCGGCCCGGCTGGCGACTTCAACGCGTCCTCCAGCACTTACGGATCCCAAACTCCGGGCAGCCCTGCCAGCTCCAGTACATCTTCCAGCGGGTCCTCCAGGACATCCTCCAGCGGATCCTCCAGGACGTCCTCCGGCGCGTCCTCCAGGACTGGCGCCCCTAAAGCCCCAGACGGCCCCGGCGGCCCCAGCGGCTCCAGCGGCTCCAGCGGCCCTGGTAAAGCGAGACGTCGAGCCGCGTCAGCGCCACTATTTGACGTGCAATTTACCGAGCGCGGACTACGCTCCGGCCTTGAAGCGAGCCTGCGCCAGCTGGCTCGCCAGGCTCCTTTCGCCCGCCACAGGTATCACTTGGTGGACATGGCCAACCGGATCCGCCCTCGAACCTGGTTCTGAGCAGGCCTTTCCCCTGCTCCGCCCCCTCCGCCCTCTCTCGTCCTGCCCGGCTTCCCCCTGCCGTCTCACCTGCCCAGCTTTCCCCTGCAGTCTCACCTGCCCAGCTTTCCCGGATCAAATGTCGCTAGAACGGGAATCTGCGAAGGCCGAAAAAATTTTGTGCCCAGCTCCAAGCTCTCTACCTGCACTTTTACATTAGTGAAAACTCATTGCATTAACGTATTCTCGTTCTAACGACATTTCGGTGCCACAAGCCCCCATCAGAACCCCAACAGCGCACAAATTCTCACCCTAACGACATCCCTACCCCGACGGGGGGCTAAATAACCGCCAACGCGCGAACCCTCTCCACATTTTGAGGCAATTCACCCTCCCCAAGAGGGCTACATGTCGGAAAAGTTGCAAAACGTAGAGCCAGCAAAACTTGCACCACCGACAACAACGCTCCTACCTGCAGTTTTACATAAGTAGAAATAGTACCCAATAACGTTTTGCAACTTTTCCGACATTTTGACCCAGCCAAGGGAGCTAAACCGGCGCTTCCGGCCGAGCCAAACCCCGGCAAGCCCAGCATTACAGCACCACAGCAGCGCCGCCGCAGCCGGCGCACTGTACAGCACCACAGCAGCGCCGCCGCAGCCGGCGCAATGTCCGGCACTACTGCTGCGCAGCCAGCTCCGTCGCCTGGCGGGCAATCGCCAGCTCCTCATTTGTGGGCACCACGAACACCTTCACCTTGGAAGCATCCGTCGAGATCTCGCGCTCACCCACGATCCCCTCGGAGTTCTCATTCCGGCCCTCGTCAATCTCAATGCCGAAGTTCTGCAGGTCAGCCATTGCATCGCGGCGCACCTGCACCGCGTTCTCGCCCACGCCTGCGGTGAACACAATCGCGTCCACGCCACCGAGAATCAGCATGTAAGACCCGATGAAGCGGCGAAGTGCGTGGATGTACACGTCGTAGGCCAGCTGCGCGTTTTCATCACCACCATCGATCATCTCCTTCAGCTCGCGGAAGTCATTTACCCCGGCCATGCCCTTCAGACCGGACTCGCGGTTCAGCAGCTTATCCGCCTGGTCCACCGTCATCCCGCCGGAGCGGGCCAGGTGGAAAACAATGCCAGGATCAATGTCACCGGAACGGGTACCCATCACCAGGCCGGCTAGGGGCGTCAATCCCATCGTCGTATCAACAGCCACACCGCCACGGATCGCAGCGGCCGAAGCACCGTTACCCAGGTGCAGAGTGATCTGGTTGATTTCCTCGGCGGGCTTGCCCAGTAGGTCCGGCACCTTGGAAGAGACGTACTCGTGGCTGGTGCCGTGGAAGCCGTAGCGGCGGATGTTGTACTCGTCAGCGATGTCCTTCTTGATGGCGTAGTTCGCGGCGTGTTCCGGCAGCGTGGAGAAGAATGCGGTATCGAACACAGCCACGTGCGGAACATGTTCCAACAGCGCGCGGGCGTTCTCGATGCCGTCGATGTTGGCGGGGTTGTGCAGCGGCGCGAGCGGGATCAGGTCCTTCAGCTGCTCAATCACGTCGTCGTCGATCAGTACGGGCTCTGTGAACGTTGCCCCACCGTGGACCACGCGGTGCCCTGCTGCTACCAGGTCTAGGTCTTGGGGCCCGACGCCCAGTAGCGTCATCATGCCGAAGGCACGTTCTAGGCCAACAGAGTGGCTGAGGATAGGGCGATTGTCCTCCATCTTCGACGTTTCCGTCTGAATCTGGATGTGCCCCTTCTTCTCGCCGATTTTCTCGACAATGCCGGAGACGAACGGGTCGGCCGTCGCGTCGGCATTCGGGTCGAGAACCTGGAACTTGATGGAGCTGGAACCAGAGTTAAGGACGAGTACGTACTGGGTCATTTGTCTTCTCTCTTCTTTGTCCGGGCTGCCGCTTTGTCGGGGCTGCCGCTAGGTCGGAGCCGCCGCATAGTGCGGCTTTATGAGCCTCTACTTGGCCTGGATCGCCGTGATCGCCACGGTGTTCACAATGTCCGGAACGGTCGCCCCGCGGGACAGGTCGTTCACTGGCTTGTTCAGCCCCTGCAGAATCGGCCCCACTGCCAGGGCGTCGGCGGTGCGCTGCACTGCCTTGTAGGTGATGTTTCCGCAGTTCAGGTCCGGGAACACGAACACGGTCGCCTGCCCGGCCACGTCGGAGCCCGGCAGCTTCTTCTGGCCAACGGATTCCACGACTGCGGCATCGAACTGCAGCGGGCCGTCCAGCGGCAGATCCGGGTTATCCTCTTGGGCCTTCTTCACGGCGGCAGCCACGGCCTCGACGTCGGCACCGGCGCCTGACGTGCCGGTGGAGTAGCTCAGCATCGCCACCTTCGGCTCAATGCCGAACTGGGAAGCGGTCTGCGCGGACACTGCGGCGATCTCCGCCAGCTGCTCGGGCGTGGGGTTCGGGTTCACGGCGCAGTCGCCGAATGCCCACAGCACGCCGTCCATCACCATCAGGAAGATGGAGCTGACCACCGAGGATCCCGGCGCGGTCTTAATGATCTGGAACGACGGCTTGATGGTGTGCGCGGTGGTGTGCGCCGCACCGGAAACCATGCCGTCGGCGATGCCCTTGTGCACCATCATGGTGGCGTAGTAGCTGATGTCCCGTATGGTTTCGCGGGCCTGGTCCAGGGTGACCCCCTTGTGCTTGCGCAGCTCTGCGAACTCGGCGGCGAACTCCTCCAGCTGATCGCCCGCGGTCGGGTCGGTCAGCGTTGCGCCGGATAGGTCCAGCCCCAGCTCCTTGGCGCGGCTGGCGATCTGGTCCGGGTTGCCCAGGATGGTCAGCTTGCACACTTTGGCGCGCAGCAGCTGGTCGGCGGCGGTGAGGATGCGGTCGTCCTCACCTTCCGGCAGCACGATGTGTGCGTTCTTTTCGCGGGCCTTGATCATCAGGTTGCGCTCGAACAGCTCCGGCCCGATCACCGGTTCCTTGGCGCCGGCCTTCGCAATGTCCTCCAGGGCGACGTGGCGGATTGCCTTCCCCTCGGCCTCGACCGCGGTGGACAATGCCGAGCCGGCCGCGGCGGTGGCGTCAATAAAAGAGATACCGGCAGGTGTGCGGTCGGAGCGGACGAGCTGCCCGGAAGCCAACTGCAGCGCCGTGGCATCGGCTGGGCCGCCCGCGACGAGGTAGTGGGAGGCTCCGGCAGCGGCGGCGAGGCGCGAATCGAAGTTGATTTCCCCGGTGCCCAGCAGCACTGCGCCTGCCGTATGTCCAGCCGCATTGCCAGCCGCGCTGTCGGTAGTTGCTTCCGCGCCGTAGGCCGCGTCGAGGGCGGCGGCAAAGTCCGGAGCCGACGGGCGGATCGTGTCGAAGATGTCGACGGCACCTGCTTCGCCCAGTGCTTCCAGGATGTCGGAGCGCCGGGCGGCGGCGCTAGCTATCGGCGAGATAACGGCATTCGTACCAGTGGATCCAGTCCCAGTAGACACAGCTCACGTACCTTCCTCAATGGAGTTCTTTTCTCACCTCCATTGTGCCTTGGCCGCCCCGCACTGGCGAGGCGCGCGCGGAAGGTTCGCCCTCGTTTTACCCCCTGGCGCGCTCTTTTTCTCTTTCTTGTTCGCACTGTTTTTCGTATTGACGCCCACTTGCCGACCGCTCGGCGGCCACAGCATCGCTGTCAGAGGTGGATTGCTGCGAGTTTTCCGGTACATCGTCGCCGGTCAGTGAGCGTTCCAGCAGGGAGCGCTTGCGGACGACAACGAGTGCGACGATGACGGCCAGGCCGATGAGGATGACGGCGACTACGCCGAGGAAACCGAAGTAGTTCACCAGTCGGCTGGAATTCAGCAGCATCAGCAGGGCACCGACCACTCCGCCCAGTACTTCTGGCTTCATAATGGTCACGATCCACGCGGCAATGGGGGCGGCGATGGCGCCACCGACCAGCAGGCCGACCACGGGCTGCCAGTTCTGCGAGAGCTCGGAACCCATGCCGACTACGAAGCCGGCGGAGGCGGAGACGGAAACCAGGAACTCGGCGGTGTTGACCGTGCCGATGATGCGGCGGGGCTCGGCCTTGCCCACACTCATCAGAGTGGAGGTCGTGACCGGCCCCCAGCCGCCACCACCAGAAGCATCCAGGAAGCCACCGGCCAGGCCCAGGCCTGCCAGGCCGAAACGGGAGCGGCGGGTGGTGGAGACCGGCTGGGTTTTTTCATCCTTCTTCCACGGCACGGCCACACTGCGCACCAGCACGTAGGCGCCGAGAAGCACCAGCAGGGTGGAGACGACGGGCTCAGCGGCCTTGGTGGATAGGTTGCTGAGCACATAGGCGCCCATAAAGGCACCGATGGCTCCCGGCACGCCGAGGGCGAGGACAGTCGGCCAGTGGACGTTCTTCAGCCGCCAGTGCGACAGGCCAGAGAACAGCGTGGTGCCGACCTCTGCGAGGTGGACGGCGGCGGAGGCGTGCGCGGGACCGAGGCCGGAGAAAATCAGCAGCGTTGTCGCCGTGATGCCGAATGCCATGCCTAGCGCGCCATCGACCAACTGGGCTACCACGCCAACGATGGCGAAAATCAAGATCTTCATGGGTTAGTCCTAGAGAGTTGTGTTGTGAGGGTTGTGAGGGGAGCTTTTGTGGAGAGAGCTGTTGTGGGAAAACGGTTAGGGAGCTTGGCTGGGGAAGTTAGGGCAGCGCGCAACAGGCGCGGCTGATAACGACCGGAGCAACCGCAGCACCGAGGTGGCGGGTACATGTCCGGCCGCTTGGCATTCGGTCTTTGGCTCTGTCCCACAGCAGCCCGGGGCTGACGAACAGCGGCACAGTGACGGTGCGTTCGTCCGCGAAGTCCAGCAGGGCGTTCGTATCCCTGCCCGGGTGCTCGCCCGTGGCGACGAAGGAGCGAGTGGTGCGCATGTTCAGTCGGGCGCCGACGCGCTCGGCGAACTCGGCTATCGCCTTGTTGGCGCCGGGCTGGCTGGAGCCCACGGAATACAGCGCCAGCTTGTCGATGCTGGCGCCAGCGCTCGCAGCGCTCGCGGCGTTTGCGGCATGCACAGCGCTCTCGGCATTTGCAGGCCCAGCGGTAATCTCAGCGAGGTACCGGGCCGTGAAGTCGGCGACCAGTTCCTCCATGTCAGCGCCGGTTCCCAAGCCATCGGCTAGATGCAGGGTCAGGCCGGCGGAAGAGGTGGCGTCGATAGACTCGGCAGCCTCAGCAATGGCAGCGGGGACGTCGTGACGGGCGTGAAAAGCCCTAGTGAACAGCAACGGAACCACAACCGCCTCCGTGTACCCCGCCGCGACTACGCGGTGCGCGACGGTGGCCAGGGTGGCGGGGTGGAAATCCAGGAAAGCGGCAAAGGCCGGCACCCCAGTGCTCTCGGCTATACGCTCGGCGATCTCGACGACCGCCTGGTCCGCCTGTGGGTGGCGGGATCCGTGCGCCAAGCAGATGATGGGTACCGGCCAGGTCATGTTAGTTCACCAAGCCTGCGGTCAGAGTGTCGCCGCTACCCGGGTTGACCAGCAGGAACGAGCCAACTCGGCCGCTGCGGCGGTAGGCCTCGACCGGCAGGGGCTCGGCCACCGTCACGCGCACCTCCGCGATGTCGTTGAGGGCCAGCTCGTCGGCACTGCCGTGGGCGATCTCCTCCTCACTGCGGTTGCGACCGGAGATGTCCACGCGCCGGATGACCTCGTCCACGCGGCCCCGCACCAGGGCGGTGCCGTAGCGCACCAGCACATTGCTGCGCAGACGCACCGGGGTCTCGGACAGATGGAACACCGTGGCAGTGAAGGTCTGCTGTGGTTCCGGCAGGTCGTCGGCCGCGATGATGTCCCCGCGGGACAGGTCGATGTCGCGGTCCAGTCGGAGGGAGACGGACTCGCCGCGGGTGGCGGTCTGCTGCTCCCCTGCCGGACCGTCAATGCCTTCGATGATTGCCTCGCGGCCGTCGGCCAGCACCTTATCGCCGACGGACACCTTGCCCGCGGTGATGCGGCCGGCGTAGCCACGGTAGTCGGTGGCGTGGTCGCGGATGACGATCTGGATCGGGAAGCGCAGGCCGCGCTCCACGTCGGCGGTGTTCTTCGCCGGCTCGGCAGTCTCCAGGATCTCCAGCACGGACGGACCCGTGTACCACGGGGTGTTCTGGCTGCGCTCGACGACGTTATCGCCCAGCAGAGCGGAGGTCGGAACCACGTCGACGTGTGCCAGTCCCAACTCGGTGACCAGTGCGTTCACATCGGCCTTGACGTCGTTAAACACCTGTTCGCTGAAATCGACCGCGTCGATCTTGTTGACGGCCACGATGACGTGGGAGATCTTCATCATCGCCGCCACAGTCAGGTGGCGACGGGTCTGCTCGATCACGCCGTTGCGGGCGTCAACAAGAACAATGACCAGCTCGGAGGTGGACAGGCCCGTGACGGTGTTGCGCGTGTACTGCACGTGCCCCGGAGTGTCGGCCAGGATGAAGCTGCGCTTGTCGGTGGCGAAGTAACGGTAGGCCACGTCGATGGTGATGCCCTGCTCGCGCTCGGCGCGCAGGCCATCGACCAGCAGGGACAGGTCGGGGTTCTCCAGACCCTTGGCGTTGGAGACGCGCTCTACAGATTCATACTGGTCGGCCAGGATGGACTTCGTGTCGTGCAGCAAGCGGCCCACGAAGGTGGACTTGCCGTCATCGACGGAGCCGGCGGTGCACAGGCGGAGGGTCGGCAGGTTGGTGGACATCAGAAGTAACCTTCCTTCTTGCGATCCTCCATGGAGGACTCACTGAGCTTGTCGTCGGCACGGGTGGCGCCGCGCTCGGTGGTGGTGGACTGGCGGATTTCGTCGATTACGTCCTCGATGGTCGTAGCGGTGGAAAGGACGGCGCCGGTGCAGCTCATGTCACCGACAGTGCGGTAGCGCACGGTCTTTTCGACCAGCTCCTCGCCTTCCTTCGGGCCGCCCCACTCGCCCGGGGTCAGCCACATGCCGTTGCGGTTGAATACCTCACGCTGGTGGGAGTAGTAGATCGCCGGGACCTCAACGTTGCGGTCGCGGATGTAGTCCCACACGTCAGCCTCAGTCCAGTTAGAGATCGGGAACACGCGAATGTTCTCCCCCACCTGGTGGCGGCCGTTGTACAGGCCCCACAGCTCGGGGCGCTGGCGGCGCGGGTTCCAACCGCCGAAGCTGTCGCGCACGGAGAATACGCGCTCCTTCGCACGCGCCTTCTCCTCGTCGCGGCGGGCACCGCCCAGCACCGCGTCGTATCCGCGGTTCTGGATGGTCTCCACCAGCGGCACGGTCTGCAGCGGGTTTCGAGTGCCGTCCGGGCGCTCCTGGACAGCACCACTGTCGATCCAGTCCTGCACGGCGGCGACGTGGAGCGTCACCTTCGGGTCCGCGGCGATCTTGTCGCGGAACTCGATGACCTCCGGGAAGTTGTGGCCGGTGTCTACGTGCACCAGCTCAAAGGGAACCGGTGCCGGGTGGAAGGCGCGCTTGGCCAGTTCCAGGACCACGACGGAATCCTTGCCGCCGGAAAACAGCAGCGCGGGACGCTCGAACTGGCCTGCTACCTCGCGCAGGATCTCGATTGCTTCCGCCTCGAGGCTCGCCAGGTGCGGCGAGAGGGCGTTGTTGTTTTCAGTGCTCATGTGTGAAGTCCGCATTCTGTCTTGGTGGAACCGGCCCAGCGGCCGGATCGGGGGTCCTGTCCTTCGGCAACCGGCAGGGTGCATGTTTCGCAGCCGATCGACGGGTAGCCCTGCTTCGTCAGGGGGTTGATGATCAGATCGTGGTCGGCGATGTAGGCCTCCACGTCCTCGTCACTCCAGGCGACGATGGGGTTGATCTTCAGCCGACCGGTGCGGTCGACATCCAGCACCGGGGTGTTGGCGCGCAAGGCGTTATCCACGCGGCGCACGCCAGTGATCCAGGCGTTGAAGGGGTTCAGCATCCGCGCCAGCGGCTCGACCTTGCGCATACGACAGCAGGCGGTGTTGTCGCGGGCGTACAGGCGCGAACCGTAGGTCTTGTCCTGCTCTTCGCGGCTGAGAACAGGGGTGATGTTCTCCAGCGGCAGGTTGTAGCGCTGCTGGACCTTGTCGCGGGTCTCGATCGTCTCGGCGAAGTGGTAGCCGGTATCCAGGAACACCAGCTCGGCGCGGTCGTCGGCCAGGCGCCCCTCGGCCAGCTCGGCCAGGACCGTGTCCTGCATCGACATGGTCACGGCGATCTTGCCGGGCACGTGTTCGGCCACCCAGTCCATGATTTCTTCGGCACTGGCGCCCTCTAGCTTGTCGTTCCATTCGGCGACGAGCTGCTCGTTAGCCGCTCGCTCCTCGTCGCTCAGCGGCGTGGTCTTGGTCGGCGCGCCCTTCGGACTCTCGGCGGGGTCTCGGTACTTGTCCGAATTCCCGCCGAGCAGGCCGGTCGCATCTACCAGGCTCATGAGCTCCTCTTCTCGGGGTTGTTGGGTTTGTGAAGTGTGTCTTGCAAGAACTCGGGGAAACTTTTCCCTAGATAGACCGATCAGTCTGTTTTAGCTTTCACCACAATAGACCAATCTGTCCATCTTCTCAACCAAGTTCAAGATTCTTTATGACGCCCCACCGCCGCTACCTGCACAAAGGGCACGAAAGGCCTTTCAGGGGTGGAGGCAAAAGGCGTCAATAAAAAGTCAGTTACAACAGCTGTCCGTGGAACTTGACGGAGAAAACGCGCATACACTCGCGGCACTGCCAGGCGTTGTCGGTCTCCGCGTCGGGGAACAGGTTCTGGGACATGCAGTAGGGGCAGTTATTCACGGTGGCGCGGCGGGCATTCGGGTGGCCCGCACGGCCGCCAAGCTGCTCGTTCACGCTGGGCAAGGAATCCATATCGGGAACACTCATCGGCTACACCAGCAGCTCATCGTCGGCGCGGATAACCCAGTCGCGGAACTCCTCACCGTCAGTGCGGTGGGACTTGAAGTTCTCCACGACGCGAACCACATAGTCGCCCAGATCCTTGGAGTAGACCTGGTTGCCGCGAACCTTCTTGCCGAAGTGCGACTCCATGCCGATGGTGCCGCCGAGGTGAACCTGGAAGCCCTCCACGCGCTCGCCTTCGTCAGTGGTGAGAATCTTGCCGGACAGGCCGATATCCGCCACTTGGGTACGGGCGCAGGAGTTCGGGCAGCCGTTAAGGCTGATCTTCAGCGGCACATCAAGGTCACCCAGGCGATCCTCTAGCTCGTCAACCAGGGCAATGGCGCGCTGCTTGGTGACGACGTGGGCCAGCTTGCAGTACTCCAGACCCGTGCAGGAGATAATGTCGCGGCGGAAGGCCGAGGGGTTGGCGGACAGGCCGAGCACCTCCAGGTCCGCGGCGAGGGCTTCCGCAGACTCGCGCTCCAGATCCAGGAACAGCAGCTCTTTGTCCGCTGTAGTGCGGATGTTGGTAGTGCCATGCTTTTCCGCCAGGTCAGCCAGCTGCTGCAGCTGCTTGCCATCGGTGTGCCCCACCGTGGGCTTAACACCCAGGTAGAACTTTCCATCCTTCTGTTCGTGCAGGCCGACGTGGTCGCGGTAGCCGGGGTATTCCTCTGGCTCCGGACCGTCCAGCAGTGGGCGCTTGAGGTACTCGGTCTCTAGTACCTCGCGGAACTTTTCGACGCCCCAGTCGGCCACCAGGAACTTCAGGCGGGCGCGGTTGCGCATGCGGCGATAGCCATAGTCGCGGAAGATGCGGACCACGCCAGCCCAGACCTCGGGCACCTCATCGATCGGCACCCACACGCCCAGGCGCTGAGCGAGCATCGGGTTAGTAGACAGGCCGCCACCGACCCAGACATCGAAGCCAGGGCCGTATTCGGGGTGCTCGGAGCCAATGAAGGCGAGGTCCTGGATCTCGTGGGTGACATCCTGGCGGGAGTGGCCAGAGATCGCGGACTTGAACTTGCGGGGAAGGTTGCCGAACTCAGGGTCAGGCAGCAGTTCCTTCTTAATCTTCTCGATCGCAGGGCGACCGTCGATGATTTCATCCTTGGCGATGCCCGCCACCGGGGAACCGAGGATCACGCGTGGCACGTCGCCGCAGCCAAAGAAGGAATCCAGGCCGACCTTTGCTAGCTCGTCCCAAATGGTGGGGACGTCTTCGATGCGGATCCAGTGCAGCTGCACGTTCTGACGGTCGGTGAAGTCGGCGGTGTTGCGGGCATACTTTTCGGCGACCTCGCCGATGGCGCGCAGGCCAGCGGAGCTAACCACGCCGCCATCAAGGCGGATGCGCATCATGAAGTAGTTATCCTGCAGTTCCGCATTGGTTAGCGTGGAGGTTTTTTCGCCGTCGAGGCCCTGCTTGCGCTGGGTGTACATGCCGACCCACTTGAAGCGCGGGGCGAGGTCCTCGGCGGGAATCGAGTCGAAGCCCTCCTTGGAGTAGATATCGCGAATGCGCTGCATCACGCTAATGCCAGGGTCTTCCTGCTTGACCCGCTCGTCATCATTGAGCGGCTCGCGGCCGTCAACAGCCCACTGTCCCTGGGGCTTGCGCTGCTTCTTGCGACGCGGGCGCGCTGGCTTGCTTTCAGCGTTTGGTCCGGTGGTCGATCCGGTCGTCATCTGTCTCAACCTCTGTCTAGACTGATCTGTCTGTCTACATTGCCCGGTTCAGCCTAGATGGGATCACTCACAAATTCAAGCGAATTCTTGATCTTTATAGACAGAGTTGTCTATAGTTCGGGGAGTTGCCCGCGGCGACCCCATGTAGTGACTCAGCGTGGATTTTCGCTACATTAGACTGTGTTAATTCATAAACAGTTCGAACGCTTCATGTGGTTAATGCATGTGGTTGAGGCAGCGCGACAACCATCGCGCTGCAGGAGCTCACTGCACGAGTTCAACACCGCGGTTTACCCCAAGACCGAAGTACGACCCGAATAAGAAGGATTTACACCTGACATGCCCGAGAATCGCCCACTTCGCATTGCAGTCATTGGCTCCGGCCCGGCAGGCATCTACGCCTCCGACGCGCTAACGAAGTCTGAGGCCGACGTCAGCGTCGATATTTACGAGCGCATGCCGGCTCCCTTCGGCTTGATCCGCTACGGCGTCGCCCCCGACCACCCGCGCATTAAGGGCATCATCAAGTCCCTCCACAAGGTGATGGACAAGCCCGAGATCCGCCTGTTCGGCAACATCAACGTCGGCGAAGACATCACCATCGACGAGCTGAAGCAGTTCTACGACGCAGTCATCTACGCCACCGGCGCCACCGACGACCGCCCGCTGAACATCCCCGGCGGCGAGCACACCATCGGCGCTGGCGAGTTCGTAGGCTTCTACGATGCCAACCCCTTCTTCGAGGACAAGTGGGACCTGTCCGCAGACTCCGTCGCCGTCGTCGGCGTGGGTAACGTCGGCCTGGACGTCGCCCGCGTGCTGGCCAAGACCGGCGAGGAGCTGAAGGTCACCGAGATCCCGGACAACGTCTACGACTCCCTGAAGGACAACCAGGCCAAGGAGATCCACGTATTCGGCCGACGCGGCCCGGCACAGGCTAAGTTCACCCCGCTGGAACTGAAGGAGCTCAACGATTCCGACACGATCGAGATCGTTATCGACCCGGAGGACATCCAGTACGACGAAGGCTCCGAGCAGGCCCGCCGGGCGTCCAAAATTCAGGACATGGTCTGCACCCGCCTGGAGCAGTACGCCATCGCCGACCCGAAGGGCGCTCCCCACAAGCTGTACATCCACTTCTTTGAGTCCCCGGTTGAGGTTAAAACTGACGCCGAAGGCCGCGTCACCGCATTCGTCACCGAACGAACCGAGCTGAACGGCGACGGGTCTGTCTCTGGCACCGGCAAGCTCACCGAGTGGCCGGTCGGCGCGGTGTACCGCGCCGTGGGTTACAAGTCCGACGAGCAGCCGGGACTGCCGTGGGATGAGCGTCAGAACGTTCTGCCGAACGTGGGAGGCCGTGTGCTGACCGAAGGACCGACCGCCGACGGCATCGCGGGCGTTCCCGGTTCCGCCGACCCGGAGGCCGAGAAGCGCGAGCGCCTGCCCGGCGTGTACACCACCGGTTGGGTTCGCCGCGGTCCGGTCGGCCTGATTGGCAACACCAAGGGCGATGCCAACGAAGCTGTCGCCAACCTGCTGGAGGACGCGTCCAACGGCATCGGCTTCAACCCGGAGAAGCCTGAGTTGGAGGCAGTCGAGGCATTCCTGGAGGACAAGGGCATTGCCCACACCACCTGGGAAGGCTGGTACAGCCTGGACAAGCACGAGCGCGAGCTCGGCGAGGCTGAGGGCCGCGAGCGCAAGAAGGTGCGCGAGTGGGACGAGATGCTGCGCCACTCTCAGGGCAAGAACGCCTAAGCCATGACCAGCACTCCCTCCTCCGCTTCCGGCTCCGGCTCCCCCTCCGTCGGCTCCGGTTCCCCTTCCGCCGCTGGAAGCTCGGCCGAGTTCCCAGCCGTCCACTTCACCGGTCGCGCGCTTCTGGCGATGCCCGCCCAGCAGCTTCACCCTCTGTACAAGCTGCGTGTAGACGTGTTCGTCCACGAACAGCAGACCCCCTTCGCGGAGATCGACGATATCGACCCGCACCCCAACACCCACCACGTGCTGGCATACATCCACCCCGGCAGCGGCCCGGAGTACCCCTTCGGCCAGCCGGATCCGGGATCTCCCCTGCGCCTGGTGGGCACGGCGCGCGTGTATGGCAAGCCGGATGACCAGCACATTGGCCGCATGTGCGTAGCCAAGGATGTGCGCGGCCGCGGCATTGCCGCCCAGATCATGGAGCAAGCCCTGGAGGTCTGCAAGGGACGCGCCGCCGCGCTCGACCCGACTACCCAGGTCGCCCGCGTTTCATTGAATGCGCAAGAGCAGGTGCAGGGCTTCTACGCAAAGTTCGGCTTTAAGCCCGTCGGTGACCCCTTCGACGAGGAGGGCATCCCCCACGTCACCATGGAGCTGGAGCTCTAGCCCGGCATCCCCGCTGCGACCTCGGCGCATTCGTCGCGCCCCTGCAGCTACTTCGCCACCATCCCTGCGGCTACCTCCACTCCGGCATCCCCGCTGCGACCCCCACTCCAGGTCCAAATGTCGTTAGAACGGGAATCTGTGAGCGCGCACCGAACGCCCCCATTTTTCAAAACGCTCTGACCTGCACCTTTGCATTTATGCAAACCATTGTCGTTAACAGATTCCCGATCTAGCGACATTTACCCCGCGAGGGCAGTACAGATTCCCGTTCTAGCGACATTTACCCCACAGGAGCCCCACAAAACAGCAGTTCACCGACCCCAGCTCTAGCGCGACATCCCCGCTGCGGCCTCGGCGCATTCGTCGCGCCCGCAGGTCGCGCTCGCCGGGTCCGCGGCACACCCGTCGCACAGCAGAATCTGCTCGCGGCACTGCTCGTTCACACAGTTGTGGAAGTCGTTGGTCGCGTGCCCACACGCTCGGCAGCGGCCCAGCGTAGCGGCGTCATCACTAAATTCCATGTGCATGCGCCCGTCGAAAACATACAAGGACCCCTCCCAAAGGCCCTTGTCACCGTACTTTTCTCCGTAGCGGACGATGCCACCGTCGATCTGGTAGACCTCCTCGAACCCGCGGTTCTTCATCAGCGAGCTCAGGATTTCGCAGCGGATGCCGCCCGTGCAGTACGTGACGACTGGCTTGTCCTTGAGGTCGTCGTACTTGCCGGATTCGATCTCGCTGATGAAGTCGTGGGTGGTGCGCACGTCGGGCACCACGGCGTTTTTGAACTTGCCGATCTCCGCCTCCATGGCGTTGCGCCCGTCGAAGAACACAACCTCGTCACCGCGCTCTTCTACCAGCTTGTTCACTTCTTCCGGCTTCAGGTGCACCCCACCGCCGACTACGCCGTTTTCGTCGACCTTCAGCTCATCCGGGGCTCCGAAGGCCACGATCTCGTCGCGCGCCTTCACGGACAGGCGCGGGAAGTCGTCGGCGGAACCGGCGGACCACTTGAACTCCATCTTTTTGAATCCTGGGAATTCGCGGGTGCGGCGCACGTACTGCTTGCAGCTGGCCAGCGAGCCGCCGACGGTGCCGTTGATGCCGTGCTTGCTGATGAGGATGCGCCCCTTCAACTCCAGCTGTTCGCATAGCGCACGCTGCCACAGCATCACCGCGGTCGGGTCTTCGATCGGGGTGAAGCAGTAGTACAGCAGGATTCGGGTTTCGTTGAGGTCAGTTGCGCTATGTCCCATACCTGGGATCTTAGGTCTACTGCCCGTCTTCTGCGAAAACCGCGGGGCGCACCTTGATGTATCCGGCGGCCTCTTCGGCGCGCTGCCGTGCCTGGTTGATGTCCTCGGCGGTGGCAACGGTCACGCCCATGCGCCGTCGCGTGAGCGCTCGGGGCTTGCCGAACAGGTAGACGTTTGTTTCTTCTACTGCCATTGCCTTATTGACGCCCACGTATTCGATATCGCCGTCTGCCCTATCCTCGCAGCGGATGACGGCGGAGGCTCCCGGGGAGATCAGGGTGGTGTCGATCGGCAGCCCCAGGATGGCGCGCGCGTGGAGGTCGAACTCCGAGAACCGCTGGGTGCCGAGCGTGACCATGCCCGTGTCGTGCGGGCGGGGGCTGACCTCGGAGAAGTAGACGTCGTCGCCCTTGACGAACAGTTCCACGCCGAACACGCCGCGGCCTCCCAGGGCAGTGGCGATGCGGGCGGCGATGCTGCGTGCGGTATCCAGGGCATCCTCTGACATGTGCGCGGGTTGCCAGGATTCCACGTAGTCGCCGCGGTCCTGGCGGTGGCCGATGGGCTCGCAGAACCAGGTGGCTTCTCGGCCGGTGGCGGGGTCGATGGAACGCACGGCGAGGATGGTGACCTCGTAGTCGAAGGGGATGTACTGCTCCACCATCACGCGCTGGACGTTGAAGCGCGAGTTCTTCATCGCTTCATTCCAGGCGGCTTCCAGTTCGTCGGCTCCTCCGACGTAGCTTTGGCCAGCCCCGGAGCTGCCCATCACTGGCTTGACCACGCATGGGTAGCCGATCTCTTCGGCAGCGCGGGTCATTTCTTCGGGGGTGGAGGCGAATCGGAAGGCGCTGTTCGGCAGGCCCAGCTTGTCGTGGGCGAAGGTGCGGATGCCTTCGCGGTTCATGGTCAGCCGGTTGGCTAGGGCGGTCGGCACGACGGAGGCTACTCCTTCGGCCTCGATTTCCTGCAGCACGTCGGCGGGCAGGGATTCGACGTCGGGGACGATGAAGTGTGGGCGAACCTCCTGCACGAGGCGTCGGATGGATTCCCCGTCGAAGATGTCCAGTACGTGTGCTTTGTTGGCTACGTGGTGGGCGGGGGCGCCGACGTAGCGGTCGGCGGCGTGGACCTCCACACCCAGGCGCTGCAAGGCGATCGCTAGCTCCCGTCCTAGCTCGCTGGCGCCGAGGAGTAGAACCTTAAGTGCGGTGGGGGTCAATGGGGTGCCAATGGCCTCGGGAGTGTACATAGTCACTCACCTTACTTATTTCGGTATCCCTTTCGCATCCAACGCGGT
This sequence comes from Corynebacterium sp. HMSC058E07, assembly GCF_001809885.1. Lineage (NCBI taxonomy): Bacteria > Bacillati > Actinomycetota > Actinomycetes > Mycobacteriales > Corynebacteriaceae > Corynebacterium > Corynebacterium sp. HMSC058E07. Next base: position 34,480 of record NZ_KV799252.1, read on the forward strand.
GCACTGGCTTGTCGCTTTCGCCTCTCAGTGGAAAGATCGCAGTCATGAGCACCTCTCAGCCCAACACTCCCCTGTCCTGTTCCCGTCGCTCCTTCCTGCGCGGAATGGCAGTCGCCACCGCCACCACCGCCTCCGGAGCGCTGCTGGCCGCCTGCGCCGGCGAAGAGGTCGTGGCGAAGGCAGATGCCGCTGACCTGGAGGTCGGCGGGGCAACGATCCTGGACGGCTGGGTGCTTTCCCGTCCGGGTGAAAACGAGTACAAGGCGTTTTCCACCAGCTGCCCGCACGCGGGCGGCACGATCAATTCCATCGAAAAGGCCGGGGACGTCACCGTGGCGGTCTGCCCGAAGCACGGGTCCAAGTTCGACGTGGCTACTGGCGACGTGGTGGAAGGTCCCTCCCGTGATCCGATGAGCCCGGCCAAGAAGGTGGAGCGCAACGGCGACTCCATCGAGATCACCAACTAAGGCACCACGCTCAGTCGCCGAACTAGCGCGCCGAACTAAGCCACCACGCTAACGCGCCATGTCGATGCGCTGATCACTGACCTGCGTGGCGTAGCGGGCGTCGTGACAGGTCCACAGCACTGTCGGCGCGGCTTGGCTGGCCTGCGGGCTCTGCGGGCTCGCGGCGCTCTGCGGGCCCCGCCCGATCAGCCGCGCATACTCGCCGTCGGCGTAGCGGCGCAGCAGCTCCGCCAGCTCGCCATAGCCCGGCGTGTCTAACCCCACCGTCGGCTCATCCAGCATCACCAGGTCGGCACCGCGCACCATCGCGGCCGCGACCAGCACGATCCGCCGTTTCGCCGCGGGCACGTCCAGCGGGTGCGTGTCCGCCCACTGCCCCAGTCCGGCAAAATCGATCACCGCAGTGGCCAGTTCCTCCCCCGCCCCGATGGCCAGTTCCTCGGCGACTGTGCGGGCGGTTATCGCCTGGTCCATCTGCGTCGGTGCCCAGCCCTTCGATCCCTCGGCCAGCAGGGTGCCGCGGTACTTCAGCAGCCCCAGCGCCCCCAGGAAAAGGGTCGTCTTGCCGCACCCGTTCGGCCCGGCCAGGTGCACTATCTGCCCTGCGGGTACCTCCAGGTTTATGGGTCCGACGCCACCTCGGCGGAAAACCACCCCCCGCGCCAGCAAGGCCGTCCCCGCGCTCCCCTGAGTTGCAGCCTGCGAGGCCACCGAACCGGCTGAAGGCTTCGGCGCAGGGGAAGGTTCCAGGGCGCCGTCGGCTAGTAGTCGCTGGTGCGAGGGGGCGTCATCACTCAAGGCCGAACCCGAACGATCGTAAACGGTGACGGGACCGGGGAAGTCCGCGATGGCACGGCGCAGGGTCTCGACGGCGGTGGCGTCCAAGCCGTCGAGAGGGCAATCGAGCACCAACGCTTCAGGGCGGGCCAGCAGAGCGGCAGCGATAGCTACGCGGCGGGTCTGGCCTGTGGATAAGGTGGCGGGGTTCTGCTCTGCCTGGCCCTCCAGACCCCACAGGCGCAGCGCGGCCGCCACGCGGTCCTGCATCTCTACCTGCGGCACGCCACGCTGTTCCATGGGGAAGGCGAGCTCTTCGGCGACCGTGTTGCGCAGCAGGGAGATGTGCGCGCTGGCCTCGTTGCCAACCCACGCAGCGCCCGTCTTTTCAGCGTATGCCCAGGCGTGTTCGGACAGCCCGGCGCCGCTGTCTCCCCAGATGTAGGTACTCAAAGGCATTGTTCGGGTGGGTCTTTCTAGTCGCTTGGCTCATGCGGGTGCTTAGTGGTGCTGGTGCTTGCGTGCGCTCCTAGCACTGCTAGTTCACTGCCCACCAGCATCCCACCACCAAGGCGGCGAAAGCCAACAGGCGGACTGCCCAGTCCACTGCGGTATCTGGGACGGGGCGCAGCACGGTGCGCGGGCCGGGCTCGCCGATCCCGGTGCGCTGCAGCGGGCGGGCGCGGGTGGCGGCATCGTCCACCATGCCGACGATCAGCGGCAACACCATGCGACACTTCGCCCGCACGGTTGTCACGTCCACTCCCCGGGAGGCGCGGACTTGCTGAATCGTCTGCCAACGGGCGCGAGCCAGCGGCAGCAGCCGGGCGGTCGCGCCAATGACGTACACCAGCTTGGCAGGCAGGCGGGGCTGCACGGTGCGCATCAGCTGGTCGAGGTTCACGAAGCTGCCGATGGTCAGGCCGATCGTGGTGGCAGCTAGGAAGCGGCTGCCCAGGGACAGGGCAATCTGCAGCCCGTCGCGGGTGATGATCCACCAGCCGGGCTCCTGGCCGAAGGGGGCATACATCAAGCCAAAGCCCACGAAGGCCGGCAGTCCTAAGAGGTTGGCTGCAAGGAAGGGACGACGGGGCGTCGAAAAGAAAAGAGCCACAATGGCGCACAGAACCCACGCGATAGCGGACACGGCGAGGCTATCGGCGACGAGGACGAAGATCACCCCGCTGATAGCGAGGGTCAGGTAAGTCAGTGGGTTCATGCGGAAATGGAGCTAGTCCGCCGTCGGGGCGAAAGTGCGGCGAGTGCGCTGAGGCAGCGCGCGAATGACCAGGTAGATGACGGTGAACACGATCAGCTTATCAACAGGGTCGGACGTCCAGGACTGCAAGAACACGGCCGTCATCGGGTCGAAGCCCAGGGAGCGGTAGGCAGTGACCAGCAGACCCGTGCCCGTTCCCGCGGTGCCGCCGAAGATGAAGGAGGCGATGGGGGCGGACAGCAGGGCCGTCAGGAAGCCCACCACCAGGGCGGACAGGGCGATCTTCCAATACGCTCCGGTCCACCAGTTGCGCAGCAGGCCGGCGCAGACTCCGACGAAGGCATAAGCGGCAGCGAAGCCTACAACGGTGGGGTTAAACGTGCCCCACACCAGGGCGGACAGCACGCCGGTGACCAGGCCCGCCCAGGGGCCGGCCAGGGCACCGACCAGCACCGTGCCGATCGAATCTAGGTACAGCGGCAGCGGCAGACCCATGTTGCCGATGATGTGGCCCAGCACCACGTTGATCGCCAGCGCGACCGGCAGCAGCGCCAGGGTGCGCACGGGCAGGCGGGGGATCACGGCGATGAGCGCCAAGATGGCGGGGACGACGAAGCCGACGAGGGCGATAGTGGAGCTCTTGGAATCAGCGAGGGACTCGTAGTTCGAGTCGCTGGGCTGCCAAATGACGAGGGTCAGCCAGGTGGCGACGATGATAATCGCGGCTAGACCGAGCAGTACGTAACTTGCTGTGCGTGACAGGGGGCGCATGGGGGGAATCCTCTACGTCGATGGCCTGTGCGCAACGTCTATGTCACCTCGACGTTTCGCCCATGTGGCCAGTGGTTTTGATGTTTGTTTAATGCTTACAGATGGCGGCTTGGTTACACAAATCGGGCGACTCACAGGTGACCAATTTTCGTGATCTAGTTGACAGACTAAGCTGTCTATTCTTAAATAGTTGAGCAAGCGCCCCGCGCACCGCGGCGGCTACTACAGCCTGCCGCACAACCGCGCCTTCTGGAGCCCCGGGAAAGGCAGCACCGCGTGGGAACCGCACTGGCTTACCCCCCTTCGGAGGTAGCCGCGAACTGGAAAAACAGAAGTGCAGACTGCACGAGCACAAGCACAAGCACAGAAAGACAGGACAGACGATGACTTTCAACGCAACCGTCGCCGGGGTTCCGCGCATCGGACCTGACCGCGAGCTCAAGAAGGCTCTGGAGGGCTATTGGCGCGATAACTCCACCGGACGCAACCTGGCCAACACCGCAACACGCCTGGTTAACGACTACACCGACGAGCTGCTCGCCGCCGGCTTGGATTCCGCAGCCTTCTCTGGCCGCTCCTTCTACGACGCGGTACTCGACACCACCGCTTTGCTGGGGCTGCTACCCGAGCGCGTCGCTGACATCGCGGATCACGATAACGATGGCCTGCCGCGCTTCATCGACCGATACTTCGCCGCCGCCCGCGGAACCAAGGACCTGCCGGCCTCCGCAATGACGAAGTGGTTCGACACGAACTACCACTACATCGTGCCGGAGCTGGCCAAGGATTCCCGCGTGGAGCTGGACGATTCCGCATTCCTAGAGGACATCCGCGACCAGGTCACCCGCGCTGGCGAGGCCGTCCGCCCCGTCCTGGTGGGCCCGCTGACGTACCTGGCTCTGTCGCGCACCATCGACGGTTCCGATGTCTTCGCTCACCTCGAGGAATTTTTTGACGCCTATTCCCGCCTGCTCAAGCGCATCGCAGACCGCGGCGTGAAGTGGGTACAGTTCGACGAGCCGATCCTGGTTACCGACTTCGCCTACGCGGATGCGGCTGCCAACGAAGACCTGCTGAAGCGCACCCGCGCTGGCTACGAGAAGCTAGCCGAGGTGGCTGGGGCTGGAGAAGAGGGCGTCAACCTGCTTATCCAGACCTACTTCGGTGACGGCAACGCAGCCATCGAGCTACTGAGCGGCTCCGGTGTGGCAGCCTTCGGCGTGGACCTGGTGACAGGTGGCGCTGCTGCTGCCGAGCTGCCTGTATGGACCGGCAAAGAACTGCTGGCCGCTGGCGTAGTGGATGGACACAACGTGTGGCGCACCGACCTGGACGCAGCGCTAAAGACTCTGCAGGGCCTGCAAGAGCGCGGCCCGGTGGCTGTCTCCACGAGCTGTTCCCTGCTGCACGTGCCTTATTCCCTGGAGCGCGAGCAGAACCTAAACGCCGAGGTGCAGAAGTGGCTGGCCTTCGGCTCCGAGAAGATCCGCGAGGTCGCAGCCCTGTCCCGCACCCTGCGCGGCGAGCAGACCGAGGCCGACGAACAGCTGTTCGCCGAGACCCGCGCGGCCATCGAGGACCGCAAGAACTCCACCCTGACCCACAACGCAGCCGTGCGTGAGCGCCAGGATGCCGTGACCGACGCTGACCGCCGCCGCGATTCCATCGAGGCCCGCCGCGAGGCTCAGAAGGCAGAGCTGAACCTGCCGCCGCTGCCGACCACCACCATCGGCTCCTTCCCGCAGACCACGGAGATCCGCCAGGCGCGCGCGAAGCACCGCAAGGGCGAGATCGACGATGCCGCCTACACCCAGGCGATGAAGGACGAGGTCGCGGACGTTATCAAGCGCCAAGAAGAGCTGGGCCTGGACGTGCTGGTGCACGGCGAGCCAGAGCGTAACGACATGGTGCAGTACTTCTCCGAGCAGCTGGATGGCTACCTGTCCACCGAGTACGCGTGGGTGCAGTCCTACGGCTCCCGCTGCGTGCGCCCGCCGATCATCTTCGGCGATGTTTCCCGCCCACACGCCATGACCGTCGACTGGTACAAGGTTGCCGCCGACCTGACCGACAAGCCGGTCAAGGGCATGCTGACCGGCCCGGTGACCATGCTGGCCTGGTCCTTCGTGCGCGACGACCAGCCGCTGGGTGTTACCGCCGACCAGGTTGCGCTGGCACTGCGCGACGAGATTGACGATCTGATCGCCGCTGGCGCCCGCGTGGTGCAGGTGGACGAGCCCGCCATCCGCGAGCTGCTGCCGCTGCGCAAGGAGCAGCAGCCGGACTACCTGGAATGGGCGGTTGGCTCCTTCCGCCTGGCTACCTCGGGCGCGGAGAACAAGGTTCAGATCCACACGCACATGTGCTACTCCGAGTTCAACGAGCTGATCGACACAGTCTCCAACCTGGACGCCGACGTGACCTCCATCGAGGCCGCCCGCAACGGCATGCAGGTTCTGGCCGCGCTGAAGGACGAGGGCTACGAGCTGGGAGTTGGCCCGGGCGTGTGGGACATCCACTCCCCGCGTGTGCCGAAGCAGGAGGAAGTCGACGAGCTACTGACCGCCGCCTTGGGTTCCGTGGATCCCTCTCTACTGTGGGTCAACCCGGACTGCGGCCTGAAGACCCGTGGCTGGGAAGAGACCACTGCTTCCCTGGAGGTACTGGTCGCGGCTGCCAAGAAGGCTCGCGCGCACGTCTAGCCTGGGGTGCTGGCTGGGCCGGCTGGGCTTTTGCAGACCAGCTCGCACCTAACTGGGTTTACCAGGGTTGAATAGCCTCAGCGCTACCCAAACACAACCCGCTCGAACTCTGCGAACACGTCCAGCGGGTCCAACCCCTGGAGGATCTTCGCGTTCGCCGGCTTTTGCCAGTACCCGCCGTCCCAGTCGACCAGCGTCGCACCCCGCGTCAGCGCAGATTCCGCCTCGACTTCGACGGCCCCGGCGCGCACCGAAAACGGCACCCGCCCCAGCATCACCATCGCGGCGGCAAGGTCATGTATCTGCGCGCAATACCCCACCCCTACTGTCTGGTGAAACTCAAAGTAGAAGCGCAGCGCCTCGGAAAGCAGGTGCTTTAACTGCTTTCTTGTTGACGCCACCTCCTCCCCCTCCGAACCTTCCAGCCAACGTTCAAGCCGATCGGGGTACAAAAGCACTGTCTCGGTGACGTTAAGGGGGCACAAGGTTGGCAGGCCGGCCGAACCCTGCGCCTGGCGCCGCTGCGAACGCTGCGCCAGCCGCTCCAGCGAGTATCCGAGCGCATGCGGATCCACCCAAGCGTTCCACTCCGCCAGCGGAGTAGTGTTCCCTGGATAGTTAAAAGCCCCGGTCATGAGGCAAACCTCAGTACCGTCCAACACATCGGGGCAGTGCTCCAGCGCCCACGCAAGGTTCGTAGCTGGCCCCGCAATCAGGAGGTAATCGGCGCCCTCCCAGCTGGCCACAGCCTCTTCGGCATTCGGTGCATAGTCGGCGGGGTCCGCACTGGTGATGTAGTGGCCAAGTCCTGTGGGGCCGTGCGTCTCCGGGGTGGTCACCAGCTCCACGCTCACGGGTTGGGCCGCGCCCGCGAGGACTGGCACGTCCACTCCGCACGCAGCCAGTACATCCGCGCTGTTCGCGGCTGCCTGCGCTGCGCCGCAGTTGCCGGCGCTCGTTGTGACGCCAAGTTCGATCCGCCCCGAAGCATGCAGATGAGCTAGATAGGTCAGAGCCAGGGCATCGTCGATGCCCGTGTCCACATCCGCGACTACCTTCACCCGGTTCGCCGGGTTCGCGGGCGCGGTCGGTGAGTCAGTTGTATCTGCCGAGTGTGAGGTCATGATGCCAATCATGCCAATCCAACGAGTCGCGCGGCACCCAAGCACTCAACCAGCGCTGAAAACAACCCGGCGCGAAAAATTTTTAGCGGTAGCGGCGGAGTCGGCGGGCGCCGGATGGGTCGGGGTAATCCAGGTGAGCATGCTCGTTGAAGCTCAGCAACTGCGCTGCAGTGTCAGCGACGGTATCAGTGCCGGCAGTGTCAGCGGCGGCGTCAGTGCCAGCTGCAGTGTCAGCGGCAGTATCAGTGCCGGCAGTATCAGCGGCAGCGCCCGCGGCTGGGCCCGAAGCAGCTGCGCCGCGGGTGCTGAACACACTCACCGAAGAAGTAAAAATGTTGTTGATCATGTGCGTCCAGTCGGCGCCGATCAGCGCAGCGGCACACATGGAGATCGGGCCGGCGGAGGTGACAACCACGACTGATCCGTGTTGGGCGGCGAGGAAGGTGGCGTCCGAAAATCCTTGCCTTACCTGCGCGGCGAAGGAGGCGAACCCCGGGGTTGAGCGCCACTGCCGTAGGGCCGCATCTACAGCCTGGCCGAGCAGACGGTTGTGCTCCTTCATCCCGCCTGCGACCTGTCCCGAACCTTGCCCTGCGTGCCCTGTGCGCGCGGCGGCGTATGCGCGCCGGATCTGCGCGAGCTCGCCGGGATAGGCTCGGAAATAGGGTGCCAGCACGGCATCCGAGCTGAACTCCCGCCACTCTTCGACCGTCTCTACGGGCTGCGGATCCAAGCCAGCGGCGACCATCTCGGCGTAGATCTCCCCAGCCGTACTGAGCTGTCGACCTAGCGGGCCGGACAGAATGATGGGGCGCTCGCCACTGCCGCTGCCACTGCCGCTGCCACTGCCGCTGCCGATCCGCTCCGCCAGCGCGCGGCCCGTCACCCGCGCCTGTTCGTGCCCGAGTTCAGTGAGCTGATCGTACGTCGCCTCCATCTCCCCCTCCGCGACATTGTCGGTGTGCAGCCCACCGGAATTCGCCTGACCGTGGCGAACCAGATAGAGAATCCCCATTGCTACCGCTCCCAAAACAAACTCGCAAAAACCTGGTGACGTGAAAATCGAGCTTATAACATGTCGTACATGCCACACGGGACAAACCGAGCCACTCGCAAGACCGGCCTCACCCCACGCGCCCGAGAACGACGAGCAACCATCCTCAACGCGGCGCGCGAAGTTTTCGTGCGCGATGGCTACCACGAAGCGAAGCTCACCCAGATCGCCCGCGAGGCACACTGTTCCGTCGGCACGCTGTACACCTACTTCGAAGACAGGGATGACCTCCTGGCCGCGGTGCTGAACCAGGTGGAGGAAGAAATGCGTGGCAGCGGAGGCAAACACCTCAACTTTCACAGCGCCTCCGCGGTGCGTCGTTCCATCGCGGAGGTCAACCGTCAGTACCTGGCCACCTTTCAGCGCAACGCCCGCGAAATGGCGCTGATGGATCAGGTAGCGCAGATCGACCCGAATTTCCGGGAGCAACGACGCCAACGCGCCCGCCGCTTTGTGGATCGGAACACTCGCATGATTGAGCAGCTGCAGCAGAACGGGGTTATCCCCGTCGCCGAGGATCCAGAGATGCTCGCCGCTTCCCTGTCCGGCATGGTCAGCCGTTTGGCGTACAGCATGTTCGTTGAAAAGTACTTCGGGGAGCCCAACCAGCGGACGCTCGACCGCGTTCTGGCTACCGCCAACAAGGTCTGGTTCACAGCGCTCGGGATCTAGTGCGCTGAACAGGTAAAACGCCACAACTTTTCCACGTTTTCCCCGAACGCCATTTATTGAATCAAATTTCATTTTATGATGGGGATCACACCGACACCCGACACTCGAGCACCCCGAAGGATCCCCCTCATGAGTTCTTACGATTTCACCGGGCTCACCGCCATCGTCACCGGCGGCACCCGCGGCATCGGCCACGCCACCGCACTGAAGCTTGCAGCCAGCGGAGCGAACGTGGTCATCACCGGCCGCAAACCAGAAACAGTCACCCCCGCCGCCGAAGAGCTGCAGGCCAAAGCGCAGAAGCTCAACCCCAATGCCGGCCGCGTACTGGGAATCGCCGCGCACGTAGCCGACCCAGAGGCAGCGAAGATGGCCTGCGCCAAGGCCGTTGAAGAGTTCGGCCGACTCGACGTCCTCATCAACAACGCCGGCACGAACCCCGCCTTCGGCCCAGTGCACAAGCAGTCCGCGGACATCATGGCGAAGGTGTTCCAGATCAACACCATCGGCCCGGTCATCTGGACCAGCGCCGCGATCGAGGCAGGCCTCGGCAAGGCCGCCCGCGATGGCGCCGACGGCAGCCCCGGCACCACTGACGGCCCCGCAGGCGCGGTCGTGAACGTCTCCAGCATCGGCGCACTGACCATGGAGGACTACATCGGCGTGTACAACGCCTCCAAGGCCGCCCTGTTGCACTTGTCCAAGCAGATGGCGCGCGAACTGGCTCCACGCATCCGCGTGAACAGCATCTCCCCCGGCGTGGTGCGCACCAAGCTCTCGGAGGCGCTATGGAAGGAAAACGAAGACTCCACCTCCACCCTCATCCCCGCCGGGCGCATCGGCGAACCAGAGGACATCGCAGACGCCATCGCATTCCTTGCCGCACCGACCAGCTCCTGGCTGACCGGCGAAAACCTCGTGGTCGACGGCGGAATGCTCGTCGGCAACAAGACGATCGACGTCACCACACCCGGACAATCCAACTCCGCTGACAAGCCGGTCGGCGGACGATCTGGCGTCGAAAGGTAAGAAACAGTGGACTTCCAACACAGCGAACGATCCCTGGAATACCAGGGCAAGCTCACCGAGTTCATGGACGAATGCGTCTACCCGGCGGAGGCGGTGTACGAACAGCAGATGCGCGAATCGGGCGACCCGCACCACTTCCCCGCCGTCCTCGCGGAGCTGAAGAACGAGGCGAAAAAGCGCGGCCTGTGGAACCTCTTCCACCCTCACCTCGGCGCTGGCGGCGCGGACGCAGCAACCACCGGCGGCGATAGCAACCGCCCCGGCCTGACCAACGCCGAATACGCACCCCTCGCAGAGATCATGGGCCGGTCCATCCACCTCGCCCCCGAGGCCTGCAACTGCAACGCCCCCGACACAGGCAACATGGAGGTCTTCGAGCTCTACGGCACCGACGAGCACCGGGAGAAGTACCTGGAACCCCTACTCAGCGGCGAAATCCGCTCTGCCTTCGCCATGACGGAACCCGGGGTTGCTTCTAGCGACGCCACCAACGTCCGCATGAGCATGGAACGAACAGACGGCGGCTACGTACTCAACGGCCGCAAGTGGTTCACTTCCAACGGCATGCACCCGCACCTCAAGGTCATGATCGTGATGGGCAAGACCAGCCCGGAGGCGGAGATCCACCGCCAGCAGTCCATGCTCGCCGTCCCCGCGGATGCCCCCGGCGTGACCATCGTGCGGAACCTGCCGGTGTTCGGCTACCACGACCGCGAGCGGCAGGCGCTGGCCTACTGGCACGTCCTGGGTCTGTGGAAGGTGGCGATCATCGTCGAGGGCGTGGTCCGCCGAGTGATGAACAACCCCTCCAACCAGGCGATTTCCGGCGCTCCGACCCAGGAGATGGTGGAGTGGATCGTCAACCAGGCGGCTATCACCGCCCGCGAGTACGGTTTTTAGTCCACCATCAGGGACTCGTCATCGCTGGCCAGCAACCGGCCAGCGTTCTTGCCGAGCATGAGCGTGTAGATCTGCTCGATGTGGATCAGTACCGCCATCTTCGGTGGGTTATGCCCCATCTCCTCGGCGTACTTCACCGCTGCATCCCACACCGGCCCTTCGTGGAATAGCTCCGCCGGTCCGATGAACCGGTACCCATCTAGCTCTGCCCAATCCACGACCGCGACGGCGGCCTTCGAGCCAGCCCGGAGGTTTTCCAGGTGTTGCCGGCCGGTGTTTTCGTTGTAGATCAGCGTCTCGTCATCCCACACGCGCAGGCTGCGCTTCGGACCGATGTCCGGCAGCAGCGTCTCGCCGTCGGTCACAGTCGCCAGGTACGGCAGCTGTGCATCAATCATGTCTTTCATTTCTTGGGTTAGCTTCGCCATGAGCTCTGTCCTTTCTTTTTCTGGTTTTCTCTGGCGGTTTTTCCGCACCGCGCTGTCGGTCGCGCGATGTGAAGTTGGCTACACCGCGCACTCTACACAAAAGTTCAAGTCATTGTTGTTGTAAAGTTCGTATTATTGAACTTTGGACGCCACCTTCCCGTGGCCGGCTACCCCAGCCAACAACACGACCAACTACCCAAGCCGTAAAGGACCTCTCCCCCAATGCAACCAACCGCGGTCTCGCAGCCGCGCATCGTCTACTTCTCCTCAGCCTCCGAAAACACCCGACGATTCGTCGACAAGTTGGACATTCCCGCCCGCCGCATCCCCTTGCGGCGCAAGGAGCCGGAGCTCATCGTTGACGAGCCCTATGTGCTCATCACCCCCACCTATGGCGGAGGTGACCCGCGGAAGGCGGTGCCCAGGCAAGTCATCAACTTCCTCAACGATCCGCATAACCGCTCCCTCATCAGGGGTGTGATCACCAGCGGAAACAGGAACTTCGGCACAGCCTACTGCTGCGCCGGACCAACCATCGCCGCCAAGTGCCGGGTGCCGGAGCTCTATCGCTTTGAGCTACTCGGCACAGCCCGCGATGTTGCCCGTGTTCGGGAAGGCATCCGGGAGTTCTGGAATCGGACTGGCGGGGAGATGTGGCGTCCATAAGACAGAGCAAGAGAACACGAGCAAGAAGACACGATCGAGAAGAATCAGAAAGGAAACAATGAGCTACCTCACGCGCTCCCAAACCCCACCCCAATGGCCACACGACCCCGCCCGGCCACTGCGGCCGGTGAATTGGAACCGGCTGGACGACCAAAAGGATCTGGAGATCTGGCAGCGGCTGACCAGCAACTTCTGGCTGCCGGAAAAAGTACCGCTGTCCAACGACCTGCCGACCTGGAACGCACTGACGGACGCAGAACGCGAGCTGACCACCAAGGTATTCACCGGGCTCACACTGCTGGATACTGTGCAGGCGACCGTTGGCGAGATCAGCCAGATCCCGGATGCCCGCACCGAACACGAACAAGCGGTCTACGCCAACATCGCCTTTATGCAGGCCGTTCACGCGCGCAGCTACAGCAGTGTGTTCAGCACAATGTGCAGCAGCGAGGAGATCAACGCCGCATACACCTGGGCTGTTGAGAACCCCGCACTGCAGCGCCGAGCGACGGCGGTGATGCAGCACTACTACGGGGATGATCCGCTCAAACGGAAGGTCGCGGCCACACTGCTGTCCTCCCTGCTGCTGTACGCCGGGTTTTACCTGCCGTTGTGGTTTAGCTGCCGTGGCACGCTGATGAATACAGCCGACATGATCCGACTGATCCTGCGGGACAAGGCCGTCCACGGGTACTACTCGGGATACAAGTTCCAGCGGGGGCTGGAGGCCCACCCGGAGCGCACGGCAGAGCTCGAGGAGTTCACGTTCGCGCTAGTGGAGGAGCTGCTAGAGCTGGAGAAGGAGTATTCCGGAGACCTGTACGGCGGAACCCTACCCGGCGAGAAATCGCTGATCGACGGCGTGATGGCGTTCGTGCATTACAACGCGGATAAGGCGCTAATGAATCTGGGGTATCCGCCGCAGTACGAAGACGAAGCAGCGAAAACGGAGCCGGAAATCATCGCCGCCCTGGCGCCGGATTCCAACGAAACACACGATTTCTTTAGCGGCTCCGGGTCCTCCTACGTGATCGGGCGGGCGGAGTCGACGGAGGAGGACGACTGGGATTTCTAGCGGCGCTAGGCCTAGCCCTCCGCGACGTCGTTGATGACGATCGTCTGGTCGCGGCCCGGGCCTACGCCGATGTAGGAGATCCGGCAGCCGGACAGCTCCTCCAGGCGCTTGACGTAGTCCTGCGCCTTCTGCGGCAGCTCTTCGAAGGTCTTGCAGTCCGTGATGTCCTCGTCCCACGCGGGCATGGTCTCGTAGATCGGGGTGGCGTGGTGGAACTCGGTCTGCGTCATCGGCATTTCGTCGTGGCGCACACCGTCGACGTCGTAGGCCACGCAGATCGGGATCTCGCCGATTCCGGTTAGCACGTCCAGCTTCGTCAGGAAGTAGTCGGTAAAGCCGTTCACGCGGGAGGCGTAGCGGGCAATCACGGAGTCGTACCAGCCACAGCGGCGCTTGCGTCCGGTGTTCACACCGACCTCGCCGCCGGTGGTCTGCAGGAACTCGCCCCACTTGTCGAACAGCTCGGTCGGGAACGGACCGGCACCCACGCGGGTGGTGTAGGCCTTAATGATGCCCAGTGATGCCGTGATGCGCGTCGGCCCAATGCCGGTGCCCACGCACGCGCCGCCGGTGGTGGGGTTAGAGGAAGTCACAAAGGGATACGTGCCGTGGTCCACGTCTAGCATCGTCGCCTGGCCGCCTTCCATCAGCACAGACTTACCGGCGTCCAGAGCCTTATTCAGCTCCGTCGTCGCATCGATCAACATCGGCTTGAGGCGATCGGCGTAGGACAGGAAGTAGTCCACAACCTCGTCCACGTCAACGGCGCGGCGGTTGTAGATCTTCACCAGGATCTGGTTTTTCTGATCCAGCGCCGATTCGATCTTCTGGCGCAGGATGGATTCGTCCAGCAGGTCCTGGGCGCGGATGCCCACACGGGAGACCTTGTCGGCGTACGTCGGACCGATGCCGCGGCCAGTGGTGCCGATGGCGCGCTTGCCTAGGAAGCGCTCTGCCACGCGGTCGATCGCCACGTGGTAGGGCGCCACCAGCTGTGCGTTGGCGGACACGCGCAGGCGGGAGGCGTTTGCTCCGCGAGCTTCCAACCCGTCGATCTCCTCGAACAGCGCCTCCAGGTTCACCACGCAACCGTTGCCGATGATGGGCGTAGCATTCTCGGACAGAACACCTGCGGGCAGCAGCTTGAGCTCGTACTTTTCGCCGCCGACGACGACGGTATGGCCCGCATTATTGCCACCGTTGGGCTTAACTACGTAGTCGACCTTTCCACCTAGAATGTCGGTAGCTTTGCCCTTACCTTCGTCGCCCCACTGGGCACCCACGACAATGATCGCTGCCATGAAACCTAAAACACGTCCTCTGCTTTTGTACTGATGTACTCGTGGTTGTAGCCCCACGCGACACATCTTCACAGGCTGTCATTGATCGGGCGGGGCACTAAGACGTTTAACTATTCTAGTACGTCGCCGGGGGTTGTGGCACTCGCTATGGTGGGTTTCTATGTTGTTCTTGTTGCGTTGCGATATTCCCGCCAGCGATCGGCTGCGCGATCCCGTGTTGCCGGGCGAGGCCGTGGAGTGCCTCGATCTTTCCGCCGTCCCCACCCGCAAGGAGCTGCGCTTCTTGGACGATCTGGAGCGCTTCGTGGTGGGCTCTACCCCGTCGTTGGACGAGTTGATGCAGCGCCCCGACGCTCCCCACTTGGGCGCCCCACAACCGGACCCGCACCAGGTCAGCGAGCGTGTGCGCGTGATCGTGCATGGCAGCGATGCCGCGGTGGCCGCCGTGGTCTCTAAGTTGATGCGTATTGATGCCCTCTGGGTCGAGGTTGGGTTTATCCCTTCCGGCGCTTCGTCGGTCGCTCTTTCTTGGGGTCTGGACGCCACCTTCTCCCCTGCCCAGCACCTCACCTTCGCGCTCGCCTCCCCGGCTGTGCCAACTCCGGTGATCCGCGACGACCACGGAGTGGTGACGTTGGGGGTCGCGGAGGTGACCGGTCCGGTTGACTCTACTGGCAAAGCTGAAAAGGAAGCCGAGATGATCGGCGAAGTGATTGTCGATTCCGAGGTTCTGTACGAGCAGAACAAAGCTGGAACCAGCGACTTCAACAACGGCGTGCGCCTGGTCCCCACCCCGGATGCTCCGGGGTTGGCTGCGGTGCAGCGCCCACCGTTGCCGCGGAAGGGCTGGTTCGGGCGCACGAAAAAGCCCCGCAGCACCGTCTCGCCGACGGTGCTGCGGGGGCGGGCCTTACAGGCCGGAGGGGTGGATCTGGTAGTCACCCGCGATGGGGTGCGCCATCCCCGCCCGCTGAAGTCGGTGACGTTTTACCGCCACCTGCGGGACGGGCAGTTCGTGCGAAACTAAGCTCGCCCGCAATTAGCGAACGTAGCCGTGGGCGCGGGCCCAGTTGTACAGGCAGGTCAAGCCAGCGCCAATCGCAATCACTCCGAACAGAGCCGCGAAGAAGTAGCCCAGCGGGCTGGAACCGACCAGGGATCCGTGGCTGGAGCCAAGGGAACCGGTCAGAGAGCCGGACAGGGAACCACTGGAGCCATCGCTGGAGCCGGAGCTACCTAACAGGCCACCCTTACGCTCCACGTTCACCTTGAGTTCCACGGTGGAAGTCGATCCATCCGGGTAGGTCACGACAACCGGGATGGTGTAGTTGCCCGGCTTCACGTCCTTGCTCGGCTTCAGGGTCACGGTGCCGTCAGGGTTGACGGTAGCCCACTCAGGCGCGCCCTCACCAGCGGTGAATTTCGCACCCGCGCCGGTATCACCCGGAACCTTAGAAGTGACGGTCTCGCCCTGCTTCACGGACACGTCCTCGAAGGAGGGATCGTAGATCTCGTTGGCAGGCTTCACCGTAACAGTGAC
>NZ_KV799253.1:0-767 GCF_001809885.1 Corynebacterium sp. HMSC058E07
GCTCAAAGACGCGATCCGGGCAAGTTTTGAACGTAACAAGCATCGCTATGGCTACCGGCGGGGGCTGCTGGACCTGCGTAACCAGGGCTGGGTGGTCAACCACAAACTCGTGTACAAACTCATGTGCGAGATGGGGCTTCGAGCCAAGATCCGCCAACGCAGGCCCTATGTTTCCTACAGCGGGGCGATCAGCCACATCGCTGACAACACACTCGACCGCAAGTTCACCCCGGATCAGCCAAACACCGTCTTTGTCAGCGACGTCACCGAGTTCAGGGTTGCAGGCCGCAAGGTGTATTTGTCACCAGTGATGGACTTGTTCGACCGCTCCATCGTCGCTCACAGCGTGGCTACATCGCCGTCGACAGCGTTTACCGCCGATTCTTTGTCCAAGGCGATCGCGGCGTGTGCGCCTGAACCCGGGTGGATGATGCACACAGATCAAGGTTTCCAGTACCAGCATGCCTCCTGGCGTGACCTGATCGGCGACAACGGTGGTGTGCAGTCGATGTCGCGTAAAGCCAACTGCTACGACAACGCGGTCATGGAGAACTTCTTTGGACACTTGAAGACAGAGATGTACCACGGTGAAGTCTTCGACACGGTCGCAGAGTTCAATCAAGCGATCGACGAGTACATCAGGTGGTACAACACCGAACGCATCCAACAACGACTAAAGGGCCTGACCCCGATGCAATATCGGAATCAGACCCTTGAACCCCTCACCGCCTAGAATTAAACCAGTCCAACTTTCGGGGGCTAGTTCA
>NZ_KV799254.1:0-19195 GCF_001809885.1 Corynebacterium sp. HMSC058E07
AAACGGCTACACCACTACACCGGACTTGACCCCCATGACCAGCAAGGCAGCCAAAGTCGCACCCCCATCCTTAGTAATTCGTAGCCTTCTTAGCGCTACTTCACGACCATCTTTGAAAGTCCTTGGACGTTGCCGTTTCTGTGCTTGCAGATACTCCTCGAGCACCTCTGGTGCTAGATCCTCGACAGTGGCCTCTGGAACTGGACTTTCGTCCCATTTTGGTTGAGTATGCTCTTCGATAAGCTTGTCGATTTCGTAGCTCGAAAGCTTGGTATCCCCTTCCCCTGTACGAATGTAGCTTCCCCCGTATCGGCCTTGATCCGTTACATAGCAAGGTTTGTCGAAGGGGCTGAATTCCTCCATTTCCGCCACGACGATACGGCCTCCTTCAAAAGGAAGCACCGAAATTTGTGGTCGCACCGGTGGTGTCACTTGTCTACAGCGCGTCTCTAGCGCATCTTGCGCCTTGAGAGCATCGAATTTGTCTACTGGAGCAAATCCAGCACTTTCGTCAAGCCCGACAATAATGAGACCGCCACCAGCATTAGCAAAGGCGCTCAGAGTTTCACGAATATTCTTGCCGACGTTGCTCTTAACTTCAACAGCCTGAGTGTCTGAACCTACTAACCGAAGATTCGCGACGATTTCCTTCAACGAACTGTCGTCCATAGCGGATCCACCTAATCAACTTCCCACTCAACTTCACACCTAACATAACACTGTGGGATGTTAAGTGGGAAGCTAGGTGTTATGCTTCTCTTCCCGCCTAGTGCAAGAATGACAAACTCACCGACAAAAGCATACGTCTATAGAAGTTGGTGAAGACGTGAAAGAACCCGGCGGAGGCAGACTGGATTCGATCTAGTCCTCTGAAAACGGGGACGGCACCAGCTCCCGCGATTCACGCGCCCCGCGCCACGTAATAATCGCGCCGGCCATCGCAATCAGCACAATGCCCACCGCCATTGACCACGTCAGCTGATCTCCGGAAAAAGCCCAGCCCAGTATCGCTCCGATCACCGGATCTAGCGCAAAGAGCGTGCCGACAATCGCCGCCGAGACAATTCCGGCGGCGATGGTATCCACCACATAGGGCACAACGGCGCCGATGAAGCCAGAAATGACGATGATGCCCCACATCGAACCGTTAACGTGCGGAACGGCGGAGATGGAAAACGGCGAGAGCACAAGTGCAGCGACGACCACAGACAGCGCCAGATCCGGCATGCCACCACCCTCGGTCTTCCCAACACGGGCTGCAAACAATGTGTATGCGCCAAAGAAGATCGCGCCGACCGCACCGAATCCAATACCGACAATGTCCAGGTCATTGGAGGGCTGCGCGATAAGTGCAACGCCAACGAACGCGGCAATGGCCCATAGGCGGGAGCGCCACATCGTCAGCCCCAGAAAAGACACGACGCTGGGGCCAAGGAAGTCAATAGTGAAGGCAACCCCCTGGGGCAGGCGGGCGATGGCTGCGTAAACCATCATGTTCATCATGCCCATGGCGATGCCGTAGACCACGATGTTGAGGGCACGGGCGCGCGTCATGCCAGACAGTTTCGGGCGGAAGACAACCACCATGATGATGGCGGCGGCGGTCATGCGCAGACCCGATACGCCCGGCGCGCCAACCGTAGTAAGCATGTCTGTGACCAGTACCGCCGCAGCTTGGGTACCCAGGGACCCGACGAGGACCAAGAGGACCGGCGCCGCTGGTAGGGCGAGGAACTTGCTCACGCCCCGCGACGATGGCTCTTGCTGGGTTGCCTTTGTTTGGGTTTTCTCACGCGACACCCGTGAAATATTAGTGCAGCCTCCTTTGGCTGATTTAGCCAGGCACTAGCGACAAAATAGTAAAGATAGTAAAAATAGTAAAGATAGTAAGAGATAGTAAGGAGGCAAGATGCCGTCCATTCCAGCTCGACCTAGAAACCCCTTCACTGCGACAGTTGGGAAGACGCCACTGGTTCTCGCCGGACGCGATGAATACCTCCGTGACTTCGATGCCGCCATCCAAGATGGCCCTGGGAGCCATGAACGTATCTCCATAATTACCGGCCCTAGGGGTATCGGCAAGACTGTTTTGTTAAATGAATTCGAAGCGGTCGCGAAAACCCACTCGTGGTACGTCATATCCGAAACCACGACCCGTGGTTTCAACGACCGCATCCGCGACCGCGCCTTTAGCTTGCTGCAGGATCTTTCCGACGAGCCTAAACAACGCCTATCGGGCATCAAGCTCCCTTACCTCGGCTTCGACACCGAAGCCATTCCCTCTTTTTCACCCACACCGACGTTGAGGTCAGTACTTGAAGAGCTTTTCGACCGCCAGGCTGAGCTTGATACTCGACTCGGTCAAGAGCCAGTCGGCTTGCTGATCACCTTGGACGAGCTGCACTACGCCCACATGGACGAAATCATCGAATTTGGAACAACAATTCAACATCTCGTCCGCGAGAACCGTGAGATTGCGATTGCTATGGCTGGCATTCCCGGCGCTGTGAAACCACTTCTCGCAGCTGACGAAGGTCGCAACCCAGTAACCTTTTTGCGTCGGGCAAACAAAATTGAAACCGGAATGGTGCCGATTGAAGAAGTGCGCACTGCGCTTGACAAGACCACCGAACAGGTCGGGATCTCTTGGACCCCGCAGGCACTCGACAACGCGACCAAGGCGACCGGCGGCTACCCCTTCATGATCCAGCTAGTCGGGCAACACGCCTTCCGCAACTACACCGGCAACGCGATCGACGAAGAAGCAGTATCTCGTGGAATTGGAGATGCCCGGAGAAAACTTGGACAGCTCGTGCATGAACCATCGATTACGGATCTGTCTGAGGTTGACCGGACTTTTCTCATCGCAATGTCGACCGACGATGGCCCCTCGCGTATGTCGGACATCGCAACACGCATGGGCGTAGACGCGCAATACGCGGGGAATTACCGCAAACGCCTCATCGATGCAGAAATGATCCGCCCAACGGCCCACGGGTTCGTCGATTACGAATTGCCGTATATGCGCGAGTACCTGCGCTCCCATCACGCGGCCGAAGCAATGGAGCAGTTCTCCATCTGGCCGGAGTAGGAACGCCCCGAAACCCGGCCCCTAGTGTCCGCGCCCCTGCTCCAGCGGCTCGCCCGACTCAAAGTACGGCGCCAGCTTGTTGTCGTACATCGACAGCGCCGCACCGATGGCCATGTGCATGTCCAGGTACTGGTAGGTGCCCAGGCGCCCGCCGAACAGCACCTTGTTCTCCGCAGCCTCCGCCGCGGCCAGCTTGCGGTAGGCCTCCAGCTTCTCGCGGTCCTCCGGAGTGTTGATCGGGTAGTACGGCTCGTCGCCCTCCTCCGCGAAGCGGGAGAACTCCTTCATGATGACCGTCTTGTCCTTCGGGTACTTGTCGCCCCGCTCCGGGTGGAAGTGGCGGAACTCATGGATGCGGGTGTACGGGAACTCGGCATCGTTGTAGTTCATCACCGGGGTGCCCTGGAAGTCGCCGGTGTTCAGTACCTCGGTCTCGAAGTCGAGGGTGCGCCAGCCCAGTTGGCCTTCGGCGTAATCAAAGTAGCGGTCCAGCGGACCGGTGTAGACAACGGGCGCATCCGGGTTGGCCGCGCGGATCTCGTCGCGGATCTCGAACCAGTCGGTATCCAGGCGCACCTCAATCTTCTCGTCGGCAGCCATGTTCTCCAGCCACGCGGTGTAGCCCTCCACCGGCAGGCCCTCGTAGGTGTCGTTGAAGTAGCGGTTGTTGAAGGTGTAGCGCACCGGCAGGCGGGAGATGTTGGAGGCCGGCAGCTCCTTCGGATCGGTCTGCCACTGCTTAGCGGTGTAGTCGCGCACGAAGGCTTCGTACAGCGGGCGGCCGATCAGGGCGATGCCCTTTTCCTCGAGGTTCTTCGCGTCCTCGGGGTTCAGCCCGTCGGTCTGGTCCTTAATCAGCTGGCGGGCTTCGTCCGGGCTGTAGTACTTGCCGAAGAACTGGTTGATCAGGCCCAGGCCCATCGGGAACTGGTAGGCCGTACCCTTGTGCATGGCAAACACGCGGTGCTGGTAGTCGGTGAAGTCGGTGAACTGGTTGACGTAGTCCCACACGCGCTTGTTGGAGGTGTGGAACAGGTGCGCGCCGTACTTGTGGACCTCGATGCCCGTCTCCGGCTCAGCCTCGGAGTATGCGTTGCCGCCGATGTGGGAACGCTTCTCCACCACCAGCACGTTCTTGCCAGCTTGGGTGGCTGCGCGCTCGGCCACGGTCAGGCCGAAGAAGCCGCTGCCGACAACGATGAGGTCGTAGTTCTGTTCATTGCGTGTCTGCTGTGTCATGCCTGCCAGGGTACCGCGCTCACTCGTTGTTTCTTGGGCATGACGCCACCTCGGTGTGCCACTGCGCCAGGCGTTCTCAGGCAAGCGGTTATTTAAGCCCGATCCAGTCCGGAAGCTTATCCACCCATGGCTCTAACCAGGTTTTCGTAAAGCCCAGCATGCCCGTGTTCCACATCACCCAGAAAATGCCACTGAAGACGATGGCACATCCGACCAAGAAGACCACGATGATCAGGGATTTCATGGCTGTGCCTTGACGCTTCCAATACTCCTCGGCGCGGTCGTATTGCCGCAGGCCGTAGTCCAGCAGCCGGTTGGGCCACGTCAGTTCAAAGGAGAGCACTCCGATGCCGAAGAAGAGCAGGAACCATCCCGGTCCCGGCGTGGGGATGATGAGGATGCCGCCAACCACGAACAACCAGCCCGCCAACAACGTCAACGGACGGACCAGGAAGCCATAGCTTTTCTTCTTCAAGCCCTCGTGGCGCACCTGCAGTTGGGCTACTTTCCGGCGGACGTTCTCGCTCAGCTTGGACATGAGACTACTTAAAACCACCGTTCGAGGACGGCGGCCACGCCGTCCTCGTCATTCGTCAGGGTGACCTCGTCGGCAATGCCCTTCAAGGACTCCTCTGCGTTGCCCATCGCCACGCCGAGCCCCGCCCACGTGAGCATCTCCGTATCGTTTGGCATGTCCCCGAAGGCCACGGTCTGGGTTGCATCCACACCTATCTGCGCGGCAATCCATTCCAGCGCGGAGCGCTTGGAGATCCCCGCCGCCGCGATCTCGACGAGTCCCCCTTCGTAGCTGTAGGTGGCTTTCGCCTGGGTGGCGTCAATAAAAGGGCGCACCGCGGCGTACAACTCAGCCGAGGTTCGGTGAGGGTCGCGAACCAGCAGCTTCACCACGGGTGTAGCGGTGAGCTCGTCGATGGTCTGGACGGCGTGCTCGGTGGAATCCCAGGCGTGGTCGTAGCCGGGGGAAACGGAAAACAGCTCGTCGGCACGATCGAAAGCGCTGGTTCCGGCGCGCTCGACCGCGAAGCCCACGCCGGGAACTGATTCACTGAGCTGGTCAATCAGAGCGCGGATCGGACCGGGCGCGAGGGTGGCGGCGTGCAGGATCTGATCCCGGTTGGCGTCATAAATAATGGCGCCGTTGGCGCAGGCACAGACGGGGCGGACGGGCAGCTGCTCAAAGACGGGCATCAGCCAGCGCGGCGGTCGGCCGGTGGCGATCGTAAACACAGTGCCTTGGCGCAGCATCGAGCTAACTGCCCGGCGCATGCGCTGCGAAACGCGCTCCCTGCTGTTTAGCAGGGTGCCGTCGACGTCGCTGACAACCAGCAACGGGGAATCCTGCATCGCCTATGACCTACTTTTTGCGCAAGTGGTTAATGCGCTGGCGCAGGGGCACCAGCAGCTTGTTGATGCCGGTGGCTTCTGCGCGCTCGCGAGCCTCGGTGGCAGTGCGGAGTTCGGCTTCGGCCTTGTCCTTAGCGCGCTTCTCCTTGCGCGCTGCAGCGTCGGCGCGGTCCTGGACGGTGGCATCCTCCAGCGTCGGAGCAGTGCCGCCGAGCGCCGCGGGCACCCAGAATTCGCCCTTGGGCATGGGGCCGAAACGCTCCACCCAGCGCTCGCGGGTGAGGTCCAGCTGCTCGACCATGGTCTGGTGCAGGCGCTCCGTGGTCGCCTCCGCATCCTCGGTGACCTCGATCGGCGCGCCGACGGTGATGACTAGCTCGGTCTTCTTCGGCTTCCAGATCGGCTTACGGCCCTTCGTCCAGACGCGCTGGGAGCCCCAGATGGTCAGCGGGATCAGCGGCGCCCCTGCCTCGTAGGCAATGCGAGCCGCACCCTGGCGGAACTCCTTGATCTCGAAGCTGCGGGAGATCGTGGCCTCGGGGAAAATGCCCACCAGGTCGCCGGCGCGGAGCTTCTTGATGGCCTCGTCCACAGAGGCCTGACCGTCTGCGCGATCAACCGGAATGTGGTGGTAGGAGCGCATCAGGGCGCCCACACCCTTGACGTCGAAGATTTCCTTCTTCGCCATGAAGCGCACCAGTCGGCCGCCGCGCACGTGCGCCGGAATGCCACCGTAGGTGAAGTCCCAGTAGCCCGTGTGGTTGACGGCGATCATGGCAGAACCGTCGGTGGGGATGTTCTCCGCACCGTAGATAGCGCAGTCCAGGTTCTGCATGACGCGGAACCATAGCTTGGCAATACCGATTGTCGGGAAGCCATAGGGGAATTCCTTTGCTTCCTTGTGGCCGGTGGTTGTGGGCTGGTAGCCATCGGGAAAGCTGAAGCTATCGAGCAACGACATGGGTGGCGGTTACCTCTCCTGGAAATTCTGCGGGCGCACTAAGCGCCGGATTCGTTGGGCTTCAGGATATCTTTACCAACGAAAGGACGCAGCGCCTTTGGCACCACAACGGAGCCGTCGGCCTGCTGGTGATTCTCCAAAATAGCCACCAACCAGCGGGTTGTTGCCAGCGTGCCATTCAGCGTGGCGGCGGTCTGCGCCTTGCCATCAGCATCGCGGTAACGGGTCTTCAGGCGACGAGCCTGGAATGTCGTGCAGTTCGAGGTACTGGTCAGTTCGCGGTAGGTCTGCTGGGTCGGAACCCAAGCCTCCGTATCGAACTTGCGGGCAGCAGAGGATCCCAGGTCACCACCGGCGACATCGATCACGCGGTAGGGAACCTCGATGGCAGACAGCATCTCGCGCTCCATGGCCAGCAGTTCCTGGTGGACCTCGGTGGCTTCCTCCGGCTTGCAATAAACGAACATCTCCACCTTGTCGAACTGGTGCACGCGGATGATTCCGCGGGTGTCCTTGCCGTAGGAGCCAGCCTCGCGGCGGAAGCAGGAGGACCAGCCGGCATAGCGCAGCGGTCCCTTAGAAAGGTCGATGATTTCCTCAGAGTGGTAGCCGGCCAGGGCAACCTCGGAGGTGCCGACCAGGTACATGTCATCTTCTTCCAGGCGGTAAATCTCGTCCGCGTGGGCTCCGAGGAAGCCGGTGCCGGACATAACCTCCGGGCGCACCAGCACCGGCGGGATCATCAGCTGGAAACCGTGCTCCACAGCCTTCTGGGCGGCCAGCTGCAGCATGCCCAGCTGCAGCAGCGCGCCGTCGCCGGTGAGGAAGTAGAAGCGGGCGCCGGAAACCTTCGTGCCGCGCTTCATGTCGATCAGGCCCAGCGATTCACCGAGCTCCAGGTGGTCCTTCGGCTCGAAGTCGAACTGCGGAGGCTCGCCCACCACGTCTAGAGTGACGAAGTCGTCTTCCCCGCCAGCCGGGGCGCCTTCCTGAACAATGTTGGAAATCTGCATCTGCAGGTCGTTGACGGCCTGCTCTGCCTTTGCCTGGGCTTCCTCCAGCTTCTTCACCGAGTCGGCCTTCTGCTTGCCCTCTTCACGCAGCGCCTGCTTTTCGTCGTCGGAGGCAGAGCGCATCTTCTGCCCCATCTCCTTAGAAAACGCCTTCTGCTCCGCCCTGGCGGCATCGGCGGCGCTGATGGCCTCGCGGCGTTGCGCATCGGCTTCCAGCAGCTGGTCGATCAGCGCTGGGTCCTCCCCACGAGTGCGCTGGGATTCACGGGCAACATCGGGGTTTTCGCGCAGAAGCTTCAGATCAATCATGGTGTTTAGCTTAGCCGGTTCCCCCGCCAGCTTGTCCGGCCAGTTCCCCCTTATCCATATCCCCTACTACACTAGCCCCCAGTTACTAACCTCTAGATAACGAAGCGAGCCCCATGTCCCTCAGCGAAGCGAAGATCCACCGCCGAGCGCGGAGCCTCACCATCGCCCTGTTCGCCGCACTGTGCGGCGGTGTGAGCGCCGCGGCTTTCACCTTCGTAGCTCCCGAGGGCAGCTCGCCACTGGTTCCGATGAACGAGAAGCAGGGCCAGCACGTAGATAACTCCACATTTACCCAGGCCAGCAACGGCGATTGCGTGAATTGGAAGCCCAGCGCAGACGGGGTGAACAAGGACTTCACCACCGTCAGCTGCGACCAGCCCCACCGCTTTGAGGTCAGCTCTCGGGAGGATCTCGGCCAGTACCCCACCAGTGAGTTCGGCCCAGACGCGAAGCAGCCGGACCTGCGGCGTCAGGAAGAGCTCACCGCAGAGCTATGCAACGGCCCAACGATGCAGTACCTGGAGGGAAAGCTCGACCCCGAAGGGCGCTACTCGATCTCCCCGATCCTGCCGCCACAGTCCGCCTGGGCTGACGGCGACCGCACGATGCTGTGCGGTGTGATGGTCCCGGACTCCACCGGCCGCACGACGGAGACCACGGGCTTTGCCGCCGAGCAGGATCAGGCTCGCTACTTTGAGAAGGATCACTGCGTGCGCGCGGACGGCGACCTGACCAACGAGGTTCCGTGCGAGGAAAAGCACTCCTGGCAGGTGACCTCGGTGGTGAATCTCGGCGAGAAGTTCCCCGGCCCCTGGCCCAGCATCAAGGACCAGAACGAGTTCTTAAACAAGGTGTGCACGAAGGCCGCCCAGGATTACTTGGGTGGCGACGATGCCCTGTACAACTCCACACTCACCCCGTTTTGGAACACCTTGCAGCGCCAGTCCTGGGATGCGGGTTCGCGTACCGTGAACTGCGCGTTGACGTTCGGCCGTCCCGGTGGTGGATTCGCCACAATCAAGGGTGATGTGCGCCAGGAGTTCACGATCGACGGCAAGCGACCGGCAACCCCACCGAAGCGTAATCCGCTGCGCCGCTCCCCGCGGCCGAGCGATGCCCGTGGCGCTGAAGCCGGCCCGAATGCTGAGGCCAACCCGAACGCCGCGCCTGGAACTAACGCCGGAACCAACCCGAACGCCGCCCCCGGAGCAGCGCAATAACCCATGGCCATCGACGTTTCCCCAGAGCGCTTCGAAGAGCTCGTTGACCTCGGCTTACGGCGGATCCCCCGCGAGCTGCTGGATAACGTCAACAACGTCGCCATCGTCACGGAGGACTACAACCCCGAAAGCCCGGAGATCCTGGGGCTCTACGAGGGCATTGCGCTGACCGAGCGCGACTCCGAATACACCGGCGCGCTGCCCGACAAGATCACGATCTACCACCATGCGCTCGAGGACATCTGCGACACCGAAGAGGAACTAATCGAGCAGGTTGCCATCACCGTCATCCACGAACTTGGCCACCACTTCGGCATCGACGACGATCGCCTGCACGAACTCGGCTGGGGCTAAGCGCCCGCCCGTCCCGAGCCCGACCTATAGCGTGGCCGCACCCCACCCCAGCACCTCGAACGCCCCCTCCAGGCTATCGAGCACGCCTGACTGAGTTGCCCCTGCGGCGTTGCTTCCTGCGGCGCTCTTACTTTGGGACGCCCCAGGCCTGCCCACAGCAACATCAGCCAACTCACCAATGTTGTCCGGTACGCGCAGTGTAATGACGTTGCCATTGGCCAGGTAGTGCATGAATGCCCATTCCGGATCCACCCCGCCAAGGAAGCGGGCTACCAGTCGGATCACCGCGCCGTGGCTAACTAGGGCTACGTCGGCGGCGGCCTCATCTGTCGCGGCATTCGCCGCCTGGTTCTCCGCCAGGGCGCCGAGCAGCGTGGCCAGGTATTCGCGCAGAACCTCCGCGCCGGACAGTCCACCCGGCACTGCCTTATCCACCTTGCCGAGCATCCAGGCACCCAGAATGGAGTGGTAGGCCTCGTGGGAATCCTCGTCGTTTTTCATCTCGTACTGCCCGGCGGGGATCTCCGATACCCGCGGCAGTCGCTGGAGCGATGCCTTGGTGTGATCCGTTGCGTTGTCGCAGGCTGCGGCGTCATCTAAAAGCTCACCGCGAGAGAAGGCCGCAGGAACCAGCTCGCCGCCGAAAGCACCGGCCACGCCCACCGCGGTTTGCTGGGCGCGGGCGGCAAAGGAGGAAACGATCTTTAGCCGCTGCGTGCGCTCGGTGAGCCACTGCCCGGCCTCGGCGGCCTGCTGCCACCCCAGGTCCGTCAGGCTAGCCCCCGGCAGTGCGGTATCCAGGGCGTGGATGGCGTTAGAGGTCGTCTGGCCATGCCTGACCAGGAAAAGCCGTGTCGATCGTCCCATTCTCGCTAGCTACCCTTTCGCACCGCGCTTCAGCGCCTCTATCCACCTACTGGATTCAGCGTAGTTCGGCGGGGCACTGCCCGCATGGCGATGGAAAGGATGTGGCGATTGAGAATCCGCAGCCTGCAGCGGCTCCGCGGACGGCCAACTTCCTAGGAAGCGCACGTCCTCGGCACGGCGGTATAGTCCGGCCAGCGCTTCGGCCACAGCGTCGTCTTCAATGTGGCCGACGATACCGATGTGGAAGACGTAGTTGCCGTTCGCCGCGCCCTCGCCCTTTTCCCCGGTGCGGCGGGGCCGCGATCCGATGCGGACCATATCGACCTGCCGGGTGGATAGCTCCGCGATGGCATCGAGCAGGCTGGAGGGCACATTCGGCAACCAGAGGATCATGCCACTGCGGTCACTGCCCGTGCGCTCGGTGGGTTTCCCGGGTTTGCCGACCAGAATGAACCGAGTCTGGGCGCCGGAGACATCCGCCACCCCTTCGGCGACGGCATCCAATTGGTGAATCTCGCCCGCGCGTGCCGGGGCTGCGGCGGCATCCGCCTGCCCCGCTTGCACGGCCGCGGCAGCCGCGGCGTTGCTCGCAGCGGGGACGAAGGAGACATCCGGCAGGTGCTTTTCCACCCAGTTGCGCACCTGCGCCTCGGCTACGGGATGGGTGGTGAGGGTCTTCACATCCTCCAGGGCAGTGCCAGGGCGAACCAGAATGGAGAACACCACGGGCACCAGAACCTCACGGTAGATCTGTAGCGGCGCGCCGTAAGTCAGTGCGTCCTCGGTCTGGGAAACCGGCCCGTCGACGGAGTTTTCCAACGCCACGCACGCGAAGTCGGCCTCCCCATCGCGCACCATGTCCAGGGCGACACGCGGCGAGGCGACGGGGATCTCGGTGGCACCGGCGGGCACAGCGCCGATCTCCTTGAACTGCTTCAGCGCCTGTTCGGTAAAAGTCCCCTCGGGGCCCAGGAACGCAACGCGCACAGTGGACTGCACGCTGGATTGCTCAGTGGAATCAGCCATAAGACGGAGTCTAATGGAACCCACAGACAAGCTAGCCCCAATGCCAATCACGTCGGGTATATCCTTGTTAAACAATGAATCCCGCACCCAACCACCCCCAGTCTGACCGTGCGAGCTCTTTCGCCGAACGCCTTGCCCGCGCCCGGCGCGATACGAGCCTGAGCGATGCCCAGCTGGGGGTCACCCGGGTCTACGACAACCCTCACAGCTACGACTTTCTGCGCAGCCACCCCGACCTTCCCGACCACCCAGACCTTCCCTTAATCGGCGAAGAGGTCCTGATTAAAGACTTGCAACAGGTCGCGGGCGAAGTCACCACGATGGGATCCGTCCACCACAGCTTCACGGCGGCCTATCACGATACGACTGCGCACCGCCTGCTAGCGGGTGGCGCAACGCTGGTAGGCGCTTCTACCTCCGCGGAATACGGCACCACGGCCTATACCGAACCCGTCGGCATGCCCCACCCCGTCAACCCGCTGCATCCGGAGATGATGGCAGGCGGTTCGTCGGGCGGAGCGGCAGTAGCTGTCGCCCGCGGGCTGGTGAACATCGCCCACGCGACCGACGGCGGCGGGTCGATCCGCATCCCCGCGGCTTGCTGTGGCCTGGCTGCCCTGAAGCCCGCACACAACCACCAGTTCGGCACGTTTACCCCGGTGGCCCAGGGTTTCATCGCCGCGGACATCCCCACGACCGCCCGCGCCTATGGCCTACCTGCACCAGATCGGGGCACGTTGCACTTCAGCCACCCTTCCCAGCCCCTACGCATTGGCTACACCAATAAACCCTTCCACACCCGCAGCCGCGTCTCCCCCGACATCGCCGCCGCCACAGCCGCCGCTACCGCGCTGGCTACCACGCACCCACTGGTCGAATCCGTCTCGCAGGCTCCCGCCCCGTATCCGCCAGCCACATTCCAGCTCTTCCGCGAACTCATTGCTTCCCGCTGCGCAGACCTTCCCGGCACGCTGTCGCCCATCACCGCGTGGCTCCGCGAGGAGGGCCGTCAGGTGCCGAAATGGCGGCGTCAACAATTAGAACAACAAATAGTCGGGCTAGACCCACAGCGGGCGTGGCAACACTTCGACGTGATCGCGACCCCTACCCTCGCGTGCGCACCCCCTCCCAATGGAGCGTTTTCGCAGCTCACCCCCGTTGATAACTTCTGGGCCCAGACCGCCTGGACCCCATGGGGCACACTGTGGAACCTCACGGGCTGGGCCAGCGTCACCCTCCCCCTCGTCGCCCCGGAGCGCGTCCCCGGCCGCTGGCCCATCGCACTGCTGCTGGGCGCCGTCGGCAATCGAGTCAGCGCTGCGACGTTGCTTTCTCTAGCGGACTTTCTTATGGACGCCACCTCGCACCTCCCCTCCGAAAGCCTCAGCGTCGCGGTACCGGGCGATATCGAGGCCCTGGATTTTCGCGCCAAGCCGGACAATAGCCACAACCACCATGAGCACTAAGAACGACCCAACCACCCGACACAGCGCGAGCGCCGAAACCAACCGCAGCGCGCTGCGTTGGGAGATCCTCATCGTCCTGACGATCACCTTCGGTACCAGCGGGCTGCGCGCCATAGCGCGACTAGTGGAGGCCAGCGTCAGCCCACAAGCCCTCAACCAACAAAGGGCAACGCTCAACAAAGCACAGTCCACGCTGGCCTGGCTGGATCCGGCGCTGCAGTTGCTTTCCAGCGGAGTGCTGGTCGCATGGGGTGGGCTGGCGATGTTCCTTCTGCTGCGGCATGCGCCCACTCCTGCGCTGGTGCGCCACTGGCGGCTGCGGACGCGAGACTGGCTGCACGGCGCGGGGCTGGCGGCCATCATTGGCCTCCCTGGCCTGGCGTTCTACGCGGCTGCCGTGCATCTGGGGCTGTCGAAGCAGGTGGTTCCGACGGGGCTCGCCGAAACCTGGTGGCGCATCCCGCTGTTGGTGGTGAACTCCTGGGCCAACGGTTTTGCAGAGGAGCTGGTGGTCGTCGCGTGGCTCAGCACCCGCCTGCGGCAACTGCGTATTAGTTGGGCGTGGGTTTTCGCCGCAACCGCCATCCTGCGGGGCAGCTATCACCTGTACCAGGGCTACTCCGCCGGGGTGGGCAACATCGTGATGGACTTGATTTACCTGTGGTATTTCAAGAAAACCGGGCGGATTTGGCCTTTGGTGATCGGCCACGGCCTGATCGATACGGTTGCCTTCGTCGGCTACGCTGCGCTGTACTGATCCGAGCTTGCTGGCGCCGAGCGTGCTGCAATTCAGCACAGCACAGCACAGCGACTGTCGTTGTCCTAGCCTGCGAGGCGCTTGCGGTTAGTATTGTGCCCATGAATTCTCGCGACAATTACGGCTCGGGCCGCAATCCTGGCAATTCCGATGGTTCGGAGTTTGCCCGGGATCGCCACGGCAAGCCCCTTCTGGATCGCTATGGGCGACCTGTGCGAAAGGGCGGGGGCGTGATCCCCCCTAGCAATAACCAGTCACCGCGTCGCGAAACGCGCAACTTGTCCGATTCGATGCAAGCAGAGCGGTCGGCCCAGCCGGAACGACCAGCGCAGCCGGAAGAGCCCCAGTACCGCCGCGCAGAGCCCCAGTACCGCCGCGCAGAACCGCAGGCGGCTCCCCCGGCAGCCCATCCGCGGGCAAGCCAATGGCAGGCGCCGTCGGCACAGCCGGAGCCAGCGGATCACGCGGCTCAACCTGGACAAACGTTCGGCGATCCGCAGTTCGGCAGCTCCCCTGATCGCGCTGGGCGACGAGGTGACTCCCGCCCGGCGCGGCGCCCCCGCAGTCGCACGGCGCCACGGCCAAAGCGGCGCAAACGCTTCGGTTTCTTCAAAACGGTCGGCCTACTGCTCGCGATCGTCCTAGCATTCACCATCGGCGCGACGGTATGGATTGATACGAAGCTACAGCGCACGGATGCTTTGCAGGATTACGACGGCCGTCTGGGCGGCACTAAGGGCACGAATTGGCTGCTGGTGGGTTCAGATTCCCGCGCAGGCCTCAGCAAGGAGGACGCCGACCGGCTCATGGCCGGCGAGCTCGACGATTCGGTGGGGCGCACCGATACGATCATGGTCGTTCACATCCCACGTTTCGGCGGGGACGCGACCATGCTGTCCCTGCCCCGCGATAGCTGGGTGGATATCCCCGGCCATGGACAGAATAAGCTGAACCAGGCATTCTCCCTCGGCGGTCCTGCGCTTTTGCAGCGGACGGTGGAGCAGGCGACGGGTATCCACTTGGATCACTACGCAGAGGTTGGCTTCGGCGGCTTCGCCAATGTCGTCGATTCCGTCGGTGGCGTGGAGATGTGTCTGGATGAACCGCTGGATGACCCGATGGCGGGCATCAAGTTGCAGGCCGGTTGTCAGGAGCTCGACGGCCCGACCGCGCTGGGTTATGTCCGCTCCCGCTACACCTCTGCTCGCGGCGACCTGGATCGCGTGGAGCGGCAGAGGAAGTTCCTGGCGGGGTTGTCAAAGAAGATCAAGTCCCCGGGTGTCCTGCTGAACCCATTTAAGAACCTGAAGGTCGCCGATGCGTTGAGCTCAAATATGCAGGTCAACGAGGGCGACCACGTGTGGCATCTCGCCTCGCTCGGCCTGGCGCTGGCCGGTGGCGCGAAGCAGGAGACCGTGCCGATTGCGGGCTACCAAGACACGTACGCCGGCAACGTCGCACTGTGGGACGAAGCCGGCGCCGAGGAGTTGTTCTCAAAGCTCCGCTAATTGCTCGAGCTCCGCTAGTTACTAGCGGATGGTGACCTCGCGGGACTGGATGGTCTGCTTGGCCTTCTGTTCATCGGCGCTCAGCGGCGCATCCTTGGCCAGAGCTTCCTCGATCTTCGCGTCCAGAGCCTCCAGGCCTTCCTTCCAGGAAGCGGACTCGCGGGTGCGATCCAGATCCCACACCGGTACCAGGATGCCGTGGGTGCGGAACACTCCAGCGAACTTGGAACCCTCGCCCAGGTGTAGCTCACCAGCGCCGTGCAGTCGGGCCAGAGCCTCCAGCAGCTCCTCTTCACCCTCCTGGCGAACCCAGCGGATGTGCGCCTTGTCGGACGGGTCGATCCACCACGCCGCACCCTTGATGTCGGCCTCCACGCGCTCGGACGGCAGCACGGAGTCGTTGGCGCGCTGCAGAGTAGCCGCCACCTGCGGGTTGTCACGACTCTCCTCTGGCAGCCACCAGTCGAAGTCCTGTGCAACGTTGATCTCCGCCTGGGCGTCCTTATCCAGGATGTCCGCTAGGGCGGGCTCGGTGCCGTCGGACAGGCCGACCTCCAGGGACTCGCCCGGCTGAGCCTGCTTCACCCAGTTCAGGGCGTAAGCCAGGTCGCGGTTCGGGTTGTCTCCGCGGCGCTGGGTCTGCAGCGCTACGAAGCCCTCCCCACCGTCTTCTTCCGAACGGCGCAGAGCTGCGACGGCACCCGGCAGAACGGTAACGATGGAGATCTTGTGCTCCGCGTCCTTGACCGAAGCGACGAAGTGCGCCGAAGGAACGAATTCCTGTAGGGCGATCAGGTCAGCCTCCATGGCGAAGCCATCGAAGGGGCGCGCATCCTTTTGCAGTTTGGCACGCTCGGCAGCTCGGGCAGCCAGCTTCGCCTGACGGCGGCTCATGCCTTCGGGCAGATTCTCTTGGTTCTTTTTCTTCTTAGCCACGATCCCTTATTGTACCTGGCCATACCTAGGAGATCGCGGTGACGCCCGTTTCTTCAACCACTGTCGGTGCGCTCGCTTTGTTTCCGAGATCCACGCCGTTCTCGCTATCGCGCCACATGCGCGCCCTGCCCGGGTAGTTCGTCGCCAGCCAGGTCACGCCCTGCCGTGTAGCCCACCGCACCTCGTCTTCCTTGTCCGCGGTCCACATGTAGGTGCCATCGCCGAAGCGGCCGATAATGTCCGGGCGAATCCGACCGCGGGCGACGGACAACCCGTGGGCGTCAACAACATGCAGCGCCTGCAGGCCAGGGTTGAGCATGCGCTGGTACTCACGGCGCAGCAGAATGCGGTGGATCCCCGGGTTGATCATCTTGAAACGCACCAGAGATTGGGGGCTAAAACTGATGAGGTGCACCTGCGGACTGTCCGCCAGGTGCGCCCGCTGTAGCTCGTAGTGCAGCGCGTGTTCGACCTTGGGGCCATAGCGGTTCGGGTGCTTTGTCTCGATAAATATCTCTTTTTTTATGGACGCCCCGCCGCCCTCCGCGGACAGACCTCCCGGCCGCTGGCTATGCCCCGGCTCGGCGGGCACACGCGAGGAATTGACGTCGTTGAAGAATGCCAACAGCTCGCGGAGAGTAAGTACCTGCGCGGGCTCTTCCGGGGTGCCAACGTTGAGTTCCCGCAGCTCGGCCAGCGTCATTTCGCTGATCACGCCGCTGGACTTCTTAGGCTTTTCCACCGCCACCCGGTCGATGGTGCGGTCGTGTATGCACACCAGCTCGCCGTCCCTGGTCAGGCGAATGTCGCACTCGAAGCCATCCGCGCCCCTTTGCTCGGCAAGTTCATAGGCTGCCAGGGTGTGTTCAGGGCGCTCCTTGGAGGCTCCACGGTGGGCGACAATTTTCATACCCTCCATTCTTAGTGCGCCGGGGCGCAACCGGCATCCGCTAAAGGCCGGTCGCCTCCAAGTTTCATTTACTGTTTACTTAACCAGCCCCGCCTCGGCCATCACCTTGCGCAGCACGGTGGCGGAGTGGTCGAACTTCTTCTTTTCCTCCGCATCCAGCTGCAGCTCCACCGCGTGGCGCACGCCCTGGCGGTTGATCACGGCGGGGGTGCCGATGTAAATGTCCTCGAAGCCGTATTCGCCCTCCAACAAGGTGGAAATCGGCAGCACAACATCTTGGTTGCTGAAGACCGCCTGCGTGATGCGCGCCAGCCCCATGCCGATGCCGAAGCTGGTGGATCCCTTGGCCTGGATGATCTCGTAGGCCGCGTCGCGGGTCTTCACGAAGATCTCGTCGACGTCCTCGCCAGCCGACTCCCCCAGCATCTCCAGCCGGTGGTGGATGGAGGTGCCCGCTACGGATCCGGCGGAGAGCACTGGCAGCTCCGTATCACCGTGTTCGCCGATGACATAGGCGTGCACGGAGGTCGGCGCCAGGTCGAAGTAGCGCCCCAGCGAGTAACGGAAACGTGCGGTATCCAGGATCGTTCCGGAACCAATCACGCGGCTGGAATCCATGCCGGAGAACTTCCACGTTGCGTAACTGAGGATGTCCACCGGGTTGCTGGCGACCAGGAAGATGCCGTTGAAGCCGTGTTCCATTACGTCGCCGACGATCTTCTTGAAAATGGAGGTGTTCTTCGCAACCAGGTCCAGGCGGGTCTCGCCCGGCTTCTGTGCCGCGCCCGCGCAGATGCAGACCATGGCGGCGTCTCGGCAGTCCTCGTAGGTGCCGACGGTGACGCGGGTGTTGTGGTGCGACCACGGCACTGCGTGGTTGAGGTCCTGCACGTGCCCCCAGGTCTTGCGTTCATCCAGGTCGATGATGGCCAGGTGGTCGGTCAGCCCCTGGTTAACCAGGGCGTATGCGTAAGCTACGCCGACATCACCCGCGCCGATCAGGACGATCTTGGTGCCGGGGGCCGGAGGAGTGGTGGCGTTGTTGGTGGATACTGGTGTTGGTTCCGGAGCAGTCACTGTGGTGGCCTTCTTCCTTGTTTGTTGCTTTCTAGGTTGCCTTATTGAGTTGACGCCCACACGCCAGCATAACCCGGGTGCCAGTCACGCTCACCGCAGACTTTTCTGATAATTGAACTTCCGAAACATGGCGTCAATAACTTAATTTTTCGTAAGAAAAAACCTTGCAGGAACAATATTTTCGCGTCACACTTGTTGTCATAAGCACATCCGACGTGTGAAAGGAACCTTAAAAACAATGGCTAAGTACGAACTTCCCGAGCTGGACTACGCTTACGACGCACTGGAGCCCCACATCTCCGGCGAGATCATGGAGCTGCACCACACCAAGCACCACCAGAACTACGTCAACGGCGCAAACGCTGCTCTGGAGAAGCTGGAAGCTGCCCGCAAGGACGGCTCCATCGCCGGCGTAGTTACCGCACTGTCCAAGGATCTGGCTTTTAACCTGGGTGGCCACACCAACCACTCCCTGTTCTGGAAGAACCTCTCCCCGAACGGTGGCGGCGAGCCGACCGGTGAGCTGGCGGAGGCAATTAACCGCGACTTCGGTTCCTTCGAGGCTTTCAAGGATCACTTCTCCGGCGCGGCTCTGGGTCTGCAGGGCTCCGGCTGGGCCGTTCTGGGCTACGACCACATCGCTGGCAACCTGGTTGTCGAGCAGATGACCGACCAGCAGGGCAACCTGTCCATCAACCTGACCCCGCTGCTGCTGCTGGATATGTGGGAGCACGCCTTCTACCTGCAGTACAAGAACGTCAAGGCAGACTACGTCAAGGCTGTCTGGAACGTCTTCAACTGGGACGAGGTTGCTAAGCGCTTCGAGGCTGCAAAGAAGTAAGCCTCATGCGCTGCTGATTGCAGAGCCCATTGCAAAATCTATTGCAAAGCCTATTGCAATCGAACTCCAGCAAGCGTAATACTGGGTATACAACTGAATAACTTCGAAAACTCAAAAGCGAAGGCCCTGTATCCGCAGTAAAGGAAAACTGCGTTCGATACAGGGTCTTTTGCGTACCCTAGCGAAGAAGCTTTCACCCACTCTTATTCGCTTATTCGCCAAGGTGGGGTTGCCCGCAAATCGTGGACACGTAGT
>NZ_KV799255.1:0-1878 GCF_001809885.1 Corynebacterium sp. HMSC058E07
CCTTTTATCCGTTGAGCGA
This sequence comes from Corynebacterium sp. HMSC058E07, assembly GCF_001809885.1. NCBI lineage: Bacteria > Bacillati > Actinomycetota > Actinomycetes > Mycobacteriales > Corynebacteriaceae > Corynebacterium > Corynebacterium sp. HMSC058E07. The sequence goes on from NZ_KV799255.1 coordinate 20, forward strand.
CACCGCTTCCACAAGCCGGTGCCGGATCACTAGTCCCTACTTTCGTACCTGCTCGACCTGTCAGTCTCACAGTCAAGCTCCCTTGTGCACTTACACTCAACACCTGATTGCCAACCAGGCTGAGGGAACCTTTGGGCGCCTCCGTTACACTTTGGGAGGCAACCGCCCCAGTTAAACTACCCACCAGGCACTGTCCCTAACCCGGATCACGGGCCGAGGTTCAGATGCCCAATCCGATCAGAGTGGTATTTCACCAACGACTCCACAACCACTAGCGTGACCACTTCACAGTCTCCCACCTATCCTACACAAACCGAACCGAACACCAATACCAAGCTATAGTGAAGGTCCCGGGGTCTTTTCGTCCTGCCGCGCGTAACGAGCATCTTTACTCGTACTGCAATTTCACCGGGCCTGTGGTTGAGACAGCAGGGAAGTCGTTACGCCATTCGTGCAGGTCGGAACTTACCCGACAAGGAATTTCGCTACCTTAGGATGGTTATAGTTACCACCGCCGTTTACTGGGGCTTAAATTCTCCGCTTCGACCCAAGGGTCTAACAGGTCCTCTTAACCTTCCAGCACCGGGCAGGCGTCAGTCCGTATACATCGACTTAAAGTCTTCGCACGGACCTGTGTTTTTAGTAAACAGTCGCTTCCCTCTATTCTCTGCGACCACCACCAGCTCAACACGTCGTTCACCAGCAGTGGCACCCCTTCTCCCGAAGTTACGGGGCCATTTTGCCGAATTCCTTAACCACAGTTCACCCGAACGCCTTAGTATTCTCTACCTGACCACCTGTGTCGGTTTACGGTACGGGCCGTACATGCACTCACTAGAGGCTTTTCTCGACAGCATAGGATCACCAACATCCCCACAACGGGTACGCATCACGCCTCACCCACAACGCAGAACGGATTTACCTATCCCGCGGGCCACACGCTTACACCACAATCCAATCAGTGGCTTGGCTACCTTCCTGCGTCACCCCATCGCTTGGCTACTACCAGATCAGGTCCCACGCATCCACACACCACACACACAAAATGCATGCAGCATCCTTCAGGGTGGTTAGTATCACTGATTCACCATTGGTCGCACACACACGGGTACGGGAATATCAACCCGTTAACCATCGACTACGCCTGTCGGCCTCGCCTTAGGACCCGACTCACCCTGGGAAGATTAGCTTGACCCAGGAACCCTTAGTCATCCGGCGGATATGTTTCGCACATATCATTCGCTACTCATGCCTGCATTCTCACTCGCATAACCTCCACCACACGGTTACCCGGCAGCTTCAACGATCACACGACGCTCCCCTACCAACCCAACCAAAAGATTGAGTTCCGCGGTTTCGGCGGTGTACTTGAGCCCCACTACATTGTCGGCGCAGAACCACTCGACCAGTGAGCTATTACGCACTCTTTCAAGGATGGCTGCTTCTAAGCCAACCTCCTGGCTGTCTTCGCGATCCCACATCCTTTTCCACTTAGCACACTCTTAGGGGCCTTAACCGGCGATCTGGGCTGTTTCCCTCTCGACTAACGAAGCTTATCCCCCGCAGTCTCACTGCCGCGCTCTGACTTACCGGCATTCGGAGTTTGGCTGACGTCGCTAAGATGATAGTCCCGCTCAACCAACCAGTAGCTCTACCTCCGGCAAGAAACACACGACGCTGCACCTAAATGCATTTCGGGGAGAACCAGCTATCACGGAGTTTGATTGGCCTTTCACCCCTACCCACAGCTCATCCCCTCAGTTTTCAACCTAAGTGGGTTCGCGCCTCCACAGCCTCTTACAGCTGCTTCACACTGGCCATGGGTAGATCACCCCGCTTCGGGTCCAGGACACGCCACT
>NZ_KV799256.1:0-1307 GCF_001809885.1 Corynebacterium sp. HMSC058E07
CCACTCTGTCTGCGTATTCAGACTCGAACGCGACCGCCACCCTAATCAGATGCCTTCCACAGGCAGAGGTTTTTCTAGCATGAGCTACCCCGATCCATGACAGGCCTTTGGTGCAACAGTGGCGCAGAGCACGGCGAACGGCGGCGAGCGCGAGTGCCTGATTTGTGACAGCTATTGATCGTGCCCCTAACGCACGGGGCCATAAGATGGGGAGTTCCAGCGACGTGGCCTGTGGGGGTGCAGCGTTGGGAGAGGAAGTGCTGACGCCGGCCTCTTTCGGTGGATCGAGCCACAGTAACTCAATCGGGAAGTCCGTAAAGGAATCGATGCCCAGGTCACCGAGAACATCACACACGTCATGTGCCACAGTGCCGAGTGGCGCCTGCTCATCGACCTCAACTGTCAGCAGTGGTTGATGAATGGAACCTTCCACAGCGGAGGTGCTATTGGCACGCACGCTAAGCACGGAACACACTGAACCTGCGGTGCTGTCGGATGCGAGACTCCAAGTGCTGAGAGATTCCCAGATCAGCGTCGGTGTTACAGCTGCGGCGAGACAATCAGGATCAGCCATCGCCTTTTCCTGTTGCAATTTAGAAACAAGCTCCGAGGATGCGAGATAGCCGCCGCGGTGAATTGCACGATCGACGATGCTTGTTCCTGGGATGAAGCTGCGTACCCGGATGATTCCGCTATCTGGGAGTCGACGAATACTTAGCAAACTCCGTTGGGGAGGCTCTCTCAGTGCGTTATCGGCTGTGCGGGCGGCGCTGTCACCCAACACCTGCGTTAAGGATTGGACAGGGAGAAGCTCAGCGCTGAGCGGGATTCGGTACAGAATGATTGGTGTTTCTTCAGCATCCGGTTCATGGACGGTGCTAGGGAACGCCTGGTGGAAAATGATGTTGTGGAATACCGACTCGCAATGAACGCTACTTCCACATGCGCTAGCGAAAGCCTGTGCCCGGTCAACGATGTGCCTCAACACAGATGCTGTGAAAAGAGGATCATCTTCCTGAACGTGCAGGGTGATCACCGGAGCGGTGGTTGCAGAGTCATCATTAGCTTTAAACGCCACACTATAGGCGAGGCGGCCACAACCGAGAACTTCCTGGGTGTTCAGAGAATCCGAACGAAGATCCTTTACATATTTCCGAGTAAGTTTCCGTACTACCGCGCCCGTGAAGTATTCACGAACAGCAAGAGCTAGCAGCCCTAATGACTCGGCCAAATTCCAGGCAGGAATATGTTCTGAAAGAGCCGATCCTATCGCGGAGTTGCTGAGGCGCTGAGCTGCAGCTAATGCT
>NZ_KV799257.1:0-79085 GCF_001809885.1 Corynebacterium sp. HMSC058E07
CGAGCGGACACACTTTTTGCTACTTAACCCAGCCGTGCTGTATCGCAACATCAATCAGCGCTGTATGGCAACACCGAACGCACTAGAATAGATAGTGTTAATAAGAGTCTAAAAGCTTCAGGCGAAGGAGAACCCAGGCACATGGCCGATGAAGAATTCCACATGGTTGATCTGGCCGCTACCGAGGGCTACTTGGTGGACGATTCGGACGAAGACGATCCGGTACTGATCACTCCCGACGGCCACCGGGTAGATACCTGGCGCGACCAGTACCCCTACGACGAGCGCATGAGCCGCGAGGAGTACGAGACCACCAAGCGTGCCCTGCAGATCGAGCTGCTGAAGTTCCAGAACTGGACCAAGGACACTGGCCAGAAGCACATCATCATTTTCGAGGGGCGCGACGCTGCCGGTAAGGGTGGCACCATCAAGCGCTTCAACGAGCACCTGAACCCCCGTGGTGCCCGCACCGTGGCCCTGGAGAAGCCCTCCGAGCGCGAGTCGACCTCCTGGTACTTCCAGCGCTACGTCCAGCACTTCCCGTGCGGCGGCGAGATCGTATTCTTCGACCGCTCCTGGTATAACCGCTCCGGCGTGGAGCGCGTAATGGGCTTCTGCACCAACGACCAGCACGCAGAGTTCCTGCGTGAGGTCCCGATGCTGGAGAACATGATCATGGGCTCCGGCATCTCCCTGACGAAGCTGTGGTTCTCCGTCACCCAGAAGGAGCAGCGCACCCGCTTCGCTATCCGCCAGGTGGATCCGGTCCGCCAGTGGAAGCTTTCTCCGATGGACCTGGCCTCCCTGGACAAGTGGGATGACTACACCCGCGCCAAGGAGGAGCAGTTCCGCTACACGGACACCAACGAGTCCCCGTGGATCACTATCAAGTCCAACGACAAGAAGCGCGCCCGCATCAACGCGATGCGCTATGTCCTGTCGAAGTTCGAGTACGCCGACAAGGACCACGAGGTCGTCGGCGAGCCGGATCCGAAGATCGTTAAGCGCGGCCGCGACCAGATCGGCGACTAATCGACGATCTCGATCGGGTTGCCCTGCCACCGCGTGGCGGCGGGCACGTGGTCGCCACGCATAACTAGGGACGCCGGGCCGACCGTCGCCGCCTGTTCGATCGCTGCGGCGGGCAGAGCCACGCTGTGTGGTCCCATCGTCGCACCGTCACCCAGGGTGACGGTATCCAAACTCATCACACGGTCCTGGAACAAGTGAGTCTGCACCACACAACCCGGGCCCACGCTGGCACCCCGGCCGATGGTGACCAGATCAGCCTCCGGCAGCCAATAAGAATCCAACCAGGCGCCCCGGCCGATCTTCGCACCCAGGGCACGCAGGAACATGTTCAGGCTGCCAGTGCCCATCGTGTGCGCCAGGAACCACGGACCAGCAACAGTTTCCACGAACTGATCCTGCAGCTCGTTCAGCCACACGAATGCTGACCACAGCTCGTGCTCGCCGGCCTTGATGCGCTGCACGCACAGCCACTTCATCAGCACCGTCACCACCGCGGCCACGAAGCCCGCGCCGACCAGTACCAGGCCGGAGACCACAAAGGTCTGCCAGATGCCCTGGTTCAGCAGCACCCACTGCAGCGCCAGAACAACGCCCGCCGCAATCACGGCGGAGGTCATCGGCGCCAGCAGACGCAGGGTCTCCACGAAGCCACGGGCCACCTTCAGGCCGAAGCCCGGGTTGTAGGTGCGGGACTCGCCACTGGCCTCTACGGCCACGCGGCGCAGGCGCTCCGGCGGGGAGCCCAGCCAGTTACTGCCGGACTTCGTCTTCTCCGGGGTAGAGGACAGCACGGCCACCAGAGAGTTCTTCTTCAGCGTGCGATCCGGGCCAGCGATGCCGGAGTTGCCCAGGAAGGAGCGCTTGCCCACCTTCGTATTACCGGTGAGCATCCAGCCGCCACCGCCGAGCTCGTAGCCACCGACCATCGTGTCGTCTGCCAGGAACGCGCCCTCGCGCACCTCGGCGAAGCGCGGCACCATCACGGCCGTCGAGATCTCCGCATCCTTGCCCACCTTGGCGCCCAGGCTGCGGAACCATAGCGGGGTCAGCTGGGCTGCGTACATCGGGAACAGTTGCGTGCGGGCGCTATCCATCAGGCGTTCAATCGCCCACACACGCCAGCCACTGAGGCTGCGCACGGCCACCACGCCCGGCTTCAGGCCTGCCGACAGCAGGCGCACGAACACCCACGTCAGTGCTGTGTACGTGGCGAACGCCACCAGGCCACCGGCTGCGGCGATGGGAAGTGCCAGCAGGGGGGCGTCAGAAGGAACGAGCCACAGGACGAACTCAGCCGCGACGAACAAAGCAACCAGGGGCAGCAACGACATCACGATGGCGCTCAGCGCGTAGAGCCAGAACCACATGGTACGGCGCGGGGCGGCCTGCTCCGGGAAGCGGTTGCGGGCCTTGCCGACCTTCACGGCGGGGGAGCCGGCCCATTGGGAGCCAGCCTTGACCTTCTTGGCTCCCGTGACGGCCGACCCCGGCTCGATGTGAGCGCGTGCGCCGATACGGGCACCCGGGAACAGGGTGGAGCGGGCGCCGACGGAGGCGTCCTTGCCGATCTCGATGCGGCCGACGTGCAGTACGTCGCCCTCCAGCCAGTAGCCAGAAAGATCCACTTCCTGCTCGATGGAGCAGTACTTGCCCAGGGTCAGCAGGCCGGTGACCGGCGGCAGGGTGTGCATCTGCGCGCCCTTGCCGACCTTCGCGCCCAGCCAGCGGGCGTACGTGGTGATCCACGCGGCGCCCGAGACATCGCGTGCGCCGGAGGAATCCGCCACGCGCTCCGCAGCCCAGATGCGTAGGTGAACCGCGCCGCCGCGCCGGTAGTCGCCCTCGCCGATGCCCGCCGTAATCAAGCGGATCAGCAGCGCGGACAGAGGTAGGCGGCCGAGCGGGGTGGCGAAGACAGTCACCGCGGCAATGACCACGGCCCACGGCACGTCAACGACCCACGGCAGGTCGCCCGCCCAGGAGGAACCGTGGTACAGAATCGCGTTGAACACCAGGATCCACGTGACCCACTGCGCCCCCGCGAGAGTGAGCGCCGGAACCTGGATCAGGGCCTGCGCAAGGCGGGTACCGATGCCCACCGGCTTCGCAGGCTTCACGTCCTTGGCCTGCGCGGCCTGGCCCGAGCCGCCGCCCTTGGCGCCGGTCTTGTCGCGCATCGAATCGATGTGCTCGGCCAGAGCGGCCAGACGCGAGTGATCATAAAGATCGCGCACGCTGACGGTCGGGACTTCCTGACGCACGCGGCTAATCAGGGTAGCCGCGCCCAGCGAGGTACCGCCGAGGTTGAAGAAGTCCGCATCCGGGCTGGTCACAGCCGTTCCTAGCGCGTCGGCGAACAGTTCCGCCAGCCACTGCTGGGTCGGGTTATCAAAGTCCGCGGTTTCGCTGGAAGGTAGCGGCCACGGCAGGGCCTTCTTGTCCACCTTGCCGGAGGTCGTTACCGGCAGCTCGTCCAGCGCGCACAGGCGTGGGACCATTGCTGCGGGCATCGAGTCGCGTAGTCGCTGCAGCGCCTCCTGCTGGTCAAACTTGTCGGCGTCGCCCTCCGTAGAGACGTACCCCACCAGCACCTTGTCGCCGCCGCCGGTGGTCTGCACCACGACGGTGGAGCTGCGCACGCCAGGCAGGGCGGACAGCGCCGCGTCTACCTCGCCGAGTTCTATTCGACGCCCACCGATCTTCACCTGGTCGTCGATACGACCGACGAAGTACAGGCCATCTTCCTCCAGGCGTACGTGGTCGCCGGAGCGGTAGGCGCGCTCCCAGCCGAGCTCCGGCATGGGCGCGAACTTTTCTGCGTCCTTTTCCGGATCCAGGTAGCGGGCCAGGCCGACGCCACCGATGATCAGCTCGCCGGTCTCGCCCCAGCCCACCGGCTGGTTGTTCTCATTGACGACTGCCAGATCCCAGCCGCGCAGGGGAGTACCGATGGAAACCGGGCGCACCCCATCCATGGTGGTGCCGCAGGCCACGACGGTGGCCTCGGTCGGACCGTAGGTGTTCCACAGTTCGCGGGAATCGGTGGCCAGACGGGCGGCCAGTTCGGGCGGGCATGCCTCGCCGCCGAAGATCAGCAGGCGCACGGCATCCAAGGCCTCGTCCGGCCACAGTCCGGCCAGGGTAGGCACGGTGGACACGGCGGTCACGCTGCGGGAAACCAGCCAGGGGCCCAGGTCCACGCCGGAGCGCACCAGGGCGCGCGGGGCGGGCACCAGACAGGCGCCGTGGCGCCAGGCCAGCCACATTTCCTCGCAGGAAGCGTCGAAGGCTACGGACAGGCCAGCCAGCACGCGGTCGCCCGGCGCCAGGGGCTCGTCCAGCAGGAACATTTCCGCCTCCGCGTCCACGAAAGCGGCCGCGTTGCGGTGGGTAACGGCCACGCCCTTGGGCTTGCCGGTGGAACCCGAGGTGAAGATGATCCACGCGTCGGTCTCCAGGTCGGGGCCGAAAGGCTTGTCGGAGCTTGCCCCAGCGCCGGCCTGCAGGTTGTCGTCGACTACCCGCAGCCCATCGGCACCGTAAATTGCGGCCACGCCGGCCTCGCCGAAGACAAGGGAGGCGCGTTCTTCTGGATCGTCGGCGTCCACAGGCACATAGGCAGCACCGACGGCGAGGGTGGACAGAATAGCGATGTAGAGCGAACGATCACCGCTGGGCATGCGAATGCCGATGCGGTCGCCGCGCCCGAGGCCGCGCTCGTACAGCCACTGGGCGGTCTCGTTGATCTCATCGAGAAGCTCGGAATAGGTAATAACCCCCTTACCGTCGTCGATGGCGGGGGCTTCAGGGCATGCCGAAGCCGTCGCACGCACAATATCGATGAGCGTGCGAGGCTCCGGTGCCTCACTGGAACGGAGGTACCGGGAAGGGATGCGCACTTTTTGGCTAGGCCTCCTCGCTCGCGATGATGGCCTGGGCCAGCTTGCTCAAGTGCTTCAGCTGCTTGGAGGTGGAATCGTCCAGCGCCTTATCCTCCGCGGCTGCGACTAGCGGGGCAAGGCTACTGTAGGCCTTATTGCCCTTCTTAGTCACCGAGATGATCTGGCGGCGGCGATCCTTTGGATCCTTGACCCTCTTAGCGAGGCTGCGCTTTTCCAGGGAATCAACCAGACGCACCATGTCGGAGCGGTCCACTCCGAGGATTTCGCCTAGCGTGGCCTGGCTTGCTGCGTCGCCGTCGACGAGGCAGGCAAGAACCCAGAATTCGCGCAGGTTGAAGCCCTCTTCCGCGAGCGCGGTCTCCACGAAGTCGCGGGTGCGGCGACGTAGGCGCTCAAGCTGGAATGAGGGCGAAGACAACAAGTCAGCGGGTAGCGGCATAGATTCGGACATGCCACCAATATAACGCCGACTATGGGTGTTGTCTAATTGTGGGGTTGCCCCACGATGGGAAGGCCTGCGTCGCGCCAACCGGAAGTGCCGTTAGCCACATTGATTGCGTCGATACCGTTCTGCTCCAGCCACTGGCAGGCACGCGCAGAGCGGCCGCCGGACAGGCAAATTAGGTAGATGTCTTCGTTCAGATCCAGCTCGCCGTAGCGAGCTTGCAGCTCGGACAGGGGCAGGTTGACGGCGCCTTCGGCGTGCCACTGGTTGTACTCATCCACTTCGCGGATGTCGATCAGCTGCGCGCCAGCAGGAACGTCGGTGGGCTGTACTGTTTCGAATTCACTCATGGTGCCCCATTGTAGGTAAAGGTGGGGGCAACCACAGACGAGGAGTTGAATAACGTGGAGTTAAATAGATAAGCATCCGGCTGTAGCAGCCGGTCGCCCATGAAGGAGGTTGAATTGGCGCACGCCGACCCCACGCGGGGCCTTACAGCCGCCGAGGTGGCGGAACGCAAGAAACTCGGCCAGGTCAACACGCACGGTAAGGGGACCGGCCGGAGTGTGGCGCAGATCTTGCGCGCCAACATCTTCACCCGCGTCAATGCCATCCTCGGCGTGCTGTGCGCGATCGTCCTGTCCACCGGCTCGATCATCAACGCCGCCTTCGGCTTGCTTATCATCGCCAACTCCGCGGTGGGTGTGATCCAGGAGCTGCGCGCCAAGAAAACGCTCGACCAGCTGCGAATTGTCGGCGAATCGGAACCCACCGTCATCCGCGACGGTGAGGAAAAAGCCATTCCGCAGCACGAGGTGGTTCTCGGAGACATCATCAAGCTCCGCTCCGGCGACGAGGTCGTGGTAGACGGCACCGTCGTATCGGGTTCGGTACGCGTCGATGAATCGCAGCTCACCGGCGAGGCCGATGCCATCAGCAAGGGCGAAGGTGATGAGATCCTGTCGGGCTCCATCGTCAACGAGGGCACCGCGATCTTCCGTGCCGACAAAGTCGGTGATGCGGCCTATGCCGCTCGGCTTGCCTCCCAAGCCAGCGAGTTTTCGCTTACCGATTCAGTGCTCATGAATGGCATCAACAGCATCCTCAAGGTCATTACCTGGCTGTTGATCCCCACCGGCATCCTCACGATTTGGACTCAACTGGTTCGCTCCGACACAGGCCTGCGCGAATCCATCCTTTCCATGGCCGCCGCTATCGTTCCGATGGTGCCGGAGGGACTGGTGCTCATGACCTCCATCGCTTTCGCCGCCGGTGTGATCCGCCTCGGCAAGTACAAAGCCCTGGTCAACGAGCTCGTCGCGATCGAGGGGCTGGCCCGCGTCAACACGGTCTGCACGGACAAAACCGGCACCCTCACTACCAACGAGATGGAGCTGGACTCCATTGTCGGGCCCGATGGCAGCGACGCGGAGGAACTCTGGGCCCGCCACCTCGCCTCTATGTTGGAGGCTCAGGACGACCTCAATGACACCGCTCGCTCGATCGTGACCGGGTTGCGAGCGCGGGGCGTCGAACCCGAGAAGTGGCAGGGCCAAGAAATCCCGTTTAACTCGAGGTACAAATTCTCCGGGTTCTCTAGGTCGGACGCCACCGCGTGGATCATGGGCGCGCCCGATGTGCTCTTGCGCGAGGCAGACCCCGTCGCAGATACAGCCAAGAAGTTGGGGGACGAAGGTCTGCGCATTCTCGTGTTCGGCAAGGTCGCCGGCGACAGTGGTGAACGCTGGGCGGACACCGACAGCCTCAGTATGGACTCCGCCCCTCAGCTGGCCGAGACGGTGCTCGTGGTGTTGCGCCAGCAGCTGCGCTCCGATGCTCGCGAGACTCTCGAATTCTTTGACAAGCAGCATGTCGACCTCAAGGTGATCTCCGGCGACAACCCGGATTCCGTGGCAGCCGTCGCACGCAAAGCGACCGACCAGGAGCTCGTGGCGGTAGATGCCCGCACTCTTAAGGATCTGGACGATGACGCTTTCGACGCCGAGATCCAGCGCGCAAACGTCTTCGGTCGGGTAAGTCCGGAGCAAAAACAACAGATGGTGGAATCCCTGCACCGACAACACCGCACGGTAGCTATGACCGGCGACGGGGTGAACGACGTGCTGGCTCTGAAGAAAGCCGACATCGGCGTGGCCATGGGGTCGGGTGCGCCGGCGACGCGCAGCGTGGCGCAGCTGGTGCTGCTGACGAACAAATTCTCCGCCCTGCCGCGAGTGGTGGCCGAGGGGCGCCGGGTAATCGGAAACATCGAGCGCGTGGCACACCTGTTCCTGACGAAGACGGTGTACTCGGTGGTGCTGGCGCTGGTGGTGGCGGTACTGGGTATCGCATTCCCATTCCAGCCGATTCACGTGACGATCACTGGCTGGTTCACCATCGGTATTCCGGCGTTTGTGCTGTCGCTGGCTCCCAATACGGAGCGACCACGCGAAGGATTCGTCAAGCGGGTACTGTCCCTGGCGCTGCCCTCCGGCATGCTCATAGGTGGAATCTGCGTGGCGATGTGGATCATCATCTACCCCGGGGCCGATGTGCCGGAGATGCAAAGGCGCCAGGCAGGCACGGCCGTGCTGCTGGCGCTGATCATTATGGGCCTGTGGGTGCTGGGCATTGTGGCGCGGCCGCTGAACTGGTGGAAGGTACTTCTGCTGGCCTGCTGCGTGGGCGGATATGTGGTGATTTTCCTGGTGCCGCCGCTACGCGAACTGTTGATGTTGTACCCAGGGAACCGCCACCTAATGATCGTGGGGTTGGCGGTGGGCGCGGGCGGGGCGGCGCTTATTGAGATCGTGCACCAGATCGCCGCCCGACGGCAAAGAGCCCTTTGAAGAGCCCTTTAACTAGCCCTGGTAGCGGTCGATGGCTTCCTGCAGGATGCGCTCGGCCTCTGCCTTATTGCCCCAACCGGAGCCGTTAACTTCCTTGCCCGGCTCCAGATCCTTGTAGTGGACGAAGAAGTGCTCGATCTCGTTCTTGGTGAACTGGTCGATGTCCTCGATGTCCTGGAACTGCTCGAAGCGAACGTCATCCAGTACGCACAGCAGCTTGTCGTCGCCGCCGGCCTCGTCGGTCATCTTGAACACACCAACCGGGCGAGCCTTGACGATCACGCCGGGGAATACTGGCTCCGGCAGAATCACCAAGGCGTCCAACGGGTCGCCGTCCTCGCCCAGGGTGTGGTCGATGAAGCCGTAGTCGGCCGGGTAAGCCATCGGGGTGAACAGGTAGCGGTCCAGGTAGACCTTGCCGGACTCGTGGTCTACCTCGTACTTGTTGCGGGAGCCCTTCGGGATTTCAATGGTTACTTCGATGTTTTTACTCATGCGCACCATTCTAACCGAGCGCCGTTTTTCGGCTAGGGTGAAGCAAGTGAGTAAGCAGAAGTCCCTGAAAGTGTGGCTGTGGAGCATCCTGGCCTTCGTGGTCGTGGTCGCCGCCGTGGTGGGGGCTGCCTTGGTGTGGGCGATGAATGGCCGCTACGAGGTGCAGGCCGCAGACCCGCTCGCGCAGCCCGCCCCGGTGATGCACGCGCCTGAGGGGGACGTGCCCGATGTTGAGGCCGCGGTGCGCCGAGCCGCTGCGGATCCGGCGCTCGGCATGCTGTCTGCCTCTGTCACCGACGCGAAGACTGGCGAGGTGCTGTGGGCCAGGGATGAGAACCGGAAGCTTACCCCGGCTTCTGCCACCAAGCTGGCTACTGCTGCTGCCGCGCTGCTGGCGCTAGACGGTGCCGCTACGTGGAAGACCGAGGTCCTGCAGGATCCTTCCGACCCCGGCACGCTGTATCTGCGCAGCGATGGCGATGTCACTCTTTCCCGCGACGGCAATGGCTTTTTTAACGACGCTGCCTCGATCGCCACGCTGGCCGAGGACGTAAAGAAGGAGCTGGGGGGCCAGTCCGTCAACAAGATTGTCGTGGACAACTCCATTCGTTCCGAAGACCTTTTCAACAAGTCGTGGGATCGCGCGGATATCGATGGCGGCAACGTCGCGAACCTCGATGCTGTGATGTTGGACTCTGGCCGGCTCAACTCTGGGGAGTCCTATTCTGCCCGCTCCCACACCCCTGGCGAGGATGTGGGGCGTGCCCTAGCCGATGCGCTCGGCGCTGATGCGGAGGTCGGTGTTTCTTCGGAAATGACGCCAGATCTCAGCAACCAAAGCCCTATTGCACAGGTCGAGTCTGCACCGCTGAAGGTTCGCCTGCGCGACATGCTGGTGCACAGCGACAACATGCTGGCCGAGGCCGTTGGCCGGGAGATTGCTAAGGCGAAAGGCGCACCACAGACTTTTGAGGGCGCCACGAAGGCGACTCTGGACGTGCTGAAGGAACACGGCATCGATACCGAGGACGCGGTGCTTTTCGACAACTCGGGTATGAGCGACAAGAACCGCCTGACCGCCCACGAACTGGATGCCCTGCTGGCCAATGAGCAGCTGCGGCCTTTGCTGGACATGCTGCCGGTCTCCAGCGTGGAGGGAACTCTGGCGGAGCGCTACGGCGCCGGTTCGGGGGCGGAACAATCCGCAGGCTGGGTGCGCGCCAAGACGGGCACCCTGTCCGGGGTTAATACTCTGGCGGGCACCGTCATGACCTCCTCCGGGCGTTCCCTCACTTTCGCCTTCCTGTCCAACGACTCTTCGCCGGACGCCGCCCGCCCGGCGCTGGACCGGCTGGCCGATGCGGTGCGCTCCGCAAAGTAGTAGCCCAGCAGAGTAGTAACCCAACCGAGTATCAGCCGATGAGTGTGCAGTCGCAGATCCGATCCTGGCTGCAGGCGCTGGATAACCGCGAAGCGGACATGGCACGAGCAGGCGGGTCACGAGCGGAGCAGGTTCGCGCCGGGGCAGTAGTGGGGCTGTCTGGTGGCGCCGACTCCTTGGCGCTGGTGCACGGCCTGTTGCGCTGCGGAGTACCCGTGCACGCGGTGGTGGTTGACCACCAGCTGCAGGCGGGCTCGGTGCAGGTGGCGGCGGAAGCTGCGGCCACCGCACGCTCGTTGGGCGCCACAGCGGAGGTTCGTACGGTTGAGGTCGCAGGGGCGGGCGAAGGCCCGGCGCGCGAAGCTCGATACCGCGCCCTGGGCAACGCTGCCACCGGGCGCCCCCTGTTGGTCGCCCACACTGCGGACGACGATGCCGAAGGGCTACTCATCGGACTGACCCGCGGATCTGGGGCGGAGGCCATCGCCGGGATGCGCGGCGTACACACCGACCACGTCGCCGTAGCTGCGGGGGCGGCCTGGCTCGGTCGGCCACTACTGCGCTGCACGCGGGCGGAGACGGAAGCGGAATGCCTCAACGCGGGGCTTTCCTGGTGGGAGGACCCGCACAATTCCAGCGATGCTTACCTCCGCAGCCGCATTCGCACCCAGGTGCTGCCATATCTGCAGGATCAACTCGGGGAACATATCGGCTCTAACATGGCGCGCACCGCGCGGATGCTGCGGGAAGATGCCGAGCTACTGGACGAGCTCGCGGCACGGGGACTGCGGGTGGCGGAGCAGGGGGCGTCATTAAAATGCGCCGAACTACAACAACAACCAGCGGCACTACGGCGCAGAATCGTTAAGCAATGGCTGGCCGAACGCACCGGACCGCTCACCAGCACGCACCTGCACGCCATAGACGCGCTGGTCGTGGCATGGAAAGGACAGGGAGGTGCGGCGGTACCCTGGCCGCAGGGCTCGCCTACAATTGGCGAGGTAACCGCCCAGGCGAACACCGACCTGCGGCGCACGCATCGACTAGTGGTGCAGCGCCGCGACGGGTATCTGCAGCTAGCGACTGTCCCCAGGTAGTAGCTGCGCGCTAGAATGCCAGGCAGGCATAAACGGCGGAGAAAACCGACGGAAACCACAGCGAAACAACACGACGAGACGAGGTCGATGATGCACAGCGAAAAGAACTTCAATGTCCCGGAAAACCCCTACGGCGACGACTTGGAAAGTGTCCTCATCGACGAGGAAACCCTGCACGCCCGTATTAAGGAGCTGGCGCAGGCGACCGCCGATCGTTTCCGTGACGAAGAGGACGACCTCATCCTGATCTGCGTGTTGAAGGGTGCGGTGTTCTTCATCACCGACTTCGCGCGAGCGCTGGACATTCCTACGCAACTCGAGTTCATGGCAGTGAGCTCCTACGGCAACTCCACCAGCTCTTCCGGTGTGGTGCGCATCCTGAAGGACCTGGACCGCGACATCGAGGGGCGCAACGTTGTGATTGTCGAGGACATCATCGACTCTGGCCTGACCCTGTCCTGGCTGCTGAAGAACTTGCGCAACCGCAACCCGAAGTCGCTGTCCGTCGTCACGCTGCTGCGCAAGCCCGACGCACAGAAGGTGCAGATCGACCTGGCCGACGTTGGTTTCGATATTCCCAACGAGTTCGTCGTCGGCTATGGTTTGGACTTTGCGGAGCGCTACCGCGACCTGCCCTACGTCGGCACCCTGCACCCGAGCGTCTACCAGTAAAAACACAGCCCACAAGCCTCTGCCCATAGGTACGAGCCCATAGGCACGAGCCGCTCGGCATTTGAGACCAACAACACTCTAGGAAATATGGACAAGAAGAAGGTACTGAGGATCGCGGGTATTGTCGCCGTGATCCTCATCGCGATCTATGCGTTCGGTGTTTTAACTGATGACGCCCGCGGCTACGACGAGGTCGAGACCTCGGTAGCCATGAAGCAGCTGGACGAAAAGAACGTCAAGGAAGCTCAGATCAACGATCGTGAGCAACAAGTGCAGCTGAAGCTGAAGCGCTCGATCGAGGTCGATGGCAAGAAGGACATCGAGCAGGTCATCGCGAAGTACCCCGGCCGGGCGGCACCCGAGATCTTCGACGCGGTGAAGAAGTCCGAGGCGGAGAAGTTCAACACAAAGGTCACCGAGGATAGCTTCCTGGGCAGCCTGCTGGTGATGCTGCTGCCGATGCTGCTGATCTTCGGCCTGCTGATGTTCATGTTGTCCCGCATGCAGGGTGGCAGTGGCATGGGCGCCTTCGGCTTTGGCAAGTCCACCGCCAAGCAGCTGAACAAGGACAATCCGGATACCACCTTCGACGATGTCGCCGGTGCGGATGAGGCTGTGGAGGAGCTGGATGAGATCCGCGACTTCCTGACCGACCCCACCCGCTACGAGGCCCTGGGTGCGAAAATTCCGCGTGGCGTGCTGCTGTACGGTCCGCCCGGTACCGGTAAGACTCTGCTGGCCCGCGCCGTGGCGGGCGAGGCCGGAGTGCCGTTCTTCACGATCTCCGGTTCCGACTTCGTGGAGATGTTCGTCGGCGTGGGTGCCTCTCGTGTGCGCGACCTGTTCAAGCAGGCGAAGGAGAACTCGCCGTGCATCATCTTCGTTGACGAGATTGACGCGGTCGGTCGCCAGCGTGGCGCCGGCATGGGCGGCGGCCACGACGAGCGCGAGCAGACCCTGAACCAGTTGTTGGTGGAGATGGATGGTTTCGGCGACCGTGACGGTGTGATCCTCATGGCCGCCACCAACCGCCCGGACATTCTGGATCCGGCGCTGCTGCGCCCGGGTCGTTTCGACCGTCAGATCCCGGTGACTAACCCGGATCTGGCAGGCCGCGAGCAGATCCTTAACGTACACGCCAAGAACAAGCCACTGGCCAAGGACGTGGACCTGAAGTCACTGGCCAAGCGCACCGCGGGCATGTCCGGCGCGGACCTGGAGAACGTACTGAACGAGGCCGCACTGCTGACTGCCCGCGTGGAAGGCAACGTGATTACCGCCGACGCGCTGGAAGAGGCTACCGACCGCGTAGTGGGTGGTCCGCGCCGCAGCTCGAAGATCATCTCGGAGCACGAAAAGAAGGTCACCGCCTACCACGAGGGTGGCCACACGCTGGCTGCCTGGGCGATGAAGGACATCGACCGTGTGTACAAGGTGACGATCCTGGCGCGCGGCCGCACCGGCGGCCACGCCATGACCGCGCCCGAGGACGACAAGGGCATGTACAACCGCTCCGAGCTGTTCGCCCGACTGGTGTTCGCCATGGGTGGCCGTGCCGCCGAGGAGCTGGTGTTCGGCAACCCGACCACGGGTGCTTCGGCTGACATCGAGATGGCCACGAACATCGCGCGCGCGATGGTGGTGGAGTACGGCATGAGCCCCGTCGTGGGCGCCGTGAAGTACGGCCAAGACGAAGGTGACCCGTTCGTCGGCCGAGGTGGCCAGGGCGGAAACCAGCCTTCCCAAAACGTTGCGAACCAGATCGATGATCAGGTGCGCATGCTGATGAACAAGGCCCAGCAGGTGGCGTACGAGGTATTGCGCGAGAACCGCGATTACCTGGACACCCTGGCCTCGAAGCTGCTGGAGAAGGAGACTCTGCGGCGCCCGGATCTGGAGGCTATTTTCGAGGGCATCGAGACCCGCGAGGTTTCGGATATCTTCCCGATGCAGGATCTGGATCGCCCGTGCGATCACCGCGAGCCTGTGAAGACTCCCGTGGAGCTGGCCCGCGAGCGCGGCGAGGAGCCGCCGGAGAGGACCAACTTCTTCTCCGCCGCTCGTCGTGCACGCATGGAAAAGCGCAAGGCGCAGAACGAGCAGCGCCAGGCCGAGCGCCTGCAGCAGGGACAGCAGCAGTTCCCGCAGACCGGTCGACACAGCCAGCCGGATCCGCAGGCACAGCCGGGGCACCCGGTGCCTCCGGAGGAGGAGCGTGGCTTCCAGCTGCCCGATCATGAGAAGCCGGATTACCAGCAGGCCAAGCAGCAGGCGCAGGGCCAGCAGAGCCAGCAGGGCCAGCAGGATCAGCAGGCTCCGCAAGAGCAAGCACCGGTCCGCTACGAGCGCGGCGAGATGCCGAAACAGTCCTTCCCCTGGGAGAAGGACTGGCAGCAAGACTGGAAGCAAGACAAGAGCGGTCGTAGCGACAACGAGTCGGGCGGCCAGCACAGGCAGGAAGACTTTTAGTGAACAACCCACAACAGCCGCTCGACTCCGGTTCCTTCGACCAGGAGCGGGCAGAGGCGGCCATTCGTGAACTGCTTCTCGCCATCGGAGAGGACCCCGACCGCGAGGGGCTGAAGGAAACTCCGGCTCGCGTAGCGCGCGCTTACCGCGAAACCTGTTCCGGGCTGTACGAGGACCCCACCGAAGTGCTGAACAAGACGTTTAGCGAGGATCACCGGGAGCTGGTGCTCGTCCGCGACATCACCTTCTACTCCATGTGCGAGCACCACCTGGTGCCCTTCTTCGGCAAAGCGCACATCGGCTATATCCCCGGTGAGTCCGGCAAGGTCACCGGCCTGTCCAAGTTGGCGCGACTGATCGACGGGCTGGCGAAGCGCCCGCAGGTTCAAGAGCGCCTGACCTCCCAGGTCGCCGACGCGCTGGTGGAGAAGCTGGATCCCTCTGCCGTGATTGTCGTGTTGGAAGCCGAGCACCTGTGCATGGCCATGCGGGGCATTCGCAAGCCCGGCGCCAACACGGTGACTTCAGCGGTACGCGGTGGCTTCCAGAAGAACTCGGCCTCTCGTGCAGAAGCGATGGCGCTGATCCGGCCGTGACGGACTCACAGCTCACCGGGCCGCAGTTCACCGGGCCACAGCGGACGCTGGTCATGGGCATCCTCAACGTCACCGAGGATTCCTTCTCTGACGGCGGAGCCTACCCCAGCACCGAAGCCGCGCTGGCCCACGCGGAGGCCATGATCGCCGACGGTGCGGACATCATCGACGTCGGCGGGGAATCCACCCGCCCGGGTGCGACCCGCGTGGATCCGGCCGTTGAAGCCGCCCGCGTCACCCCCGTCATCGAGGAGCTTTCCCGGCGGGGAATCGCCACCAGCATCGACACAATGCGGGCATCAACGGCACGGGCGGCCTGGAAAGCGGGCGTCTCTTATATCAACGACGTCTCCGGCGGCCTGGCGGATCCAGGGATGCTGCCGTTGGCCGCGGAATCCGGTCTGCCGATCATCCTCATGCACTGGAACAAGGGAAACGCAGCCGATTTCGCCGGTGCCGAGGGCTATCACGACCACGGCGAGGATATCGTCGGCCACGTCATCCGCTGGCTAGAGCAGCGGATCGAGGCGGCGGAGGCGGTAGGCGTCCAGAAGAAACAGATCTACCTAGACCCCGGCATCGGTTTTGCGAAGACCCCGCAGGAAAACTGGCAGCTACTTGGTGCGACCGAACGGCTGGTGCAGATGGGGTATCCGGTGCTGATCGGCACGTCGCGCAAACGCTTCCTGACTGCGCTGCGTCCGGCCAGCGACGGCCAGCCCGGAACCCCGGAATCGGCGGACGATGCGACGGCCGCTACCTCCGCGCTGGCAGCGGCAGTTGGCGCCTGGGCGGTGCGGGTGCATAAGGTAGCTCCGACACGGGCTGCCGTCGACGTGGCATACGCAATGGCCACCGGACGCGGCCCCGACATCGACGAGCATTGGAGGGCACGACGTGGCTGACCGCATCGAGCTCATCGGCGTGGAGGCATTCGGCCACCACGGCGTGTTTTCGCAGGAGAAAGACGCAGGCCAGAAGTTCATCGTAGACATGGTGGTGTGGACGGATTTCCGGGCCGCCGCCGATTCCGATGCGCTGGAAGACACGATTAACTACGTGCAGTTGGCCGACATTGCGGTCAACGCCGTCGAAGGCAAGGGTGCACAGGGCACACAGGGTGCGCAGAGCCAGCAGAGCCAGCCACAGAGCCACGACCTGATCGAAACGCTGGCCTCCCGCATCGCCGACGAGATCGCAGAGCTCGGCGGGGTCTACGCCGTTGAGGTGACAGTGCACAAGCCGGAAGCGCCGATCGCCCACCCGTTCGCCGACGTGCGCGTGGTAGCCAGGAGGTCCAAGCGATGATCACCGTATTCCTCGGGATTGGATCGAACATGCCGGGCGACGTCGGCAGCCCCACCGCGCAGATCGAGCGCGCCTACGAGCTGCTGGCCATGCACCCGGCCATCGAGATCGTGGAGAAGTCGCGGATCTTCGCGACCCCGCCGTGGGGTGGGGTGGAGCAGCAGGAGTTCCGCAATTCCGTCGTGGCCGTGCGCACGTCGCTGGATCCACTGGCGCTGCTGCACCACTGCCAATTTGCCGAGGCCGTGGCTGGTCGGGTGCGTGAGGTCCGGTGGGGTCCGCGGACGGTCGATGTCGATATTCTTTTTGGTTTTGACGCCCAGTCCCAGCCCCTCCAATCCCAGGGCAAGTGGGGGTTTGAGCTGGTCATTCCGCACCCCTACGCCCACGAGCGGGCATTTGTGTTGGTGCCCCTGAGCGACCTGGAGTTGGCTCGCGAACCCTGGTGTACCTTGGGCGGGCGAGGCATCATGGAATGGCTGGACGAGGTCGATCCGGCGGAGCGGAAAGCCATCGTCCCGGCTGGCGAAGGATAGGAAGGCAACCAATGGGCCCGCTGAAGCGCACGAAAATTTCGGCGATCGCTGCGGTAGCGGTTGTGTGCGCCCTCATCGGGTGGGTGAGTGTGCTGAGTTTCTACGGCAGCATGCCCCCGATCAAGACCACCGGTTCCGTCCTGCTGTGGCTGTTCGCCATCGTGTGCGCGGTAGCCGGATGGGTGATTCGCAAGCGGATTGGCGACAACGGGGTGGGGATGGATCGCTCGCAGATTCAACCGACGACGATAGCCCAGTGGCTGGCGTTGGGGCAGGCCACTGCGTGGGCTGGTGCGGTGTTCCTCGGGCTGTTCGCCGGGGCGGGGTTGTACATCGTGCCGAACGCGGGGCGCCTTATGGCCGCAGAGGCTGATCTGCCGGGCGTGATCTCTGGCGTTTTGGGGTCTTTGGCTGCCGTGGTGGCGGGAATCTGGCTGGAGCGCAGTTGCGAAGCGCCACCGCCGGATGCGCCATTCACAGCTAATGGCCTTGACGTTGGGTAGTGTGTTGATCATGAGCTTCCAGCAGTCTCCTAAGCCACAGCAGTCTCACCAGCCGCAGTCGCAGCCTTTCGATGGGAATCAGGACATGGATGCCCTGGGGTATGAGGATCGATACGAAGGCCAGGCGGCGGACTTTAACGGCTCGCCGGTTGCTGCGAACGAACCCTCCGGGTTCTCCCGCTTCCTGATGTTTGGCCTGGTGGTGCTGGCCCTTTTGGCTAGCGTGCTGATGCTCTTCATGGATTCCGATGGCTGGCTGAAGGTCGCGCTGATCGCTGCACTGTGGGCGGCGTTCTTCGGCGTAGTGCTGGTTCTGCGTTACTCGGATGCGCTGAAGCTCGCACGCGAGCAGGCGGAGAACCAGGAGAGCTACTACCAGTCCCAACTGGAGCACGAGCGCGCACAGCTGGACAAGCGCGAGGCAGATGCAAAGGCGAAGTACGCTGCCGAGGCGAAGCAGGCGCAGGATCAGCGTGATAAGCACCTGGACGAGCTACGTGCGGAGTTGGCGCACATGCGCCAGCAGCTGGCGGCGCTGACCGGCCAGAGCTTCGACGAAGGCGAGCAGCGCGCCGTGCGCGCAACCGCCGAGCGCGTGCACGAGTTGGGGCAGGGCAGTGGCCACGGTAGCCAGCAGGGTGTGCGCACTCAGGAGGCAGCGCGCGCCGGGCAGAACGCTCGCGCGCAGCAGGCTCAACAGGCTCAGCAGGCGCAGTCGCGCCAGGGGCAGCACCGCAGCAAGCCGAAGTTCAACACCGGCACTTTCGCCGCGGTGAAGTGGGGTGGCCAGGATTCCGAGGAAACCTCCCAGCTGCCGCTGGTTGTGGATACCACGGCCATGAACGAGGCTAAACACTCTGGAACTAAGCACGCCGAAACCAAGGGCGTAGAAGCTCAGAGCCCTCAGCCTGCCCCCGCCCAGAAGCGTCGCGCGCAGATGCCCAGCGCCGAGGCTGTGCGCTCCGGCCGCACCCACACCGCCAACCCGGCTTCCCAGGCAGCGGGTCAGGATCCGCAGGCCGGGGAGCCGGAGGCGCCCCACGGTCGCCGTCGCGCCGATGAAAAGGAAGACGGCCTCACCGTCGCCGAGCTGATGAAGCGTTTCCAGAAGTAACCCCCTTCCTAAAGAGCTCTTTCAAAGCGACTACCCAGAGACACCTACGCATGATGGGAATGGATATCCAACAACCGCGCCTGTCCGTCGGCATTATCTCTGCCGGGGCAGTGGGGGTGGCCCTTGCAGAGGCCTTCGGACGCGCCGGCCATCACGTACATGGCGTGTACGTGCATTCGGCACGTTCGGAAAAGTTGGCGTCAAAAAGAATCCCGAACATCCCACAGACCAGCCTGAGCAGCACCGCACAGGCCGCGCTGGTGGTGCTGGCGGTGCCGGATCCGAAGCTGCCCGATGTGATCGAGAAGGTGGCGCAGCACACGCGCGACGGGCAGATCGTCGCGCACGTATCCGGTGCGTTCGGCTGCGATATCCTGCAGCCGATTACCGATACCGGCGCGCTACCACTGGCGCTGCACCCAGCGATGACCTTCACAGGAACGCCGGCAGACAGCGAACGGCTGGATGGATGCGCATGGGGTGTGACCAGCGATTCCGAGGTCGGTGACGTGGTGGCACAGACGCTGGTGGCCAGCCTGGGCGGAGTGCCCGTAGCCATCCCGGAACACCACCGGGCGGCCTATCACGCAGCCATGGCGCATGCGGCGAACCACCTGGTGACTTTGCTGACAGATGCGCAGGAGATCCTGGACCGCGTGGTCGACGCGCCGGGGGAGAGCCCCGACAGTGCCCTGCTGTTGCGCCGCATCGCCCACGCCGCGGTGGATAATGCGCTGGACAAGCGTATGGATGGGCTCACCGGACCTGTTGCTCGGGACGATGCGGCCGCAGTGATGCGCCACCTGGCCGCGCTGCGGGAGCTAGGAGACTCGGCCGAAGAAGCCACCGGCCACGGCCAGTCCAGCGATGCCGCCTACACGGCGATGGCCCGCCGCACCGCGCTAAAGGCAGGGGCTATTGAGGTCGAAAGACTGCTAGATCTAGAGTAAGAACCATGACGTTCACACCTGGCCAGGCAGAGGTTTTCACCGAAATCAAGGCGATCGGGCAGCTGACCCGCGCGATGCGTAAAGCGGGTCGTCCCGTGGTGCTGGTGCCCACGATGGGCGCGCTGCACGAAGGTCACCTGTCGCTGGTGCAGGCTGCGCAGCAGATCCCGGGCGCGCTGGTCGTGGTCAGTATCTTCGTGAACCCTCTGCAGTTCGCGGAAGGCGAGGATCTGGATGCCTACCCGCGCACTCTGGATGCGGACGTGGAAAAGCTGAAGGCCGCGGGCGTGGACGCCGTCTTCGCCCCCAGCCCGCGCGAGATGTACCCCAACGGTCCGCGCACGACGATCCACCCGGGCGAGGCCGGCCGCGTCCTGGAAGGCGCCCACCGCCCGACCCACTTCGCGGGCGTACTGACGGTCGTGAACAAGCTTTTCACCATCACTCATTGCGACCATGCCTTCTTCGGCGAAAAGGATTACCAGCAGCTGTTGCTGATCCAGCAGATGGTTACGGACTTGAACATGGAGGTGCAGGTCCACGGTGTGCCGATCGTGCGCGAGGCCGACGGCCTGGCGAAGTCCTCCCGCAACGTTTACCTGTCCGAGGAGGAGCGCGAGCTGGCCCTCACCCTGTCCGCCGCCCTGACCGCCGGTGCCTTCGTTGCCGAGCAGGGTCCTGCGGCGGTTCTGCAGACCGCCGGATCTATTCTGGACGCCGCCTCCGGCGTGGACGTCGACTATCTTGAGCTGCGCGGTACGGACCTTTCCGACTGCCCGGAGCACGGCGAGGCGCGTCTGCTGGTGGCGGCGCGCGTGGGGACCACGCGCCTGATCGACAACGTGGGCGTGCCGCTGGGCACCGGCTTCAAGGGGCTGGATGAGGGCAGCGCAGGCGCCAACGGCGGTGAGGGCAGCGCAGCCCCCGAAAACTCAGGTGAGTAGAACAATGAGCGACGAACTAGACACCCTGAAGCGCCACTCCCACCCCTTCGTGGAGCTCTCCGCGGGGGAGTATCGCGCCAGCATCTCCACCTTCGGCGGTGGACTGCGCAGTCTGGAATACTCCGGCAAACCCCTGGCGGTTTCCTACCCAGAGGGTGCCTACCCGCCATTGTCCTCCGGCATCGTCCTGGCGCCGTGGCCGAACCGCACCGCCGACGGGGTCTTCGCCCACGACGGCGTGCTGCACCGGTTGGACATTACGGAGCCGGCCCGTGCTACGGCGATCCACGGATTCGTGGGCCAGATGGCCTGGAACGTCGCCGACCAGGGCGAGGACTTCGTGGCCCTGGAGCTGTCTACTGGCCTGCGCCAGGGGTGGCCGTGGCCGCTGTACATGCGGGTGACGTGGGCTCTCGACGCGAATGAGGGGCTGCGCGCCACCTTCGCCGTCCGCAACACGGGCGATGCTTCCTGCCCCTTCGGACTGGGATGGCACCCATACCTAAGCGCCCTGGGAGCTCCGCTGGACGATTGTGTGCTACACCTTTCCGCCGATGCCAACCTGCCGCTGGACTCGGTGCGTAACCTGCCCGCCGGCCCGGAGATTCCGGCTTGCTGGGTGCTCCCGGATCTGGAAACCGGCCAGCGGATGGCCGGGGTGTGGCTGGACCACTGCTTCGGCCCGATGCCGGAGGACCATAGGTCGTTCGGCTGCCTTGGCTCGGCAATGAAGGCTTTTGACGCTGCCGACGGCTATGCCGACGCACGCTTGCTCAACCCGGACGGGGAGGGCGTGCACCTATGGGTGGGAGAGGGCTTTAAGTGGTTCCAGGTGTTCACCGCCGACCCGGCTCGCCGTGAGGGCTACCCCGGCGTGGGCCGAGCCCTTGCCGTCGAGCCGATGACGTGCCCGCCGGACGCTCTACGCTCCGGTAAAGACCTCATTCGCCTGCAGGCGGGGGAGGAGCGCAGGTTCGAATGTGGGATTTCTTTTGCGCCGCGTGAAAAAGATTTCCTTTAGCACCCCTATCGGCGTTAGAATCGGGAATGTATAAAATATCCAATAGTTCTCGTCGCTGGTAGTTGAGAATAACGACGATTGGTGCCTGGGACGGGGACGCGACGTTCCTGGAGGTTCGCAGCTATGACAGCTGAAGGACTACGTTTGGACGCGAGCTGGGTAGACTACGCGCTGGTCGCGCTATACTTCGCTTTCGTCCTAGGTATCGGTTGGGCAGCTAAGTCCAAGGTGTCCAGCTCAATTGACTTCTTCCTCTCCGGCCGCTCCCTACCCGCGTGGGTGACGGGCCTGGCCTTCATCTCCGCCAACCTGGGCGCCGTAGAAATCGTGGGCCACTCGGCCAACGGCGTGCAGTACGGATTCGAGACCATGCACTACTTCTGGATCGGCGCGATCCCGGCTATGGTCTTCCTCGGCATCGTGATGATGCCCTTCTACTACGGCTCCAAGGTGCGTTCCGTGCCGGAGTTCATGCAGCGCCGCTTCGGCAACGGTGCGCACCTGGTCAACGGCATTTCCTTCGCCGTCGCCCAGCTGCTGATCGCCGGCGTGAACCTGCTGCTGCTGGCCAAGGTCGTTAACTCCCTGCTGGGCTGGCCGCTGTGGGTCACCCTGGTTGTCGCCGCAGCGATCGTGCTGTCCTATATCACCCTCGGTGGCCTGTCCGCCGCCATCTACAACGAGGTGCTGCAGTTCTTCGTGATTATTGCTGCCCTGCTGCCGCTGACCATGATCGGCCTGCACCAGGTCGGCGGTTGGTCTGGCCTACAGGCAAAGGTTGCGGATTCCTCGCACTTCCACACCTGGCCGGGCACCGAGATCTCGGGCTTCGAAAACCCGATCGTCTCGGCGATTGGCTTGGTCTTCGGCCTGGGCTTCGTGCTGTCCTTCGGCTACTGGACCACCAACTTCGTGGAGGTGCAGCGCTCCATGGCAGCCGACTCGCTGTCCGCAGCGCGTAAGACCCCGATCATCGGTGCATTCCCGAAGATGTTCATCCCCTTCCTGGTGGTCATCCCCGGCATGGTCGCCGGTGCGACGGTCACCCCGATCATGGATGGTTCGGCGGAACCGAATGATGCGATCCTGTACCTGATGCGCGATCTGCTGCCGAACGGCCTGCTGGGCGTGGCTATCGCTGGTCTCCTGGCTGCGTTCATGGCCGGTATGGCGGCGAACATCTCGGCGTTCAACACCGTGTTCTCCTTCGACATCTGGCAGTCCTACATCGTTAAGGATCGCGACGACGAGTACTACCTGAAGGTCGGCCGCGTGGCCACCGTCGGCGCCACCGTCATTGCCGTGTTCACCGCCCTGTTGGCCTCCAACTTCGGCAATGTCATGGACTACCTGCAGACGCTGTTCGGCTTCTTCAACGCGCCGCTGTTCGCCACCTTCATCTTGGGTATGTTCTGGAAGCGTATGACGCCCACCGCAGGTTGGGTCGGCCTGGTTTCCGGTACGGGTGTCGCGATTGCCTACTGGGTTGTAGCGACCTTCGGCAGCACCGACGCTGGCTTCTTCAACCTGCCGGGACAGGGCACGGCCTTCGTCGCAGCCTCCCTGGCCTTCGTCACGGACATTGTGG
Source organism: Corynebacterium sp. HMSC058E07 (assembly GCF_001809885.1). Lineage (NCBI taxonomy): Bacteria > Bacillati > Actinomycetota > Actinomycetes > Mycobacteriales > Corynebacteriaceae > Corynebacterium > Corynebacterium sp. HMSC058E07. Next base: position 22,903 of record NZ_KV799257.1, read on the forward strand.
TCTCCGTTCTGGTCTCCTTGGTCACTAAGCCAAAGCCGGACGAGGAGCTGGTGGGCTTCGTCAAGTCCGTCACCCCGAAGGAGAACCTCACGGACGCCGCAGAGGCCACCCTGCCGTGGTACCGCCGCACCGTCCCGCTGGGCATTCTGTGCCTGGTTCTGGTGACTGTCCTCAACATCGTGTTCGCCTAAGCGCAGTTAAGATTCCAGAAAGGAGTGAACGGACACAATGGCTAACAACACCGAAGCAAAGGTCTCTAAGACTTCCAAGCGTTCCCACATGGCCGGCGCTTTCGACATCCGCAACGTCATCGGTTCCCTCATGGGCCTGTACGGACTAGTGCTCTTGATCAGCTACTTCCTGCTTGATCCGGGTATGGATGTGACCACCGGCGAGCCGAAGAATGAAACGTATAACCTGGTGTGCGGGCTTGCCATGATCGCCGTGGCGGCGGTCTTCTTGCTGTGGACCAAACTGGATCCCATCAAGATCGACGAATCTGCCGCACAAGACGTTCAAGCTGAGTAACACACGTTCGAGAACTACATGCTAGAGCCCGCCCCTTTTCCCTAAAGGAGGCGGGCGCTTTACTTCACGCGTCCTTGGGCGCCCTACTTAAGGAAGTGATTTACGCCGTGCAGCACGATGTCAAAGTAACCCGAACCACGCTGGCCGACGGCCGCGAGCTGCTGTACTTCGACGACGAGCCGGCTTATGTCCGTGGCGAGAAGCAGCGCGAGCTGCACGATTCCCGCGACCTGCCGCAGGCTACCACGGAATCCGAGATGCGCCAGGACCCCCTGACCGGCCAGTGGTATGTCTACGCCGCGCACCGCATGAACCGCACGTTCATGCCCCCGGCCAACGAGAACCCGCTGGCTCCCACCAAGCCCGGTGAGCTGCCCACCGAGGTACCCGCCGACGATTACGACGTCGTGGTCTTCGAAAACCGCTTCCCCTCCCTGTCAGTGCACATGGAGGTGCCGGAGGATTTCGCCGCCCACGTCGACGGCCAGGAACTGTTTCCCCGCAGGCCCGCCATCGGCCGCTGCGAGGTTGTCTGCTTCACTCCGGACGTGGACGCCTCGTTTAGGGATCTGCCATACGAGCGCGCCCGCACCGTCGTCGAGGCCTGGGCCCACCGCACCGCTGAACTTTCCGCCATCGAAGGCATCCGCTATGTGTTCCCCTTCGAAAACCGCGGCAAGGAGATCGGCGTGACCTTGCAGCATCCGCACGGCCAGATTTACTCCTATCCTTTCCTCCCGCCGCGCGCCGCCGAGGTAGCTGCACGCGCTCGGGCGTTTAGGGAAAGCACTGGTAAGGATCTTTTTGACGCCACCTTGTCCGCCGAAAAAGAATCCGGCACCCGCATACTCTTGGCCGGCGAGCACTTCACAGCCTATGTGCCGGCTGCAGCCAAGTGGCCGGTGGAGGTCATCCTCATGGCCAACCGGGCGGTGCCGGACTTCGCGGCGCTATCCGACGAAGAGAAGGATGAGCTGACCCGCTTCTACCTGGATCTGCTGGGGCGAATGGACCGCTTTTTCGACGGTGTGGAACGCACCCCCTATATTGCGGCCTGGAACCAGGCGCCGGTGGGGGAGGGGCGCGAGGACGGTCGCTTGTACTTGCAGCTGTATTCGATGATGCGCTCTCCGGGGCGCATGAAGTTCCTGGCCGGTAGCGAGTCGGGCCAGGAGGCCTGGATCTCCGATACCACCCCAGAACGAATCGCCGAGCGCTTCCGGGAGGTCGCCGACAATGCCAACTAGCCAAACCAACGCAGCACAGAACGCTGGTACTCCGCGGTGGCTGCAGACCCGCTCCGAGGAGCAGGGTGCTGCCGATGCGCGCTCCCTATTCCAGCAGGTCTACGGCTATGAACCCGCAGGCGTGTGGTCCGCGCCGGGGCGCGTGAACCTCATCGGCGAGCACGTCGACTATGCCGATGGCATTAGCCTGCCCTTCGCACTGTCCCAGCGCACCTACGTAGCTGCTGCCAAGAACGACGACGGCGTGTACCGCGTGGCCTCCCGCTTCGGCGACCCCGCGGAGATCGTCCACTTCGAGATCCCTGTCGCCGAGGTTGGTCCCGGCAACCCCGCCAACTGGGCGGGCTACGCCGTCGGCGCGATTTGGGCGGCCACCGAGGCCGGGCTGATGCCCGCCGGTGGCCTGAACCTCGCCATCGAATCCGACGTTCCCGTCGGCGCGGGGTTGTCCAGCTCCGCGGCTCTGGAATGCTCGGCGGCTCTGGCGGCCTTCGACCTATACGGCGGCGCGACCCTTGATGATGCGGTCCGCAACGGGCTCATGGGGGCGTCCATAAGAGCAGAGAACGAGGTCGTCGGCGCCTCAACGGGCGGCCTCGACCAGCGTATTTCGCTGTTTGGCCAGGCCAGCCACGCGCTGGCCATCGACTTCGCCGAAGACAGTGCCACCCAAGTGCCCTTCGACATCGCGGCGCGGGGGCTGGCGATCCTCATAATGAACACGAACGCTCCGCACCAGCTGAACGACGGGCAGTATGCTGCGCGACGCGCGGTGATCGACGGAGTGACAGCCGACCTGGGGGTCAGCAGCCTGCGCTTCGCCGAGGAGGCCGAGGATGCCTCCGTGGGATGGGCCAAGGCCAACGACGTGGATCCGGTAGAGGTGGCCGCCCGCGTGCGCCACGTGGTAAGCGAGATCGCCCGCACGGCCGAGGCGATTAAGCAGGTCAGCGCCGGTGACATGGAGGCTTTCGGGCGCTCGATGCAGGGCAGCCACGCCTCCCTGCGCGACGACTACGAGGTCACCGTCCCGGAGCTGGATACCGCGGTGGATGTTGCGATGGCCCAGGGCGCGCTAGGTGCGCGCATGACCGGTGGTGGGTTCGGCGGCTCCGCGATTGCGCTGCTGCGTGAGGATCAGGTGGAGGCGACGGCCACAGCGGTGGCTGAGGCTTTCGCGGAGAAGGGCTTCAACGAGCCCGAGTTCGTGGTGGCACTGCCCAGCGACGGTGCGCACCGGAACGCTTAAAAGTTGCACACCGGAACGCCGAAGAGACGCGCACCGTATCGGTGCGCGGGGACCGGGCGCAAAAGAACAGCTAAATAGCATATTTGGATAGCCCCGAGTAAGGTGTTCACCCGTGTTGCGAACCATGCTGAAATCAAAGATCCACCGTGCGACGGTCACCCAGGCCGACCTGCACTACGTCGGCTCGTGCACCATCGACGCTGATCTGATGGAAGCTGCCGACATCCTCGAGGGCGAGCAGATCGATATCGTCGATATCGATAACGGCAACCGCCTGACGACCTACGCCATCACCGGTGACCGGGGTACCGGAGTGATCGGCATCAACGGCGCTGCCGCGCGCCTGATTAGCCCCGGCGACCTGGTGATCATCATCGGCTACGCCCAGTACAGCGAGGAAGACCTGAAGAACTACGCCTCGCGCGTGGTCTTTGTGGACGAGGACAACAAGCAGGTGGAGCTCGGCGGCGATCCGGCGCACGTGCCGGACGGCTCGGGGCTCAAGAACCCGCGCCACCCGGAAGGCTAGTTGAACTCGAATTCTCCCTCGTCGTTGCGCTTCACGTGGAAGCGCCACAGCGGCATTCCCTCTTCCTCAAGGGACGTTTCCGTTGCCGTGAGTGTGTCCGATCCGATAATCACGAAGTCGCTGTTGCTATAACGCAACCCAACCTCCGAGCAGAAACGCTGGCTGCCCTTGCCATCAGACAAAGGAGTCACCGTATTACCAGCAACCTTCATCAGCTGGTATTCGCCGTCAGGGGACTGTAGACCTATCTCGGTCGGAGGGAACGGTGGCGACTCGTCTTCGTAGGCATACTCCACTTCGGCACAAACCTTGCCGTAGTCCTGCGGATTGTCGGTAAGAATCTCAAGGCTCATCAGCTTCATTTTTGTCTTACCGACGCCCACCTTTTCAGTGACCGACTCTTCCTTAGGCTTGGCCTTGTCGCGGGACTCGAGGTAGCCGCCATCAACGAGGTCGATCTCTACGCGATCGCCGATTTCCAGTGGGCCGTTAGAGCCACCAATGTTCGCTTCCTTGCCCTCGAGTTCCTGATAACGGTTTGCCAAGTTAGTCAGCGAGCGCAACAGCGGCTTGACCGGGTCACAACCGGACATGGAGATAACCTCTGCATATTCCAACGGTGTTCCCTCCGGGCCGGAAAGCATGCACGCATTTACTACCTCGGCAGATTTCCATCCTTGAAGACCATCGTCGGATAGCTCCTTTCGTTCAGCATCCCCATTGGGAAGATCGTCGAGATTGGAGCCATTCTTGGTGGCGGACAGTGCAGTGTAGATCGAAGTTTCTTTGAGCTCATCGGGCTGATCGCCACTGATCTGCGGCTTTACATAGCCGGAGCAGGTTTCTGAATTGACGTACACGTCGGCAGAGTCCAGCGGAATCATCTTCGCGCCATCCACGTACGCGCTGTCAAAGAAAGCTTGGTCGAGTTTGCAGTCGCTGAACTTGCCGTCCGCGAAGATTTCCCGCAGCTTGTCGTCGCTGATCTCTGAGGAGACGTCGGAAAAACTGTTATTGGAGCCGGAGTTTTCCTTCTTGCCCCCGTAGGAAACCTCTTCGCTGGCGCCTTCCGGGCGCTGAAAAGCGGAGCAGCTGGATGCGAAAACCAAAGAGCCCGCTGCCAAGCAGGCAGCTGTGGCGCGGGCGTACTTATGGGTGAAAGTAGCGGGGCGTGAACTAAACATGTTTGAGTGCTTCCGTAGTCTTCGTGTCTTCGTCCGGTGTACTTCGTGCATTGGTCGTCGTGCAACGATCCGTCATATGTTCCCTAAAGCTAACACCCTCGAGCGTCTCGCACGCCTCAATCGATTACCTGTCCGCCCCATGCGCTAGGCTTTGTAAGCGTGACTGACGCAGCAAATACCCCCGCACAAGACCTGCCCGAACAGCTACGCATCCGCCGCGAAAAGCGGCAGCGCATCCTCGAATCCGGCAAGGACGCCTACCCGGTAGAGGTGCCACGCACCCACTCCCTGGCCGAGGTACGCGCACAGTGGGCCGTGAAGAAGGATGACGGTGAAGCTGAGGCGCAGCCGGTTGAAACAGAGGGCGTCACTTACCTCGCCGCAGGCGAAGAAACCCAGGACGTAGTGAGCGTGACCGGTCGCCTGATCTTCATGCGTAACACCGGAAAACTGTGCTTCGCCACGCTGCAGGACGGCGACGGCACGCAGCTGCAGGCCATGCTTTCCCTGGCGGAGGTAGGGGAGGACGCGCTGGCTGCGTGGAAGGCCGACGTGGACCTCGGCGACTTTATCGGCGTGACGGGTCGCGTGATCGCCTCCCGTCGCGGCGAGCTGTCCGTGATGGCCAGCGAGTGGGTCATGGCAGCAAAGTCTCTGCGTCCGCTGCCGGTGGCTTTCGCTGAGATGAACGAAGAGACCCGCGTACGCCAGCGCTACAACGACCTGATCGTGCGCGAGGAAGCCCGCAAGAACGCAATGACCCGCGTGAAGGTCATCCGCGCGCTGCGTGACTACATGGAGGGCGAGGGCTTCGTAGAGATCGAGACCCCGATGCTGCAGACCCTGCACGGTGGCGCGGCGGCCCGTCCGTTCGTGACCCACTCCAACGCCCTGGATATCGACCTGTACCTGCGCATTGCGCCGGAGCTGTTCCTGAAGCGCGCTGTGGTCGGTGGCATCGACCGCGTCTTCGAGATCAACCGCAACTTCCGCAACGAGGGCGTGGACAAGTCCCACTCCCCGGAGTTTGCGATGCTGGAGACCTATGCAGCATGGGGCGACTACGACGACTGCGCGCGTACCACCCGCGAGTCCATCCAGTACATCGTGGACCAGCTGACCAAGGGCACCGACCTGGAGGGTACCGGCAAGGTGCGCCTGGCCGACGGCACCGAGTTCGACTTCGGCGGGGAGTGGAAGGAAATCGAGATGTACCCCTCGCTGAACGAGGCACTTGCGCGCAAGTACCCCGGCCAGCCGGAGGTGACGATCGACTCCACCGTTGAGGAACTGAAGGAGATCGCCAAGGTCATTGGCCTGGACGTTCCCGCCAAGGGGGGCTGGGGCCACGGCAAGCTGGTGGAGGAAATCTGGGAGGTCCTGTGCGAGGACCAGCTGGAAGGCCCCATCTTCGTGCGTAACTTCCCGGTCGAGACCTCCCCGCTGACCCGCCAGCACCGCAGCAAGCCAGGTGTGACGGAGAAGTGGGACCTGTACGTCCGCGGCTTCGAGCTGGCCACCGGCTACTCCGAGCTGGTGGATCCGGTTATTCAGCGCGAGCGTTTCGAGGATCAGGCACGCCTGGCCGCCAATGGTGACGACGAGGCAATGCGTCTGGACGAGGATTTCCTGGCTGCCATGGAGCAGGGCATGCCGCCGACAGCCGGCACTGGCATGGGTATCGACCGACTGCTGATGGCCTTGACCGGCCTGGGCATCCGCGAGACCGTGCTGTTCCCGATTGTGAAGCCGGAGCGCGACAACTAGTCGAGCGTCCTACTTAGTAACTAATACAGTCCCTTGGGATCCCCTCGGGTGGTACCCGTGGCGACCACCCGACTAGCGTTGCCGTTCAGCGCAAAAAGGTGCACAATCGTGCACCTTTTTTCGTATTCGGGTGTAATTCAGGACGCCAATTGCCCCAAAGTGTGACGCGCGCCATTAGAGTGGTTTACGCTACATACATAATTATCCGCACATGCAGATATTTGATTTGCGCTGACAACCAGTGAAAGGTGGCCGCACGAAATGAGCGACCGAAGCAAGCGTGCCGATTCAACTCCTGGCCTGAACAACATCAAGCGAGATGCAATCGGCACGGTTATGGGAGTCCTGACGAAGTTCACAGGCTCCGACCTGGCAGAGAAGTACGGTCTGAGCAAGAAGGTGGACCGCGTTGCCTACCAGTCCACCAAGACCGGCATGCGCACCCTGGGTGCCGTGAACCGCCAGTTCAAGAAGATCAAGGGCTCCGGCAAACCGGTACGTCTGGCAAACCAGACCACCGACGAGAACAACCAGCCGATCCCGACCGAAACCCCGGCACCGGGCAAGGCGCCGTTCGACCTGACCCCGACCGAGGATCAGGAAATGATCGTCGCTGCTGTGCGCGAGTTCGCAGAAGAGCGCCTGCGCCCCACCGGCCACGACCAGAACGAAGCATCCGAGCCGGCCGAAGGCCTGCTGGAGGCTGCCGCTGAGCTGGGCGTTGCCCTGATCAACCTGCCGGAAGAGTACGAAGGCATTGCCTCCGCCTCCGGCGCTACCACCAACGCTCTGATCGCCGAGGCTCTGGCATACGGCGACATGGGCCAGGCCGTCGCCATCCTGGCACCGGCCGGCGTGGCCAACGTCATCACTAACTACGGTGACGACTCCCAGCAGAAGACCTACCTGCCGGAGTTCGCAGGCGAGTCCGTCCCGGCCTCCGCTGTGGTCGTCTCTGAGTCCCGCCCGCTGTTCGACCCCTTCACCCTGCAGACCACCGCCGTCCGCGAGGGAGACGACATCGTGATCAACGGTGTGAAGACCATGGTTCCGAACGCCGGCAAGGCCGAGCTGTTCGTCATCGCCGTGAACCTGGACGGCGAGAACACCTTCGTCATCGTCGAGTCCGACACCGAGGGCCTGGTTGTCGAGGCTGACCCGTCCATGGGTCTGCGCGGCGCAGCCCTGGGTCGAGTCCTGCTGAAGGACGTCCGCGTTCCGGCCAGCCAGCTGCTGGGCGGCAAGGATCTGCCGGCCGACGAGCGCAAGGAAAACTACGCAGAGATCATCCGCCGCTCCCGCCTGGGCTGGGCTGCACTGGCAGCCGGCACCGGCGAGGCCATCCTGGAGTACACCAAGAAGTACGTCAACGAGCGCGAAGCTTTCGGCGAGCCGATCTCCCACCGCCAGGCAGTGGCCTTCATGGTCGCCAACCTGCGCATTGAGCTCGACGGCCTGCGCCTGATCCTGCTGCGCGGTGTTTCCCGCCTGGATCAGGGCCTGTCCTTCAACCGCGAAGCCGGTCTTGCCCGCCGCTACGCATCCGATAAGGGCATGGTCATGGGTCTCGACGGCGTGCAGCTGCTCGGTGGCCACGGCTTCACCAAGGAGCACCCGGTCGAGCGCTGGTACCGCGACATGCGCGCCGTCGGCATCGCCGAAGGCGTAGTCGTCGTCTAACCCCCGCCACACATTCGAATCGATATCGAATAAGCACAAGGAACTTGAAGGAACCACAACATGATTAATCTGGAACTCCCCAAGCGTTTGAAGGCGGGTCAGAACCAAGCGCACCAGGCCGCCGCCGAAATCTTCCGCCCCATCTCCCGCAAGTACGACCTCGCGGAGCACGAGCGCCCCGTTGAACTGGACACCATGGCTAGCCTGGTCGAGGGCATGGCAGACGCCGGCCAGGCAATGGCTGGTGCCTCCGGTGGCCGCGGCGATGAAAAGAAGAAGGCTGAGGGCGTCAAGAATGGCGGCAACATGGCCTCCATCCTCAACGTCATCGAGACCTGCTGGGGCGACGTTGGACTCACCCTGTCCATCCCCTACCAGGGTCTAGGCAACGCAGCCGTAGCTGCCGTCGCCGACGACGAGCAGCTCGAGCGCTTCGGCAAGATCTGGGCCGCCATGGCCATCACCGAGCCGCAGTTCGGCTCTGACTCTGCAGCAGTTGCCGCCACCGCCAAGCTGGATGGCGACGAGTACGTCCTGAACGGTGAGAAGATCTTCGTCACCGCCGGCGAGCGCTGCACCCACGTTGTCGTCTGGGCATCCGTCGACAAGTCCGCAGGCCGCGCGGCCATCAAGTCCTTCGTCGTTCCGCGCGACACCCCGGGCTTCGAGCTGGTCCGCCTGGAGCACAAGCTGGGCATCCGCTCCTCCGACACCGCGCACTTCATCCTGGACAACGTCCGCATCCCGAAGGAGAACCTGCTGGGCTCCCCGGAGGTGGACACCAAGAAGGGCTTCGGCGGCGTGATGGCCACCTTCGACAACACCCGCCCGATGGTTGCCGCCATGGCCGTCGGTGTTGCCCGCGCTTCCCTGGAGAAGCTGCGCGAGATCCTCACCGACGCAGGTGTAGAGATCGATTATGACGCCCCCGCGTGGAACCAGCCCGCAGCCGCCAGCGAGTACATTCGCCTGGAGAGCGACTGGGAAGCTGCATACCTGATGACGATGCGCGCAGGCTGGATGGCTGACAACAAGCAGCCGAACAGCAAGGAAGCCTCCGAGTGCAAGGCGAAGGCAGGCCGCATGGCCACCGACCTGACCCTGCGTGCAGTCGAGATGGCCGGTGCCTACGGCTACTCCGAGCGCGACCTGCTGGAGAAGTGGGCTCGCGACTCCAAGATCCTGGACATCTTCGAGGGCACCCAGCAGATCCAGCAGCTGGTCGTCGCCCGCCGTGAGCTGGGACTTTCCTCCAAGGAACTCAAGTAAGAGCCCACTAGAGCCTGCCTAGAACAGGCGCACCGAGTGATCAACGGGGCCATGGCCTTGACCGACTAGCAACTTGTCGGCATTGGCGATGGCCTCGTTGAGCCATTTTGTGGACCATTCCAACGCATCCTCTAGCGAATCTCCCGCGCCCAGTCTGGTGGCCAGTGCGGAAGACAAAGAACACCCCGTGCCGTGGGTGTTTTTTGTTTCCACGCGCGGGGAGCTGACCTTATGCGTCTGCCCGTTCGGGGACACGGCAATGTTTCCGGCCTCCGGCCCAGCCAGGTGCCCCAGCTTCACGATCACGGTGGTGTCGGTTTCCCGCGCCCACTTCGCGGCGATGTCCACGGCATCTTGCTCGCTGCTGGCAATGTCAGTCTTAGTCAGGAGTGCCAGCTCGGGGAGGTTCGGCGTCACTACCGAAGAAGCGGCAGCGAAGTCCCGCAGTGCGTCCTCGGCGTCCGCGGTGAGCAGCCGATCGCCCGAGGAAGCCACCGCCACCGGGTCCAGCACCGTCGTGACCTGGTGGTTCTGCAGGTAATCGCGGATGGTCTGGATGGTCTGGGTGTCGCCGAGCATGCCGATCTTCACAGCATCAACGGTGACGTCGTCGAAGACGGAATCGAGCTGCGCGCGGAGGAAATCCAGCGGGGGAGTGTGGATCTCGCGCACACCCTGCGTATTCTGCGCGACCAGCGCGGTGATCACGGACATGCCGTAGCCACCCGCCGCCATGATGGACTTCAGGTCCGCCTGCGCGCCCGCCCCGCCCGTCGGATCCGTACCGGCGATGGACAGCACGCGCGGACGGAGGGGTTGGCTGGGGTTGATGTTGGGGTTGGGGTTGATGTTGCTGTTGGTGCTGTTGTTGGTGCTGCTGATCTGGCTCATGCCAATCATTATTGCGCACGCCGTGGGGCACTGGCTGCGGCCAGTCACCCTTGCTGTTGTTTGAGGAAGTTGTTTCGGTTGGTGTTGTTCTGGTGATTCATGTTTTATGACGCCCACAGCCCTTGCCGGCTTTACGTATTGCTAAATGTCGGAAAAGTTGCAAAACTGCAGACTTGCTATTCCTGACCCTTGGTCTGCGATTCGCTGACCAGGGCTTTTGTTTTAGTAACGATCATCCCCAATAACGTTCTGCAACTTTTCCGACATTTACAGTCTTGGGAGAGGGCAAGGTGAAACGGGAGGGGGTGGTGCAGGGCTCAGCCCCTCAGCCCGCCGAAGCGCCAGCCTCATTCACCCCAACTAGGGCTGCGGAAGCTCGCGCGGAACCACCTTGCCCACCGCGTTGCGGGGCAGCTTGTCAAGGTATACGAAGTAACGCGGCACACTGTGGCGAGCCAAGTGAGCCTTGACCTGCAGCTTCGCCTGCTCCTCGAATTCCGCCTTCTCGGCGTCGGTCAGTTCGGCTGCGCTCTTGCCCTCCGGCACGACCCACGCGCACAGTGCCTGGCCGAACTCCGGATCCTCCACGCCTCGCACAGCGGACTCGGCAACGAAGTCCATGGAGTTCACCACGTCCTCGGTCTCCTGCGGGAAGACGTTCTCGCCACCGGAAACGATCATGTCGTCGCTGCGGCCAGAGATGAACAGCAGCCCGTCCTCGTTGTAGTATCCCAGGTCGCCGGTAGCGACCATGCCATCGATGATTTCCTTGTCAGAGCCGGGGCGCGTGTAGCCCTCGAACAGCATGTCGTTCTTCACGAAGATGCGTCCAATCTCGCCGTCCGGCAGCTCCTTGCCATCCTCGTCCAGAATCTTCAGCGTTGTCGCCATTGGCGGCTTACCTGCCGTGTTGATGTGCTTGCGCAGCTCCTCTGGGGTGGCAATGGAAGCCCAGCTGACCTCCGTCGACCCGTACAGGTTGTATAGCACGTCGCCGAACTTCTCCTGGGTCTCGCGCACAACCTTCGGCGGCAGTGCCTCGCCGGAGGTGGCAATGATCTTCGTGCCCGAGTTGAAGTTCTCTGGCACAACTTCCAGCATGCGGCGCAGCATCGTCGGCACCATGGCGATGGTGTACGGGCGGTTCTTCTCGATCAGCTTCACGGCCCCTTCGGGGGAGAATCGCCGCTGCATAATCATGGTGTTGCGCAGCGCGAGCGCCAGCTGAATCTGCGCGAATCCCCAGGTGTGGAACATCGGCGCGGAGAGGAAGGAGGGGCGGTGGTGGCGCATCGGGATGCGGCTCATGATTGACGACGCCGGCATGTACGTCTTCGGTTCCGGTCGGCGCGCGCCCTTCGGTGTGCCGGTGGTGCCGGAGGTGAGGATGATGGTGCGGCCTTGGCGTGGGCGGCTGGGAATGGACAGGTTCTCCGGGGTAGTCCGCACTACCTCGTGCAGGGTGCTCCAGTCTTCGTTGCGGGTGGCGTAGTCGCCGCTATCGATCGCGTCCTGAATATTGGAAGGCTTCTTCAGCGCAGCCTCGGCCTCGCGGGAAAGCCCCAGCGTGTCGCCGTCTTCCCAGGCGATGATCACGGGGCAGGCGTCGAAGTCCTTCGGTAGTAGCGGGAGGAACTCTTCGTCGATAAACAGGATGTCGATCTTTTGTTCCTGTAGCACGGCTTGGGTCTGTTTTGCGGACGCCCCAGTGTTCAGCAGCACAATGTCTGTACCCAACCGACCGTGTGCGCAGAGGGTAAGGATGAAGCCGCGGTGGTTGCGGCACAGCACGCCAATACGATCGCGTTCACGGACGCCGGTGCGGAACAGGGCTTGCGCCAGGGTGGAGGATTGTTCGTGCAGCTCTTGGTAGGTCATCGACCCAGCGTCATCGATGATGGCGGTGTGGTAGGGGTCGCGTGCAGCGCCGATGGCCAGCAGGCCAGCAGGGAGGAAGCTCCACTGGATAACGCCCTTCAATGCCTTGGACGCGGCGATCGGACTCATTGAACCCAGAACGCCGGACTTGAACAGCGGCAGAGTGCCCTTTAGGAGCGTGCCCGCGGTTCCGATCTGTTCAGTGAGGGAGGGCTTCGTTAGCTGGGCGGCTGCAGCTGCGTTCATTTCTGGGTAACTCTCCTTGGGTTGGCGTTTGGGTCTGCGCCTATTGGTAGTGCCCCGGGGAACTAACCCGGAGTGGCGCCTCGACTTGAGCGGTTTATATCTTCTTAGTGGTGTACATCACTGTAATGTTCGCAAAGCAAAAAGTTCTCGGTTTGAAAAAATAACTATGCAAAGATGGCCGGTCTATAGGCATGCCAGGAAGGGCGTTCGCTGACGGCGTACAGCGTCGAAAATTCCGCCATGAATAGTTGTTGACCTGCTGATATGGGGGTATTTGGCGTCGAAGGGGCGTCGGAATAAGGCGGCGATAACGCAGTGTTGTGTGGAAGGCGATATGAGTTGCCCGCACTCACGGCTAAGGTGGGCAGCATTGGCGAATACACAAGCTAAGTCTTTGGAAACTAGCCACATCTTTTGTAAAGGGAGCACACCATGTTCGAGAGGTTCACGGATCGCGCGCGTCGCGTCGTTGTGTTGGCGCAGGAAGAAGCCCGCGCGCTGAATCACAACTACATCGGCACAGAGCACATCCTGCTCGGCCTGATTCAGGAGGGCGAAGGCGTAGCAGCGAAGGCCCTGGAATCCATGGGTATCTCCCTGGACGCCGTGCGCACCGAAGTCAAGGACATCATCGGCACCGGCGGTCACCCGCCGAGCGGCTACATTCCCTTCACCCCGCGGGCTAAGAAGGTCCTGGAGCTCGCACTGCGCGAGGCGCTGCAGCTGGGCCACAAGTACATCGGCACCGAACACATCCTGCTGGGCCTCATCCGCGAGGGTGAGGGCGTGGCAGCGCAGGTGCTGGTCAAGCTCGGCGCTGACCTGTCCCGCGTGCGCCAGCAGGTGATCCAGCTGCTCAGCGGCTACGAGGGTAACGAGGAAGAAGGCGGCGGCGAGCCCGCTGCTGCTGGCGTGGGCAGCACCGGTGAGGGCGCACCGAGCCGCCCTGGCCAGAAGTCCAACTCCCTGGTGCTGGACCAGTTCGGCCGTAACCTCACCCAGGCCGCTAAGGATGGCAAGCTGGATCCGGTTGTGGGGCGCGAGAATGAAATCGAGCGCGTCATGCAGGTCCTGTCCCGCCGCACTAAGAACAACCCGGTGCTTATCGGCGAGCCCGGTGTGGGTAAGACCGCTGTGGTGGAAGGCCTGGCGCTGGACATTGTCAACGGCAAGGTGCCGGAGACGCTGAAGGGTAAGCAGCTGTACTCCCTGGACCTGGGTTCCCTGGTGGCGGGCTCCCGCTACCGCGGTGACTTCGAGGAGCGCCTGAAGAAGGTGCTGAAGGAGATCAACCAGCGCGGTGACATCATCCTGTTCATCGACGAGATCCACACCCTGGTCGGTGCGGGTGCCGCCGAGGGTGCAATCGACGCCGCCAGCATCCTGAAGCCGAAGCTGGCTCGTGGCGAGCTGCAGACCATCGGTGCGACCACCCTAGACGAGTACCGCAAGCACATCGAGAAGGACGCGGCTCTGGAGCGCCGCTTCCAGCCGGTACAGGTGCCGGAGCCTTCCGTCGAGCTGACCGTGGAAATCCTGAAGGGATTGCGTGACCGCTACGAGGCGCACCACCGCGTATCCATTACCGACGGTGCCCTGAAGGCCGCCGCCCAGTTGGCTGATCGCTACATCAACGACCGCTTCCTGCCGGATAAGGCCGTGGACCTGATCGACGAGGCCGGCGCCCGCATGCGTATCAAGCGCATGACCGCCCCGAAGTCCATCCAGGATGTCGACGACAAGATCGCCGAGGTGCGCCGCAAGAAGGAAGCCGCCATCGACGACCAGGACTTCGAGAAGGCAGCAGCTCTGCGCGACGACGAGCGCAAGCTGGGCGAAGAGCGCGCGGAGAAGGAAAAGGCCTGGCGCGCAGGCGAGCTGGACGAGGTCGCCGAGGTGGGCGAGGAGCAGATCGCCGAGGTCATGGGCACCTGGACCGGCATTCCCGTGTTCAAGCTCACCGAGGAAGAGTCCACCCGCCTGCTGCACATGGAAGACGAGCTGCACAAGCGCATCATCGGCCAGGACGATGCCGTCAAGGCTGTCTCCCGCGCCATCCGCCGCACCCGCGCTGGGCTGAAGGACCCGAAGCGCCCGTCCGGTTCGTTCATCTTTGCCGGCCCGTCCGGTGTGGGTAAGACCGAGCTGTCGAAGGCGCTGGCCGAGTTCCTGTTCGGCGACGACGATGCGCTGATCCAGATCGACATGGGCGAGTTCCACGACAAGTTCACGGCATCCCGCCTGTTCGGTGCCCCTCCGGGATACGTCGGCTACGACGAGGGCGGCCAGCTGACCGAGAAGGTCCGCCGCAAGCCGTTCTCTGTGGTGCTGTTCGACGAGATCGAGAAGGCTCACACCGAGATCTACAACACCCTGCTGCAGGTGCTGGAAGACGGTCGCCTGACCGACGGCCAGGGCCGCATGGTGGACTTTAAGAACACCGTCCTGATCTTCACCTCGAACCTGGGAACCAGGGACATCTCGAAGGCTGTGGGCATGGGCTTCAGCAGCTCCGGCGAGGCCGACGAGGAAACCCAGTACGAGCGGATGAAGCAGAAGGTCGACGACGAGCTGAAGAAGCACTTCCGCCCGGAGTTCCTGAACCGCATCGACGACATCGTGGTCTTCCACCAGCTGACCCGCGAGCAGATCGTCCAGATGGTGGACCTGCTGCTGGGCCGCGTGCGTACCGCGCTGCAGGCGAAGGACATGGATCTGGAGCTGACCGAGCAGGCGAAGTCCCTGCTGGCCAAGCGCGGATTCGACCCAGTGCTGGGTGCCCGTCCGCTGCGCCGCACCATCCAGCGGGAGATCGAGGATCACCTGTCCGAGAAGATCCTGTTCGGCGAGATCGGCGCTGGCGAGATCGTCACCGTCGACGTCGAGAACTGGGACGGCGAGTCCAAGGGCGAGGATGCGAAGTTCGTCTTCGGCACCAGGCCCAAGCCACTGCCGGAGGTCGGCATTGACGACGCGGCCGCCGACGAGGCCCAGGAGGCTGTGTCTGTCGCCGCCGAATCCTCCGTTCCGGAGGATAAGGATTTTGACGCCGCAGACTCTAGCGACGATTGGAACCAGAAAGGCTAACTAAGCCTTGTTGAACGGCACTGGGCGGCCGTGGAGCACACTATCCAGCCAGTCCAGCGCCGGCAGCAGGTGCGTAAACATCGGCAGCATGTGATCGCCCAGCGGAACGGTGTGGGGGATGTTGTGCTCCACGTAGTGCACCTTCGTGCCACCCTCGGCCCACTGGCGGGCCATGCGACGGCTCTGCTCCACGGGGATCGTGTCATCATTCGTGCCATGCCCCACGTACACAGGGACCTGGGGTGGGCGGTTGCCGATGCGTTGGGCGTCAACAAGCTTCTTAAAAGGCTCCTGCCGCAACAGTTCCGTGAGCGATTCGCCGGACTTTGTCAGGGTGCGCGTATCGGTGTAGGCGTGACGCGCCAGTGATTCGGGGAGGCACTCGCTGGCGGTCTTGCGCAAGTATTCCTTGCCCTTGGCATTCATGCGCGACTCGACGGCACCGCGGATCTCTGGGTTAGAGATCAGGAAGCCATTCAGCGTGTAGCCCAAAGCAGCGGCCAACGGGCCGTTGTCGATGGCGGTGGAAGTCATGGCCAGATCGGCCGGCACGCCGCCGGCGTAGCCCGCCTTCAGGTTGATCTCGGGGGCGTAGGTCGAGGCCAGCTCGAGTGCTGCGGCGGAAGATCCACCACCCTGCGAGTAACCCCACAGCGCTACCGGTGCGGACTTCGGCACCCGCTGCATGTTCTTGGCCGCGCGAGCCATGTCCAGGGTGGCGTTGCCCTGATCTACGCGATTCATGTAGGTGTGCTGGGCCGGGGTGCCCAAACCATTCAGGTCCGTCAGCGCCACCGCCCAACCGCGGGAGAGCGCGGCGGCGACAGGGGCGGCCTCGTATTCCAGCCCCAGTGGCAGCAGCTTGCCCGGGGCGCACGCATCACCGCTGCCCTGGGTGCCCGGCGCAACGACCAGCAAAGGACGCTCGCCGCCGCCGGTGTAGGGGGCTCGGGGCACCAGGACGGTGCCGGTGACGGGGACGGTTTCACCGCGAGAGTTGGTGGAAACATAAGCCACGCGCTGGGCTTCGCTGTTGGTCCAGTCGACGAAGGGGATGCCAAGTGCGAAGTTGCTGCGGGCGGTCTTCAAGATTTCCCCTGGCCTGCCCTTCACCTGCAGCGGCAGGGAGGAGTAGAACCCGTCCGGATCGTGGTTAGGCAGGGAGCCGACGGCGGACTTGCCGCTGCCCGTGGCTGCGGCTCTGGATAGCGAACCTTCCACGGAACCATAAAAGCCACCCTGGGATGGGGTGGCTACAGCCACAGGCGTGGCGGATACGGCGGCCGCGGGCAGAAGAACTGCACAGGTCGCGGCTAGGGAACGGGTGAAACGGGTAAAGCGAAAGCGGTGGAAACTCTTACGGGGAAACGTCATAGGAAAATCCTAAACGGATTCCCCGGGAAAAGTGTTAGATATCGCTAGTTAGGACTGAGAAACAGGGGCCTCTTCGTCCACATTGGCTGTGAACGGATCCAGAGCTTCGAGGTCCACTTCCTCGTCCTCGTCATTGGGCACCTTGCGGCTCAGGTCGATGGCTAGGCCAATGATGGTAAAGACAGCGGTCGGTAGCAGCCATCCCATGCCGGCGTCCATCAGCGGAATCCAGCTCAGCGCATTCTGTAGTGCGTCGACCGGAACGTTCAGCGAAGCCAGGAAGTCGACGAAGGAGAACACGAAGGCTACGGCCACGCCGATGCGGTACGAGAACACGAGCTTGTGCTGGCGGAACAGCAGGTGCACGTAGGACAGCGTGATCAGTACGATCGCCGGCGGGTAGATCAGGCCGATCACGGGGCCGGATACGCTCAGGATTTTCTCCAGCCCCAGGTTGGCGATCGCCAGGCCGACGAGCGTCAGGATCGTCGCCCACCAGCGGTAGCTGATCTGCGGAACCAGCTCGTGGAAGAACGTGGACGTCGCCGCGGTGAGACCAACGACGGTGGTGATACAGGCCAGCAGCACGATCAGCGAGAACACGATCTCACCGGTGTTGCCCATGGTCAGGTGTGCAGCGGAGCTCAGGAGTGCAGCGCCGTCGCTGTAGCTTTCCTTGTCCGGCATGCGGGCGCCGACCAGGCCCAGGCCCAAGTAAACCAGCATCAGGAAGAAGCCGGCGGTGAAGGCCGCAATGCCGGAGAGCTTGACGATCCGCTTGTGATCGGTTTCGCCCTTCTGGCTAAAGGCGCTCACGACGATCAGCGCGAACGCCAGCGCGCCGATGGAGTCCATCGTAAAGTAGCCCTGAGAGATGCCGCTGACCAGCGGGTTAGAGGAGTACTCCTCCGTCGCCGGGATGCTGGGATCGTTCAGCTTCTGCAGGCCGACGATGGCCAGCACGGCCAGCAAGATCAGCAGTACTGGGGTGAGAGCCTTGCCCAGGGTGTCCACGACCTTGCCGGGCCAGAGTGTGAGCAGGTAACACACCAGGAAGAAAGCGAACGTGCCTGCCAGGCGCCACCAGCCGCCGGTCAGGTTGAAGGTGGACTCGATGCCCAGTTCGTAGCCGATGGCTGCGGCGCGGGGCACGGCGTACAGTGCACCGATGGACAGGTAGGCGACGATGGCGAAGATGAGACCGAAAAGCGCACCAGCGCGGGAAGCTAGGTCGCGCACGCCGGTACCGGAGATTGCGATGGCGATGACCGTCATTACCGGCATGAGCACTCCGGTCAGGAGGAAGCCGATCATGGCGGGGGAGAAGTTGTCACCGGATTCCACACCGAGCATGGGCGGGAAGATGAGGTTGCCGGCGCCGAAGAACATGGAGAAGAGCATCAGGCCTACGGCCGCCACGGTGGTTGTCGTGTTCGGACGCTTGCCAGTCGAGGAGGTAGGAGTCGACATAAAACATTCCTATTGTGATTTGGGTAACTCACATCACTCTAATGCACATCTACCCGTGAAACCTAAGCCGCACAAAACCGCTTGCGTAATGCTGCCTAGTGTGGCAGGGGGTATTTCCCCTCGTCACGGGCCACAAGCCCGTCGTTAAGTAGCGATTGCAGGGCTCGCTCGCGCTGTTCCTGCCCGGGCCACAGCAGGTCTATTTCTTTCTTTGTGACGCCACCGTCCCCCGTTTTTCGCAATAGTTCCATAATCTTTCCGCGTACCTGGCGATCGGTTCCCTCGAATTTCTGCACGCGCCGGGCAGCGGCTGCCGCTTCCTCCTCGGTGGGCTGCGGCTTGCCTGCTTTCACCCACGCGCAGTCGTCCACCACGGGGCAGTGGTCGCACGCCGGGCTCTTCGCGGTGCACACCAGGGCGCCGAGTTCCATCAGCGCCGCGCACATCAGATTCGCGGCATCAGCGGCATCTGCGGCATCTGCGGTGGCTGTCGAGTCGGTGGGCTGGCCGGTGGGCTGAGAGTGCGGCGGGCGGGGGAGGTGGCGTCGAACCAAACGAGGGTCCGGATCCACGTGGGGCAGCAACGATGCCACATCCGCCAGGTCGCGCGCACGGGCGGGACCTTGCAGGTAGCGGCCGTCAACAAGGCGCCGGTAGACGCGGCGGACGTTCGTATCCACGACCGGCACGGCCTGGCCGAATGCGAAAGCGGCGACGGCGCGGGCGGTGTAGTGGCCGATCCCTGGCAGGGCTTCGAGGTCGGTGATGTCGCTGGGAACCTGACCTCCGTGGCGCTCCACACAGGCGATTGCGCACTCCTTGAGTCGCAGAGCGCGCCGGGGATAGCCCAGGTTGGCCCACATTCTTAGGATCTCGGATTTCGGGGCCTGCGCCAGGTCTGCCGGGGTGGGCCAGCGTTCCAGCCAGGCCGTCCAGAGAGGGATCACGCGGGCGACTGGGGTCTGCTGGCTCATCACTTCGCTGAGCAGGATCGCCCACGGGCTCGTTTTCGGGTGGCGCCACGGCAGGTCGCGGGCGTGCCGGGCGTACCAGTTGTTCAGCTTGGCGGGCAGCTCGGCTGCCGAGTCCGAGGAGTCAGCGTGTGGGGAGTTCATTGCACAAATCACTGTAGCGCGGTGCACAATGGATGCATGACTTCGAGCCATCACAAAACTCCGCAGGAGGCATGGGACAGCCTGCGCGAGGGCAACGCCAGATTCATGCGCGGTGAATCTGACCACCCACACCAGGACCTCAGCCGTCGCATCACCCTGCAGGAAGGGCAGAAGCCACAAGCAGTGGTGCTGGCGTGCTCCGATTCTCGGGCGCCGGTGGAGATCCTCTTCGACCAGGGGTTGGGCGATGTGTTTGTGATCCGCACTGCCGGGGAGATCACCGACCTGTCCGTGCTGGCCTCCCTGGAGTTCGCGGTGGATTCCCTGGAGGTGCCGCTAGTGGTTGTGCTGGGGCACGAGAAGTGCGGCGCGGTCGCTGCGGCCTCCCGGGCGCTGCACGGCGGGGACATGCCGTCCGGCTTCCAGCGCGTGTTGGTGGAGAAGGTTACGCCCTCGTTGCTGTCGGCGAAGAAGCGCGGGATGGAAAGTAGTGACGCCTTCGAACGCAACCACGTTGCAGAGATCGCCGACCACATCGTGGATCGTTCGCCGGAGATCCAGGCGCGCCTGGCGGACAAGCGTTGCGCCGTGGTTGGACTGCGCTACCGCCTGTCCGATGGGCTGGCCGAGCCACTGGTCAGTTACGGGCTAGATATTGAGGGTGCGCAGCGCATCTACTAGCCATTTCGTGGGCTATTTTAGGCGGTCAACCCGTGTCTATCCGCCGTGTGCGGGTGGGCAGCATTTAGCATTGGTTGTGTGACTGAGGAAGACAACAGGCGCCCGTTGCCACGCGAAGTGTATATCCGCCGCCGCATTGCCGCGGTGGTGATTCTGGTCGCTGTGATCGGCGTGATCTGGGGTTTGATCAGCCTGGTCAGCGGGGGAGGGGAATCCGAGAACACGGCCGCTACCGAATCTGCCACGACTACTTCCGAACAGCAGGACATGTCTAGCCCGCCGGAGCCGCCAAAGGGTGCGGATCCTAGTGAATCGGAGGCGAAGGCGTCCGAAAGTAAGGAGTCGGAGGCGAAGGCGTCAGAGGACAAGAAGAAGGATTCTTGCTCCCTGGCCGACTTGAAGGTCACCGCTCGGCCAGGGGCGACGACGTTCAACGCGGATCAGCAGCCGAACTTCTACGCCAGGATTGAGAACCCGACTGGCGCGGATTGCGACATCAACCTTGATGATGCTCCGCTGAAGTTCGAAGTGTTCACGATGGGCAACTACCAGCGCGTGTGGGGCGATATCGACTGCAATGCGCCGGAGGTGACCGGGGACGTAAAGATCAAGGCTGGCGAGGCAGTGATCTACGAACTGGCCGGTTGGTCCCGCACGACCTCCGCGCCGGGCCAGTGTGAGGCTCGCCAGCCCGTCGATCCGGGCAGCTACCTGCTGTACACCCACGTGGGCGACAATACGTCCCAGCCGGCCTCGTTCAACTTGCAGTAGCTCTCGTTTAACCCGCAGTAGCTCTCGCTCAACCCGCAGTGGCTAGGCGGAGGCCAGGCAGTAATTGACAGCCTGGCAGAGCGTGGAGACCTCCTTCACCTTCATTCCCTTCGGCGTCTCGTAGTGACAGTTCTTCGGCACCAGCGCGGTGTGGAAGCCCAGACGGCTGGCCTCTGCCAGCCTTTGGGTGAGCTGCGGGATGCGGCGCACCTCGCCACCCAAACCGACTTCACCCAAAGCCACCAGCCCGAGGGGGAGCGGCGTGCGCTTAGCAGTGGAAGCTAGAGCGAGCCCCGTGGCTAGATCCGCCGAGGGCTCCAGGATCTTCATCCCACCCACCGTCGCAGCGTAGACCTCCTTATCCGCTAGGGGGAGGCCGCAGCGTTCCGAAAGCACCGCCAGCACCATCGATACGCGCGAGGCATCCATGCCCGTCATGTATCGCTTCGGGTTCTTAAATTCGCTGTTGAGAGCCAGGGTTTGTAGCTCTCCAACCATCGCGCGACGGCCGTCCATCACCACAGTCACCGCGGTACCAGTTACGGATTCGGTCCGGTGGTGCAGGAAGAGCCCGCTAGGATCAGCAACCTCCTGGATTCCGTGGGCGGTTTGTTCGAAGCAGCCGACCTCATCCGTCGCGCCGAAGCGATTCTTGATGCCCCGCAGGAAACGCATGGAGGAGTGCTTGTCGCCCTCGAAGTTCAGAACCACATCCACCAGGTGTTCGATGGTGCGAGGGCCTGCGACCGTACCCTCCTTTGTCACGTGGCCCACGGCGATGACGGGCGTGCCAGACATCTTGGCCAGGGTTGTTAGCGTGCTGGTGACCGCACGAGTTTGGGCCACGCCGCCGGCCACGCCCTCCACCCCGGTGGCCTGCATGGTCTGCAGAGAGTCCACAATGATCAGCTCCGGGTTGAGGGCATCCACCTGTGCCAGGCCGTTTTCCAGGTCGTTTTCGCTGGCCAGGTAGAGGTTGTCGTGCAGCGCGCCGGTGCGTTCCGCGCGATGGCGTACCTGTCCGACGGATTCCTCCGCCGTGAGGATCAGTACTGTGTGGCCTTTCTTTGCCCACGCGGCGGCGACCTCCAGCAGCAGGGTGGATTTACCCACACCCGGTTCGCCCGCAAGCAGCACAGCGCTGCCTGGCACGATGCCGCCGCCCAGCACCCGATCCAGTTCTCCGATACCTGTCGGTCGGTGCTTGGCGATGGTCGGGTCCACCTTGGTCACCGGCTGGGCGCTGGCCCCCGGCACCAATCCTCCGCCCCTGCGCCCGCGGCGCCCAGAACCACCCGTTCCACCAGCTACACCTGCGATCCCCAGCGCCCCGAGAGCGCGGGTGTCTCGTTCCTCCAGAGATCCCCACTCGCCACATTGTGGGCAGCGCCCCATCCACTTGGACAGCTGGTGATCGCAGGAGGCGCATACGAAAACCCGGCTTGCTTTGCTCGACTTACTTGCCATGTGCACAACAATAAACGCCGCCCCGGACGACCAATGTCCGGCGACGGCGTTTGTTCGATTTTGTGGCGGGTTCTGGCTTGGGCGACCCGCCTAGGTGACCTACTTGGTGGTCAGGTTGCCATCCTCGTCGCGGTGCAGCTGGCCAGATTCCGGAACGTACGCGGTTACCGGAGCGTTTAGCTCAACGGTGCCGACGTTCAGCTTGAAGGTGACCTTCTTGCGGCCGCCAACGTACACGTCCTTCAGACCCTTGACGGAGGTTTCAGCGTACTGCAGCTGGCTCTGGCCCTTGGTCTCTACGTCCTTCAGAGCAAACTTGCCGTCAGCAACCAGGGAGCCACCCGCCGGGATCTCCTTCTTATCCAGGCCGGAGACCTCCTTGCCATCAACCTTCACGGACTCAACCTTGACGGCCTTGCCCTTTTCGTCCTCGTTGGTGACAGTGAACTTCAGTGCCAGGGTGTTATCCGGGCCAACGACCACGGACACGTCCTGGACGTCAGCGTGGCCAGCGTTGCCGTGCGCACCGTTGACGGCGGCCACCTGGCTGGAAGTCTGGGAAATCTGACCTGCGCCACACGCGGACAGTGCGAGCGCGGAACCTGCGGCGACCAGCGCCAGCGCACCACGGGCAAAGGTCGTCTTCAGCGGCTGGGCCTTGAGGGTCTTCACGATGCGTTCCTCCATCTGAGGCATGTCTTAAAGCAGTTGAATAAAAACGTCTGTGTCCAGCCTAGCCTGTAGCCCCCTAGTACACCTAGCCAAGGAGGCCTTTAGTAGTAATTAGTGCCCCCTAGTGCGTGCTTGCTGGGGATTTTATGCCCCAAATGCGGGTAGTGCGGGCGATTGCGGTAGAATCTATCGGGTATTTGCGCACTTGTTTTTCCCAGTGCCTATCACATCCCGCCCCAGCCTTTCGGAAGGACGTTAGAGGAACACTTATGGAGTTCGCAGTCGGAGATACGGTCGTTTACCCGCACCACGGCGCCGCTGTCATCGAGGGCATCGAGCAACGGGAATTCAAGGGGGAAACCGTCGATTACCTGGTGCTGCGCATCAACCAGGGCGACCTTTCTGTCCGTGTGCCGGCCGCAAACGCCGAGAAGGTCGGCGTGCGTGACGTGGTGGGTGAAGAAGGCCTGCGCAAGGTTTTCTCCGTGCTGCGGGAGACCGATGTGGAAGAGGCTGGCAACTGGTCCCGCCGCTACAAGGCGAACCAGGAGCGCCTGACCAGTGGCGACGTGAATAAGGTAGCCGAGGTTGTGCGCGACCTGTGGCGCCGCGACCAGGACCGTGGCCTGTCCGCGGGTGAGAAGCGCATGCTGGCCAAGGCTCGCCAGATCCTCGTGGGCGAGCTCGCCCTGGCCGAAGGCGTGGACGACAAGAAGACCGACGCGCTGCTGGCCGACATGCAGGCCGCCATCGAGCGCCACCGCGAGGCTGCCGCAGCGGCCCGTGCGGCAGGCGTGGACGAGGATTCCAAGTCCGGTGGCTCCATCGATCTGGACGACGAGCTGGACGGCGAAGACTAAGCCGAGCTAACGCCGTGACAGCGAACGTCTATGCACTCGTCGCCGCTGCCGGTAGCGGCACCCGCCTGGGGTTTGACACCCCGAAAGCTTTCGTAGAACTCCACGGTCGGTCGTTGCTGGAACGATCGTTGGACGGCCTCGCGGCGTCCCAAAGCATCGATCAAGCGATTGTGCTGGTCAGCGAGAACATGCGCGACCATGCCGAGCGCATCGTCGGCGATCCCATGAACGCCGCGGAATGGGCCCCCATGACTGTCAGCGTGGAGCTCGGCGGCGGCGAGCGATTCGACTCCGTGTACGCAGGCCTGGTTGCGATCCAGCGACGGCTAAGCGCTGTGGGCGAGGCCACCGAGGGGCGCTTCGTTGCCGTCCACGACGCCGCCCGCTGCCTTACCCCACCCGCCATGATCGCCGAGGTTGTCGACCGCGCGCGCCGTGGCGTCGCAGAAGGTTCCTGGTATGGGGCGATCCCGGTGTTGCCGGTGGTAGACACTATTAAGGTTATTGACGCCCCCACCTCCGGCTCGCGCGCAGGGCAGACGGTCGTGGAGCAAACCCCCGACCGTGCCAGCCTGCGGGCAGCTGCCACGCCGCAGGTATTTGACCTGGAGAAGCTGATCGAGGCCAACGAGCAGTACCTGCGCACCACGGAGATCAGTTCCGCGCACGCGGTGGATCGGGTGGGTGCCTCGCCGCTGCCACTGGTAACGGACGATGCTTCGCTGATGGAGATGGCAGGATTCCCGGTGGTGGCGGTGGATGCGGATCCGCTGGCTATGAAGATCACCACGCCCCAGGACTACCGCGTGGCACAGATGATTCTGAATGGCAGCGAAAGTTAGAAAGTCCGCAGCAGACAAGTAGAACGCAAGCAGAGGCGAGAGGCAGAACGCAATTGAACACCCCACACATCATTCCCCGCGTAGGTATTGCGACGGACGCCCACCAGGTACAACCAGGTAAAGACTGCTGGATGGCTTGCCTGCTGTGGGAGGGGCAGGACGGCTGCGAAGGGCACTCCGACGGCGACGTGGTGGCGCACGCGGTAGTGGATGCGCTTCTCTCCGCCGCCGGGCTCGGTGACCTGGGCAGTTTTGTCGGGGTGGGGCGTAAGGAATACGACAACGTCTCCGGCGAACGCCTACTGCGCGAGTGCCGCGAGCTGCTGGAATCTAAGGGCTTCGTGATCGGCAACGCGGCGGTGCAGATGGTGGGGAACCGCCCGAAGATGGGCACCCGGCGTGAGGAGGCCGAGAAGGTGATGGGAGAGCTGATCGGCGCGCCGGTCTCCGTCTCTGCGACCACGACCGATCACATGGGCTTCACCGGCCGCGGCGAGGGTGTGGCGGCCGTGGCGACGGCGGTTGTGTGGCAGGCGCAGAACTAGTTATTGACAATCCTTTCGCACCCTCGTAGGTTTGTTCCATCAAACAGAACCCCTGCGCATTAAAGGTTTGGAACTTTCTTGTCGAATAGCTACTCGTTTTCTTTTAGCTACCCGCGCTCTGATGAAGGGGTCGAGGTCCACTCGCTTGAGGTTCCTGCTAGCCCGACGGTGATTTTGGGTGTCAACGGTGCCGGTAAGACCACGCTTATGAAGTTGCTCGTCGGCCAGCTAAAACCGTCTGAAGGCGCTGTACCGAAGTTGGGCAGAGCGGTGTACGTCCCGCAGCATTTCGAAAACATCAATGGTGCGCGCGTTGTCGACTATGTTTCCTACGTCGCCTGGCTTAATGGTGCCGGTTGGGCGGAGAGCAAGAGGACCGCGGCCTATTGGATTGAATTCGTCGGTTTGAAGGAACACGCACATAAGCAATGCAGCAAGCTGTCCGGTGGGCAGCAGGCTCGCGTGCAAATAGCAACAGCCCTGAACTCTAACGCGGAGCACATACTGCTGGACGAACCCAGCGCCGCACTCGACCCACTGGCGAAGCGGGATCTGCAAGGACTCTATCGATCCATTGCGGAAGCGGGCGTTGGCCTTTGGGTTTCTAGTCATCAGCCCTTGGAAGTGGAGAAGCCGTTCGAGCATGTACTCGTGCTGCATGAAGGAAAGGTTGAGTTCCAGGGGCCAATGAGCGATTTTCTGCGAGTTGGGCGCGGTTCGCTAGAGCCGGGGGAGTCACATCGCTATTCCGACACTGTGAGAAACCTTGCGGAGGCATTTTCCAGGACCGGTGGCCATGTCGAGGATTAATGCGATCAACGTTGCTTTGGTGCTCGCAGCTGCAGCGCTTGGTTTGCTGAGCATTGCACTCAACGCCAACCCGGTGCCTACGCAGGACAACGCAGTCTCCAACAGCTTGGCCATCTACTATTCGCTGGGGCCAATCCTGGGCTTTATCGGTGCTAAAGAGATGGCACGCTTCCGTTCCTTTTTTAAGTCCCGCGGCTCTGTGCAGGATGTTTTTAAAGTCTGGCTCAGATCCTTGGCGCTTCCGCTATTGCTCGCGGTGGCAGTGGTGTTGGCGTACCTCGCAGTGCAGCTGGCGGATATCGGCTACGTAGAGTCCGCACAGTCCCTTGCAACGGGGTTGGTCTTTATTGTTCTTCACGGCGTGGCATGGCTGAGCTTGGGGGCAACTTTAGGGCTGTACCTACCAGCAATTGTGGCGATCGCTGTCGGCTTGCTTCTTCCTTATATCCTGGTCGCTTACCCGGTGTCGCTCTCAAACGTGGCGTGGCGACAAATGTTCGGGCAACCGTTCAGTTCTTGTTGTCAAGTATCACAGAGCGTGGATCCGATTCTGTGGAAGGCTTCGGCGCTGGTGCTGGGGGCCATATGCGTTTGCTCGTTGCTGTTGACCGCGGCTTTTCATGGAAATTGGCTTCCGGGGCTGTCCGCGTGGCCACTTCGCGTGGCCGCCATTGTTCTACTCGGCGTGAGCTGTGGATTAGGCTACGGAATCGCCCAAGACGGAAACTATGGTTCCGCGGTGCCCCGCCCCCAAGAGCATATGATCTGCGAGGGAGCATTGTGTTACTGGCGCGAAACCCCATCTGAACAGGTAGATGCTAACCGCAAGGTGTGGGAATCTTTGGGCGTCACTACCTATAGGCTGATAGACGCCGAACCGCAACGGGACGGCGACATCTGGCTCGCCCACTCGAATCAGCAACAGGAAGTAAAACACGCGCTCCTGGTCGAACTCCTCAGCAACGAACCTGCACTTAAGGGGGCTCCATCGTGTTGGGGAACTCCGCAGGAACCCGTATCCGTAGCGGAGTCTCTTCCCGATCTGACGGAAGAAGAACTGGAACGAGCGACCCTGACGCCTTCCGGACAATGGCGCGGGGTGCATGGCACGAATGAGGGAGTGGACGTGAAATTCATCCTGGATCGGGCGAACTCCGAGTGCTGGGAGGGATAGTGTCTGCCCAGCATCGAGCACAAATCTATTGGCGCGGTCATTCCGCGACCTACGCGGTGATACTTCAGGTGTTCGCCCTCGTGGGCGCCGTCCTGTTCGGCACGACCACGATCCCCATTCCCTGGGCTTCGTGGAGTTCGTCCGGAGTCGTTCCGTTTAACTTCGTGTTCTCCATCGCTATCGTTAGCTCTGCGGTGATGTTCTGGGATAACCGGCTTTCCCAGCTGGAAGAACTAACTGGTCGCACGTGGGCGGCCTGCGACTGGCTTTTCCTTGGGATCTGCTTGGGTGAGTGCGGCGTTGTCGCGGTCCTGGGCAACCCAGGCATGTTGCAGTACACGCTTATTGCATTGTCGGTGATTTTCGGCGCATGCCTTGTAGTGGACCTGCGAAAGAGCTTCTATGGACTGCTGCTACTAACCGCCGCCCAGTGCCTGCTCATATCGGTATTGCCTAGTAGATACCTGCCATTGTTCTGGTCGCCCAGGATCAGTGTGATTGTGATTGCGCTTCCCATCTGCCTGTTACTTTTCGCGGCAGTGCGGAGCGCCATCAAGAAGGCCGAGCCGCGTTTGGCTCAGCTCAGCAGTTAATGCGGTTGCAGATTTCCCCGATGCCGTCGATAGCGATGCGCACCTCGTCGCCATCGGCCAGGTACTGCGGTGGGGTCATGCCATGGCCGACGCCCTCTGGTGTGCCCGTCACGATGACGTCACCAGGTGCCAACGAGGCGAAATTGCTGATGTAATCCACCAGATCCTGTGGCTTAAACACCAAGTCGGCAACGCTGTGTTCCTGGCGGAGTTCGCCGTTGACCCAGGTGCGTAAGACAGCCCCTTCCGCAATCGGATCGAAGTGTTCGGCGGGAACCATCCATGGGCCGAATCCGCTGGAGCGGTCCAGGTTCTTGCCCTGCAGCCACTGCTGGGTGCGGTACTGCCAGTCGCGCTGAGAGAAATCATTCATCACGGCGTAGCCCGCGATCTGGCCGGACTCGCCCATAATGACAGCAAGCTCGCCCTCGTAGTCCGCCTGCGCGGAGAGCTCTGGGGGAACAACGACTTCGTCGAACGGGCCCGCCAAGGCGGAGGCGTACTTCACGAACAGGGTGGGGTGGTCCGGGATCGGGTGAGCCATCTCTGCGATGTGTTCCCGGTAATTGAGGCCTACACAGAAAATCTTTCCGGGGTTCGGCACGACCGGCCCCAGCTGGTCGGCGGTGAAGGTAACGGTGGGGAGGGAATCCAGCTCCGTGCTGCTGATCGGCGCCTTGTAAGGGAATTCGGCAAGGAGTTTGCCCTCGCCGCCTTCGGCGGAAAAGGAGGTGACGGCGATGGGCTGCCACGCATCCCGGTTGTTGAGGCGGATGGTGGCGAATCTCGTGGTGCTTTGAGTGTGCATGCCTTCCACGATACTGACACGCAGGGGAAAGAGGCCGGATGCGCATGCCTATACTGTGTGGTGTGACTTTGCGAATCTACGACACTGCCGCCCGCC
This sequence comes from Corynebacterium sp. HMSC058E07, assembly GCF_001809885.1. Taxonomy (NCBI): domain Bacteria; kingdom Bacillati; phylum Actinomycetota; class Actinomycetes; order Mycobacteriales; family Corynebacteriaceae; genus Corynebacterium; species Corynebacterium sp. HMSC058E07. The sequence continues at coordinate 51,736 of NZ_KV799257.1, forward strand.
AGCTCCGCGACTTTGAGCCTATCCGTGAAGGCCATGCCTCGATCTATCTGTGTGGAGCGACCGTGCAGTCGATCCCGCACATCGGACATGTGCGTAGCGGAGTTGCTTTTGACATTCTGCGCAACTGGCTAGAGGCCAAGGGGTTGGACGTCGCTTTCGTAAGGAACGTCACCGACATTGACGACAAGATCTTGACCAAGGCCGCGGAGAACAACCGCCCGTGGTGGGAGTGGGCCGCCACGCACGAGCGCGCGTTTAACTGGGCTTATGACCAGTTGGGCGTCACCCCACCTTCCATCGAGCCCCGCGCCACAGGGCACGTACCGCAGATGATCGAGTACATGCAGCGCATCATCGACAACGGCCACGGCTACGCCGCAGACGGCAACGTGTACGCGCAACCCGCGACGATCGATAACTACGGCTTCCTTTCCGGCCAGAAGCTGGACGAGATGGATCAGGGTGAATCTGCGGGTACCGGTAAGCGCGACCCGCGCGACTTCACCATGTGGAAGGCAGCCAAGCCGGGCGAGCCGGCCTGGGACACTCCGTGGGGCCGTGGCCGCCCGGGTTGGCACATCGAGTGCTCCGCGATGGCCACGACCTACCTGGGCAGTGAGTTCGACATTCACTGCGGTGGGTTGGACCTGCAGTTCCCGCACCACGAGAACGAGGCCGCGCAGGCGACGGCAGCGGGGGATGGGTTCGCGCGCTACTGGATGCACAACGGCTGGGTGACGATGTCCGGTGAGAAGATGTCGAAGTCCCTGGGCAACGTGCTTTCTATCCCGAATGTGCTGAAGCTGGTGCGTCCGGTTGAGCTGCGCTACTACCTGGGCAGCGCGCACTACCGTTCGATGCTGGAGTACTCCGAGGCTGCGCTGGGCGAGGCCGCTGCGGGCTACCGCCGCATCGAGAAGTTCCTGGTGCGCGCCATCGAGTTCGTCACCGGAGAGACCGCCGTGGACCCGCAGGCGCTGCCGGTCGGCGAAGTGCCGGCGCGGTTCGCGGAGAAGATGGATGACGACCTGGCCGTACCGCAGTCGTTGGCCGTGATCCACGATATTGTTCGCGAGGGCAACAAGCTACTGGAGGCTAAGCCCACGGACGAGGTAAAGCAGCAGGTCAAGCAGATCGCCGGACAGGTTCGCGCGATGGCTGCCGTGCTGGGCGTGGATCCGCTGAGCGATACCTGGCTCGAATCCACCAAGGCCGCCGCCGGTGGCTCCGATGTGGCGATGGGAGCCCTGGATGTGCTGGTCAAGGCCGAGCTGGAGCGCCGCGCCGAAGCCCGCGCGGCCAAGGACTGGGCCACCGCCGACGAGGTACGCGACCGCCTGGCCGAGGCCGGCATTGAGGTTACGGATACAGCCGATGGCGCGAAGTGGTCGCTGAAGGGGTAGTTCCATAGACGTACTCGTCGGGCTGTAACTCTGATCCTGGAAGCTCGACCTCGTCGTCATATATTTCTTCGGGTACGAAGTATTCTTCGTCTTTCGACCACATGGGGTTCAGGCCTGGCAAGAACCAAATGGTGGCGGCAGAAACGATGGCAATGATGATGCCGCCCAGTGTTGCGTGCTCCGGCGGGATGTACCAAAAACCGGCCACGATCAGGGCGCCGATGGAGCCGATACATAGGGGGAGGAAGAGGTTCAGATTCAACCTGTTTGCGGTTCTGTATTCGACCCAGTCCTCGCTGGGGAAGCGGCCGCGGGCTTGGGAGCGGATTCGGCGCTGCGTTTTCTGAGAACATACGACGCATGCGATGGCGACTAGTGCCAGCCCGACTCCGGCGATAATAAAGTCGCCGACTACTGCGCCGTATGCCATCACGCCGATCGATACGGTTAGGGCAAAGCGTTCGGTCGCGGAAAGCGGAATTGCCTGGTGGGGGTCTACTTCAGGGTAGAGGTTGGCCAGAGGGGCCGGGGTGTATGCGGTCATCCTTCGTGTCCTTTCTCGGGGGTGAGAGGTGGGGGTGGGAGACGAAGCTAAACACAAGATGCTTCTGTCTCTTAGGCTGACGTCATGATACTTTCAGTTAAGTTGCGCCTTACCTAATTAAGGTAACACTATCCTAAGTTAGTGGTAAATCCTGGGTAGAAGGTAAGGCTGCGTAAGTCTTTTGATGTTTCAGTTCTGAGTAGGATCAGCATGCACCTTTCACTGTTTGGATCACGTCGAGGCTCGGTGCGACGGTCGTTCGGTCGTACATCCACGGCCGTGGCCGCCACCTCCGTACTTGCCTTCGCTCCCGTAGCATTTACCACGGTCGCTACTCCCGTTGCCTCAGCGGCGGGAACCTGTGAATTTAATTGGGGTATCAAGCAGAGCTACCGTGCCTATATCCAAGGCCCTGTCGCTAAAGGCGGATGGGGTGGCGACGGTATCGGCTTTACCGGCGATAAGACCGGCCCGAATGGCACCTTCCAGTTCAGTCCCCAAAAGCCCCAGGTAAACGGCGATACGGTGACCGTTCCGCTAAACGGAGTTCTCCGTTTCAACGGTCACAACTATGGCGGCGATGACCTGCTAGATATGACGCTCTCCGATTGGAAGGTGCGCGCAAAAGGAAAAACCGCCGAGATCCTGGTGGACTATGTCTCCTATGAGTCGGACATGGTCGATAAGAGCAAACGGGGAGCCAAAATCACTGGCGACGATGAAGTCATCGCCAAGGTGAACCTGTCTACCCCGGTGAACCCCGGCTCAGGGAGCGTAAACCTTTCTGGTTCTACGACGCTTACTCAAGGTGGCAGTCGGCTGTTTCTCGCTTACAAGGCGGGAACCTCGATGGATCCAACCAGTGGCTCAGTTGCTTTGGACGGCAGCTGTGGATCAGATTCGGGCAGTGGCTCGGGATCGGGCGAAAAGCGCACGCTGACCACGATCGATGGCAACTTCACCGGCTTTAACAAGGAAGCTATGGGAATTCTGTCTGAGACGAACGACACGATGAACGCCCTGACCACTTTCATGGGTAACTCCCAAGCCTTCTTGGACGAGTATGAATCTTTCGTCAATCGCGGGCGCGGTAAGAACGGATCTTCTAGCGGAAGCGACTCCGGAACTAGCTCCACCTCCGGAACGAGCTCCAACTCCAACTCCGGTTCTGGTGGCGGATCGGCCTCTGGTGGAGCATCGCTTGGATCCGGAAACAGTGGTGCGCGAAACGGCGGAACAGGCGGCGGGTCGGCCTCCAGCGGAGGCGGAACAACCCGTGGCGGTGTCGCTGCAGGCGGAGCAGCTGGTGGCGGTGGAGATCTGCACTGCGCGTCGGTCAAGGCAGTCGAAAGCGCCAAGGCATCGTGGGCTCTGAAAGAATCCTTCCAGTCGTACATCACCGGCTCTATCGCTAAGGGCAAGTGGGATTTGAGCGGGGTCGGATACAGCGGTGGCAAGTATCAGTTCACCGGCAACGGTGGCAACGTCGATACATCTTCGCAGCAGGGAACGATTTCCTATGGTGGCGCGATGCAATTCACCGGTCACAACGGAATTCTCGACCTGAACATTGCTAATCCGGAGATCCAGTTCAACGGTGGAACAGGAAGGCTTGTTGCCGATGTTCGTTCTTCAAACATGGAAGGCGAGAAACGAGACTTCGGGCGCACAGTGCTGGGAGACCTGAGCTTTAGTTCCCTTGATGTCTCGGAAAACTCAGTAAGCGGAGAGGCGAGTGTATCGCTGACCCAGGATGGTTCCGTAGCTTTCGCTGAATTCTACGATCCGGGAACTCAACTAGCGCCCATATCTTTCAGCGCCCAGCTAGGTGGCCAGGGTGACTGCGACGCAGTGGGCGGTACGACAGCATCTGGATCGAGTACGGGTGGATCGGGCGGTGGTTCTTCTGCTGCGCACAATGCTGCCGCCGCGAAGCTCGCCGGCAATAAGGACGGTTCCGGCAATGGCGTCGACGGCGATTCTTCATCGGCGGGGTACGAAAACGGATCGAGCAAATTCAAGGTTAAGCCTGCTGCGGCTGAGGGTCAGGATGAGAACCCGGCTACTTACCTTCTCGGATTGATCGTAGGAGTCATCGTCGCAGGTGGAAGCATCGGTCGACTGGTTGTAAGTAATCCGTCTTAATCCGCCTACTAGGTGGCAAGACACTGCTCAGTTAGAAAGCACGTTTTAATGTCCATTGTTCTTAATCGAACTGTGCGGTTAGCGTTCCGCACCTGTGTGTTGTTTATCTGCACGGCTAGCATCGCTGCGTGTGGCGTTAAGGGCGCCTATGAATCCGAAGCTGATGCTGCTCTGCGAAACGACATCAAGAATGCTGCTGATCTGCAGGATCCTCGTAGCTTTGAGGGCGTTTCGGAGGTCAAGGACTTCACGGATGTGGAGCCTGTGACCAAGAATCCATCCCCGAAGCTGCCGGTGGAGCTGACCGACGCAGACGGCCACGATGTCAAGGTTAATAAGCTCGATCGGATTCTGGCTCTTGACCTGTACGGTACTTACACTAAAACCCTTACTGGCCTGGGTCTTGCCGATCGGATTGTAGGCCGCACGGTCTCTTCTACTGAAAACATCTTGGCCGACAGGCCAGTGGTCACTCAAGGTGGGCACAACATCAACGTGGAAGCCGTGTTGTCGTTGGAGCCGGATATCGTCATCGTGGACCACTCCATCGGGCCACGGGACGCTATCGATCAGATTCGTCAGGCGGGCGTGACCACCGTGGTCATGGAACCGACCCGCACGATCGATTCGGTAGCCGAGGACATCACCACGCTCGGTGCTGTCGTGGGCCTCCCGGAGGATGCGGAAAAGCTTGCGGATCGCACAGTCGAGGAAATAAATCTGGATAAAGAGACCATCAAGAAGATGGTGCCCTCTACACCGATGCGGGTGGCATTCCTTTATGCCCGTGGAAATGGTGGAGTGTTCTTCATCATGGGCGAAGGGACCGGAGCAAAAGACCTGATCGAGGGCGTTGGTGCGGTTGACGTGGGGACGGAGAACAACCTTTCCTACATCGAACCAGCCAATGCGGAGTCGCTAGCTAGGTTAAACCCAGATGCGTTCATCATGATGACCGGCGGGTTGGAATCCACCGGAGGGATCGAAGGCCTGCTCAAACGCCCCGGCATAGCTCAAACCACGGCAGGACAGAAGCGGCGCGTAATCACGATTCCAGATGGTCAATCGTTGGCGTTCGGCCCCATGACTGGGCAAACACTTTTGCGGACAGCGAAGGCGTTATATGACCCACACGGTTAATACGAACGAGTTTCTCCGGGCGCGAACGCGCCGATGGGTAGGGATTTTCGGTGCACTGGTGGTGCTAATGCTTGTTGCTGCGGTGCTATCGATCGTGCTTGGACAGTACTACGTGCCACTGCAGGATTTAGGTTCAATCTTGCTGGGGAAAGACCATCATTCAGGTCTGGCCTCCAGCGTAGTGTGGGATATTCGCTTGCCGCGCATCCTGCTGGGGTTCCTAGTCGGCGCATGCTTGGGTGTGGCTGGAACATTGATGCAGGCGGTGTTTGCCAACCCTCTGGCCGAGCCATCGATTATCGGCGTGACCTCGGGAGCCGGGGTTGGTGCGGCGTTGGCAATCGTCTTTAACCTTGCTTTCTTCGGCACGTTCACCGTTCCATTCTTCGCCTTTCTTTCCGCATTGGTTGCCGCTGGCCTGATTTACCAGCTAGCTCGAAGCCAAGGCCGAGTTGTGGTTATCAATCTGGTTCTCACAGGTATCGCGGTTAATGCCGTGTGTGGAGCAATTATCTCCTTCATGGTCTATTTGGCTCCGACCGCCAGTCGGGAAGAGATCATCTTTTGGCAGATGGGATCCCTAAATGGTGCCCAGTGGAAGCACGTTTGGGTGGTTTTGCCGATCACGATGGTTGGAATTGCCGTAGCCCTACGGATGGGTGGGGCACTAGACGTACTTGCTTTGGGTGAGAAAGCCGCTGGTCACACAGGGATCAATGTAAGTCAATTGCGAGTGATTGCGATCATCGCTGCGACCGTACTCACTGCAGGCGCAGTTGCCTTTGCCGGGCTCATCGGCTTCGTAGGGCTGATTATCCCGCACCTGTTGCGAACGGTCATGGGGCCGGAGAATTATCTCCTCATCCCTGCTTCTGCGCTTGGCGGGGCGGTCTTGATTGGTCTGGCCGATGTGGCTGCCCGCACATTGATTGAATTCGCAGATTTGCCTATTGGCATCTTCACTGCCCTTGTCGGCGGCCCGACTTTCTTCGTTCTGCTGCGCCGAATGATGCGAAAGGGGATTCATGCATGAGTGCTCACTGTAGCGATGCGACTACAAACAGTATGGCTATCGGCGATAGGGCCATTGAGGTATCTGGCCTTACCGTCGACGTTGGCGCCAAGCGGTTGCTCAGTGACATTAGTTTTGTCGCTCGTGCCGGCGAGGTCACAGGGCTCATTGGGCCGAATGGTGCTGGTAAGTCGACGCTGCTTGCCGCGCTGTCTGGGGATATTAAACCTACTCAGGGTGTGGTTTCCGTCGCCGGATTAGACCCCTCTCGGGCTGATGCAAGGACGATGGCGCGGCGCCGTGCGGTGTTGCTTCAGGATGTCCAAGTCGCGTTTGAGTTTCTTGTTCGAGATGTTGTGGCGATGGGACGGCGACCGTGGCGAGGGACAGTCGATAGCAGTGTGGATGAGCTCATTGTTGACGCTGCTCTGGACGCCACCGGTTCCACTACGTTGGCAGTTCGTGACATCGTCACTCTTTCCGGTGGCGAACGTGCTCGGGTTGCATTGTCCCGGGTATTGGCCCAGCAAACACCGGTGGTGTTGTTAGACGAGCCGACCGCGGCGATGGATATCCGTCATCAGGAACAAGTCTTGAGCTTGATGCAGCAGATCGCTCACAGAGTTGGAACTGCGGTGGTGATTGTGTTGCATGACCTCGATGCAGCTGCGGCGTATTGCGATCACATCGTCTGTCTATCCAATGGGCGAATTGCCGCCGATGGATCGGTTGATTCGGTCTATACCGACGAGATCCTCTCCAGCGTTTATGACTGGCCCATCGAAGTTGTCCGCAGTGCGGATAATGACGTCTCTGTCCGTCCGCGGCGGAGGGATCCGCCAACTGCAGTAGCTCAACTGCTTTCTGCATATCAATCCATCCCATTCACTAGGGCTAAGTCCCTAGGATCCATTCATCAGGAGTAATTCTCATGTCTATTAAGTCAACTCGAAATGCCATGCTCGGCACTGTGATGTCCTTCGCCCTGGGCACTGCTGCACTTTCCGTACCCGTTGCATCGGCACAGGAGGGCGCATCTCAGGCTAAACCTGAATGCAAAACTGTTATCACTGGCGGTACCTTCAACTGGGGATTGAAGGAGAGCTTCCGCAGCTACATCCTGGGGAGAATCGCTCAGGGAAGCTGGGAAACGAAGGGTGAGGTTAAGGAATCTGATCCTGCCAACAAGAAGTCCAAGGACTTCCAATTCCAATTCCAGGTAGACCCAAGTGTATCTAGCATTGAGGTCGATTCCGAGGGCAACGTAACCAAGGCAGAGATCGGCACCAAGCCGTCCGATGTCGTTTTTGAAGGCCATCATGGTGCTTTGTACTCGAACTTCAAGTCCCCTTACATCACGGCCGAGGGGGCTAGTATTCAGGGCGGCGCCAGCTATGAGGGATACTACGTGCCTGGCAAGCACATGACTGAGTATACGCCTGAGGACCGTATCGAAGAGAACAAGGTTTCCGGCAGGGACGTGTTCTCGAAGGGGCACGGAAACTGGAAGGTTGACGGGGACACTGTCACGCTTGATGCAAGCAGCATGACCTACGTTCCTAAGCCAGGAACGGATGGGGGCAAGAACATTGTGGAGGGTGTAGACGTCCTATTCATGGGCATTTACTCGGCGGACTACAAGCCAGAGCTGGATGACATCAATGTTTCTCTGACCACCGAGAAGAAATGTGCAACGCCAGGGGAGCCGAATCCGGATGATGAAGGTGGTTCCGGCCCGGACAACCCGAGCAACCCGGACAACCCGAGCAACCCAGACAACCCAGACAACCCGGACAACCCGGACAACCCGGATGACCAGGGGCAAGGCCAAGGTTCGCTGGGCAAGTTCGGAAAGGTGTGGAACTACATTCTTGGCACGGTCGGAATCCTAGGCATGCTGGCGATCATTGGCCACGCGATCAACGTGTCTGGCGCTCTCGATGGCATTCACAAGAAGATTGATGAATTCCTACGCCACCACAACTTGCGCTAATAACGAGTTCCCTTTTCTCGTTCAGCGACAAATTCCAGATTCCACGCGGATCTTGAAACTCTTTCGAAAGGAATAACGTGATGGCTTCGACCTCCACACTTTCAAACACAAGCTTTAACACAGCCGAGCCGATTTCTCAGGCACTGCGCAATGCCACTGCGGAGGCGCACGGGCGCGCAGAAGGCTCTGAGTTCATGAGCACCCTTTTCAAAGGCGAGCTTGACGCTCAAGCGGTGTATGAGCTTTCGGGACAACTCTGGTTTGTCTACAGCGCTCTGGAGAACGCTGTAGACAGAGTCTCCGGCACTCCCATCGGGTCGGTTATTGCAGATCCGCGCCTGCAACGTCGCGCTGCGTTGGACCACGATCTGACGTATTGCCTCGGCTCCGATTGGCGCAAACAACTTGAACTACTGCCCGCCACCCGGCGGTATGTAGATCGACTCGACTCTTTCGGGGAACAAGACGTTGTACGAGTGATCGCTCACCACTATGTCCGCTACCTCGGGGATATTTCCGGCGGTCAGGTTATCGCTGCGCGTGTAGCAGACCTCTACAATGTTGATCCCGAGGCATTGAAGTTCTATGACTTCTCCGCTATTGGCAAGATCCCTCCGTACCGAACCAACTACCGTCAGCGCCTCGATAGCCTGCCACTCACAACGCAGCAGCGTTCCACATTGATTGAGGAAGCCATCGATGCTTTTGGTATGAATTTTGCACTGTTCACAGATCTTTACGGAGTCTGCGCGTGAATCCACCTTTCTTGTCCCAGTCCACTTCCCGCCACTTCGTTGCCAGCGCCCTGGCCAGTTCCGTCGCGTTAAGCGGCATGGCGGTTCCTGTAGCACAGGCAGAGGAAGCATCCACCCCAGTGTTAGAAGCCGGTGCTTTTGCTTGGCCGATCAAAGCTTCTTTCCTTAAACATGTGCAGGGGCCGATCGCTAAAGGAACCGTCATCGGCGATGGAGGTGCAGAGTTTAAGGGGAACCAGTTTGTGTTCCCAATTAACATCCATAAAACGAGTCTGGACCCGCAGGGGAATGGCACGATTGCCCTGGACGGCAGCGCACATGTGACCGCATACAAAGGTCTTGGTAAGAACGGCGGGCCAGCTTTGGATGTCTCTTACTTCGACTTGAAGTTGAATGTCACAGGTCAGGCGGTATCGCTTATTGGGGACTACTCCCTTTCCGGTAACACGGCGAACGATCCTACACAGCTAGACAAGCGCGGCGACGATGAAGTAATCGTGACCTTCACCCTGGAAGCCCCGATTGATCCGGGTAAGGATCTCGTTGCCCAGAACCGTCCCACAACGGCCGGTATCGGATTGCAGAGATCTCTACTCCGCTACAACGAGGGCGAGCAGCTGGAGGGCGCGGACGTTGACCTGCTGCTGGACTATGACGATGGCAAGCAGATAGAAGATGTAACCCCGCAGGAACTGCAGGGAAGTGCAAGCGGATTCTCCGGTTCTTCTAGCGGCAGTTCCAAAAACTCGTCCCTTGGCATCGCGGCCGGTGTGATCGCCGCCATTGTGGCAGTGATTGGGGTAGGGGCACTGGCCTTCGGGCCCGTGGATTGGCGAGGAGTTTTGAAGAACTTCGGCATCACTGCCTAGAAGGAAAGCATCGTACCACCCCATCTGCGAAGAACTATTGCTCGTTTCAGCTGCTGCCGGCAAGATTGGTAATGGAAGCAACAAATTCACAGCAGGTGGGGTGCTTTGCTGTCCACGTTCTCGTGAGCCTGGTTCCAGTTTTGCGTGCCGGGAAGTAACATACACAAACGCACGTAGTCGACCAGGTAAGAGGGGCAATCACAGTGGCGGGCAACACCCAGCGCAGCGGAGGCGTGCGCAAGAAGAACAAGAAGGGCGCAACCAAGGGCTCCGGCGGTCAGGGGCGCCGCAGCCTGCGTGGCAAGGGGGCCACGCCGAAGGCGGAGGATCGCGTCTATCACGCTGCCTACAAGCGCAAGCAGGCCGCCAAGCGCCGGGCATCTGGTGCGCACGACCGCTTCGCAAAGGACGAGAACCAGGTGGAATTGGTGGTCGGCCGCAATCCTGTGATCGAGTGCCTGCACGCCAAGGTTCCCGCCACAGCACTGTACGTCGCGGAGGGCACTAAGAACGACGAGCGCCTGGCCGAGGCCGTCCACACCTGCGCCGACCGTGGCATCTCTGTACTGGAGGTTTCCCGCGCCGAGCTGGATCGCATGACCGGCAACGGAATGCACCAGGGCATTGGCCTGCAGATCCCGCCGTTCCAGTACACGCAGGTTGAGGACCTGATCGAGCGGACCGCCTCCGCAACACAGCCCGGCCTAGTCGTCGCGCTGGATAACATCACTGACCCGCGTAACCTCGGTGCGGTCATCCGCTCCGTCGCGGCATTCGGTGGTCACGGCGTGATCATCCCAGAGCGCCGCAGCGCCTCCGTCACCGCCGTCGCTTGGCGCACCTCCGCGGGCACGGCCGCCCGCCTGCCGGTCGCGAAGGCCACTAACATGGTGCGCTCTCTGAAGCAGTTCCAGCAGGCTGGTTACCAGGTCGTGGGCCTGGATGCTGGTGGCGATCACACCCTCGACACCTACGACGGCACCACCCCGACCGTCATCGTCGTCGGCTCCGAGGGCAAGGGTCTGTCCCGCCTGGTGGCGGACACCTGCGACACGATCATGTCGATCCCGATGGCCAAGTGGGTCGAGTCCCTCAATGCGTCGGTCGCTGCGGGCGTGGTGCTCAGCGAGTTCGCCCGCCAGCGTCGCGCTGCTAAGTGACGCCCCTTCGTTTTCGCCCCTCTGGGTACATCCGCGGGGACTGCTAGCTTCTAAGGCTTAAGTCCCCGGATGTATGTCTCCACGAGCCAAGGCTGATAATCGGGGACAAGTTTTCGTGCAGCGTCAGGGAGGGGGCGGGTGATCGCCGCCAGGCCGAGATGGAAATGTAGTGCGTCCACGTCTTCTCTGAGGAGCGACCAGTGGCGTGCCCGGTGAAGCACCCTTTCTAACTGCTCCATCAGCTCGTTCATTCGAGGGACGAGGTCTGCCTCGAAGTCCAGGTTTTCCACAATGGTGGGCACTACCTGCGTGGCGATGGCTCCTAGTTGCAGCCCCGCTACGCTGTGGACGAAGCTGTTCCACGTTTCGGTGGCTTGTCGAACGTTCTCCCATCCCGCCGTGTGGCGGTCGATGATGTCGATGAGCCGCTCGCGCCCGTAGTCGAAAAGTCCCGTTAGCAAGTCTTGCTTGGTGGGGAAGTGGCGGTAGAGGGTGCCGATGCCCATGCCAGCTTCGCTGGCTATGGTGCGCATGGAGACGTCGATTCCAATGGTGGAAAACAGTCTCCAAGCTGCGGTGAGTATTGCTTGCCTGTTCTCATGTGCATCCGCGCGCATTACTAACCTTCCGAAACTTTTTTGCTCTATCGCTTGCATTCTATCTAAGCGGAACGTTATGATCCATTTTGTTCAAACGGAACAAAATGTTCCGGTTTATGGGATACAGAAAGGGGAAACCCATGTCCAACGCTGTTGATACGCAGAAGAATCCACCAACCCAAGCACGTCCAGCCCCCGAGCGCAGTGATAACCGTCGCCTCGCCGCAATCGTCGTAGCCCTCACGGGAATCATCACGCTCATGCTGTTGGCATTCCTCACCCCCAGCATGAACTCCGGCCCGAAGGATCTCCCTCTCGCGGTCTCCGGCCCGGCGCCTGCCGTTCAGAAAATTGAGGGAATGCTCGAGCAGAAACAGCCCGGCGCCTTCGACATCACCACCTACGACAATCCAGACGAGGTAAAGACGAAGGTTCTGGAACGCGAGGCAATCGGCGGAATCGCCCTCGGCAAGGACGGCACCGTCGTCACCATTGCCAGCGGAGCAGGCTCTACCTTCAAGCAGATCATGACCGGCCTTGCCGATGGCATGAAGCAGCAGGGCCAGAAGGTTTCCGTGGAGGATGTAGCCCCGCTGTCCGAAGGCGATCCGAACGGAATTGGTCTGAACACCCTTGCCCTGCCGCTGGCCTTCGGAGGCATGGCCTCGGCCGCCCTGCTGACCTTCGGACTCAAGGGGCGCCGTTGGGGCCGGGTGGTCGGCGCAGCCGTGTTCTCCATCTTGGCTGGCCTGGCGCTCGGCGCAATCATGCAGTTTGGGTATGACCTGTTCGACGGAAACTATCTTGAGCTGGCAGGAATCCTCGCACTGGGTATCGCCGGTACTTCGATGTTCGTCCTCGGCATGGAATCTCTGCTCGGCGGCGCAGGTCTGGGCATCGGCGCGATCATCACGCTATTTGTTTCCAACCCGCTGTCCGGCATCGCGACGGGCTGGCAGTGGCTACCGAGCCCCTGGGGCTGGTTTGGCCAGCACCTGCCGATCGGAGCAGCTGGCACGGCCGTGCGTTCCGTCGCCTACTTCGATGGCCACGGCATCACCCACGCCGTTGTTGTTCTGTGCTGTTGGGTTGCGCTCGGTGTGGGCATGGTCGCTCTAGCGTCGTGGCGGAAGCGTCGCGTTGCTCAGTGACGCCCCTTCGTTCCAGCTGTAGCCGGTCCCAGCGCTAGCTGATCATTAGCGCTAGCCGAACATTTCCTCTTGCTTATCCCACTGAACCTGCGCCCAGGCCTCCCGCAGCTCGGGCTGTGGGTCGTAGATGGTTTCCTCGCCGGCGGGAAAGTGGGCGTCAAAAACCTGCGTGGCGAAGCCCAGCGAATAGGGATCAAAACCTGGGTCGTGAGAGTGCACGAACTGCCTCCACCGCGACTGCATGGTGACGGTGGTGGCGCGCATCTCGTCGCGACCGCCGAGTAGGACGGCAATGCGGCCCTTGTCCTGGTCATAGCGCTGGAAGAGGATCGGCAGGTCCAGGGCGTGTAGCGCGCCCATGCCGGAATAGCGCAGGAAAGGCGTGGTGGTGTCCAGCCGGTAGACCCACGCCCGGTCGCTCGGGTGATTCTGCGCCAGGTACCAGGAGGGGCCGGTGAACAGCGCATCGCCGAAGAAGCGGCCCTTCAGCTTGCGGGACTTCGGGCCACCATAGTGCTGCTCCAGGATGTTGGTGGCCTGGGCATCGGCGCCGGAAATCGCGTGGGCGAACGTTCGCGTGCGCGCGTACTGCATGGAGCTACGCTTCGGCTCCAGGTGCATCATGTCGTACTCGTTGCGGTTAGAGCCGATCAGTAGTGGCAGATCCATCATCGCACCGGGGGAAAGCGGATGCTGCGGCAACAGGTCGCCGTCGATAACCGGAGCGAACGGGCCGGCCTTGGAGATCGGGTTGTCTGCGTGGAAACGCACCATCTCGTCCGAGAGACGGCCGAGGATTGCGTGCTCGGCGGTCAGCAGGTCTTCGGTGGCGGCTTTCAGCTCCTCGTCGCTGAGTTCCGGCGGTGCCTGGCGAACCGGGGTGCGCTGATCCAGCGGCAGGGACTCTTCTGCGCGCATGCGATGTAGCCAGCGGGCGGCGAAGTCCGTCCAATACTTTGCATTCGCGCGGGTGTGGACGATCATCGGGGCGGGGGATTGTGCGATGGCCGCGCTGAACAGCCCCTCTGCGGACGGGGTGGCCAGCAGGCCGGTGACCATGGAGCCACCGCTGGATTCGCCCATGATGGTTATGCGGTCCGGGTCGCCGCCGAAGGCGCGGGCGTTGTCGTGGATCCAACGCAGGGCCGTCAGTAGGTCGGAGTGGCCTGGGTTGGTATCCATGTCGTCTGGCGTGTGAGTGCCCTCGCCCAGGGCCAGTTGGCCAAAGATGCCCACGCGGTAGTTCACCGCCACGTACACACAGTCGACGGCCTGGGCGAAGTACTCGCCGGACAGCAGGGGTTTGTTCGCAGAGCCGTGGATGTTTGACCCGCCGTGGAAGTAGACCACGACCGGGCGGTTGGCCTCCGGGTCGATGGCTGGCGCATCGGTGCCAGCGGAGTGCGCGGGGCGGGGGACGACGACGTTCAGCCACAGGCAGTCCTCGGTGCCTTCCCAGTTGCCCGCTGACTTACGCGCCGGGCGGTACTGGGAGCACGCGTCGCCGGAGGTAGCGGCGTTGAACACACCCTCCCACGGCGCGATGGGTTCAGTGCGGCGGAAGCGGCGGGCGCCGATGGGTTTTTCGGCGTAGGGGATTCCGCGGAAGGCAGTTACCCCGGTTTCCGCATGGCCTTTGACTAGGCCGGTGGTGGTGCGGACGATCCAGGGGTTGGTGGGTTGTGGATTGGCTGTCGTCTCGGTAATCACAAGTGCTACCTTAACGAGCCGCGCCGCTGGTGTCCCTCTTCCGGGGGCGGTGGCTATATTTTTATGCGCTTTATGAGTCCGGTTGCTTTAGGCGTGGTGAGCGTGGCCTGCGGCCTCGTTGCTGGTCTGCTTGGACACTGACTCGCCGGTCGCGGAGTACTCCCGTGCCCGCACCGCATCCGCCTGGACGTGCCGGGAACGCATCCGGGCGATCCCGCGGCAGACCAGGTAGATCACGAAGCTCAAGGTGGTCACGAACACCGACACCGGCAGCCCCGGCGCCAGCGATGCGACCAGTCCGCCGACCGCCGACACCACGGAGAATGTCCCCGACAGCACTACGGCCAGCACCGGGTTGCTGGTCACCTTCACTGCCGCCGCGCCCGGCGTAATCAGCAGTGCGATCAGCAGCAGGGCGCCGACGATCTGCACTCCCTGGCTGGCCACCACGCCGATCAGCGCGGCGAATACCAGGGCCAACACACGAACTTTCACGCCCGACGCCGCGGCCAGCACCGGATCCACAGTGGCGAACAGCAGTGGCCGCCATAGCAGCGCCATCGTCGCCACTACCAGCGCAGCCAGCACCGCCAGGATGCCCAGCGAGGCAGAGCTCACGCCCACGATCTGGCCGGTCAGCAGGCTAAACGCCGCCGACGACCCACCGGGGTACAGGTAGATAAACAGTACGGAAAGGCCCATGCCGAAGCTCAAGACCACCGCCACGATGGCGTCCTGCTCCCTTTGCCCCAGCGCCGTCAGCGCCACGGCGGCCAGCACTGCGCCGATCAGCGCACCCCAGCTCACACTAAAGCCGAACAGCAACGCGGCCGCAGCGCCCATCAGGGCCAGCTCGCCGGTGGAGTGCGCGGCGAAGCTCATCTTCCGCATCACGATCAGTGGCGCAATCGCGCCGGAGACAATGCCCAACAACAGCGCCGCCAGCAGCGCGTGCTGTACGAAGTCCACCGAGAGTAGCGCGAGGGTGTCCTCCCACCAGTCGCCGGTGTGGAATTGGCTGCTCATACGACCACCAGCTTTCCGTCTACGTTCACAACCTGCACGTCCGTCCGATATAGGCGGGAGAGTGTCTCGCTGTTCATGACCTCCGCGACCGTGCCGATCGTGTGGCCGTGCGGCGCGAGGTACAGCACCCGGTCGGTCACGTTAAGGATCGGGTTGATGCCGTGGGTGACGAACACGATCGCAGTGTTGTGTTCCCGCCGCCTGCGATCCAGCAGCTCCACGGTCTGCTTCTGCGCGCGTAGATCCAGTGAAAGCAGCGGCTCGTCACACAGCAGCAGCTCCGGGTCCTGCGCCATCGCCTGCGCCTGCCGGATCAGCTGTTGCTGTCCACCGGATAGCTCGCCGACCCGCCGATTGGCTAGGCCGGTCGCGCCTACCTCTTCCAGCGCCGCGTCGATCTGGGCTTTCTTTGGTCGTCTGTTCTTTATGACGCCCGCTGCGAGCGCAAGGCCAACCAGATCTCTTGCGCGCAACGGGATGGATTGTTCAAACATCCTTTGCTGTGGGATGTAGCCCAACTTGTCCGTTACGTCGATGCTGCCGCGGCTGAGTTTGCGGGTGCCGAGGGCAGCATTCAGAAGGGTGGACTTGCCCACCCCGTTGGGACCCAAAATAGCCAAAAACTCCCCCGGCGCGACCTCGAGGTCGAGGTCGCGCCAGAGGGGTTCGACTGCCGCGTTGCGGAGAGCGAGAACCATTACTTGGTTGCGTCCTCCAGCTGCTTGATCAGGGCGTCGGCGTACTCGAAGTAGTCCTGGCCCTCATCAGGGGTTTCGTTGACGTTGACGACCTTGATACCCGCCTCCTTGGCGGCCTCGGTCAGCTGGGAAGCTGCCGGGGTTTCCGACTGCTCGTTGGTGATGAGGATGTCGGCCTTCTTGTCCTTGATCAGCTGGCGGGTCGCGGCCAGGTCAGCGGCGGAAGGCTCGGACTCGCTGTTCACCGCGTGGGCGAAGCCCTCCGGGGTGATGTCCTTCAGGTTGGAATCCTCGATCAGCTCGGCGGCGACCGATTCGGTGAGGATGACGTTCTTGCCCTTCAGCTTCTCCACGCGCTGCTTCAGCTCGTCGGTCTTCTTGGTGACGTCGTCGTCGGACTCGGGGATGTCAGAGTTCAGCTTGTGCAGCTCGGCGGAGAGCTTCTTTTCGAACTCGGAAACCACGTCCAGGTCGAACCAAACGTGCGGGTTGGTGGCGTCGTGGCCGTGATCGTGCCCCTCGTGGCCGTGATCGTGCCCCTCGTGGCCGTGGTCGTGCCCCTCGGCCAGCGGCTGCGCCGTCACCAGCGGGGTGCCCTCTTCCACGTTGTCGGTCAGCCAGTTATCGTAGCCCGCGCCGTTGGCGACTACGATGTCCGCGTCTTTGACCGCCGCGATGTCGCGGGCGGTGGCCTCGTACTCGTGCGGGTCGTCGTCCTTGCTGCTGAGGATGGTGGTCACCTCAACGTCATCGCGCCCCTCGGTGATGTCCTCGGCAATGCTGCCCCAGATGGATGTAGAGGCGACCAGCTTGATCTTGTCGCCATCCGCGGCGGAATCTCCGGATCCGCCCGCGCAGGCGGTTACGCCCAGCGCCAGCGTTGCGATACTCAAAACTGCTCCGAAATTGGCAACCATTTTCTTCATTCTTCCGAGGTTAATGGGCACGAAAATGCTCGTCAACAAAAAGCTTGAGCCAGATACGGGGATCTGGGCAGTGCCGGGGGAGGGGGCGTCAACCCCCAAGAAGGAAGGGCTGAGGGCTACCCTTAGAAGAATGAATAGACCAGCACGGCGCGGCACCTTGGCCTCCATCGCGGCCGAACTGGGCGTTTCGCGCACCACAGTTTCGAACGCATACAACCGCCCGGATCAGCTTTCGCCCGAGTTGCGGGACAAGATCCTGCACGTCGCGGCGAAACTCGGCTACCCCGGGCCAGACCCGATGGCGCGTTCGCTGCGCACGCGCCGAGCGGGGGCGATCGGCGTGCTGCTGACCGAGGAGCTGCCGTACGCGTTCGAAGATCAGGCGTCGCTGGAGTTCGTCTCTGGCGTGTCGGTGAGCTGTGGGTCGATGGATGCCTCCATGCTGTTGATCCCCGCGGGCGTGGACGATAACCCCAGCGCCGATCGCCCCGCACAGCTGGTGAACCAGGCCAGCGTCGACGGCTTCATCGTCTACTCGGTGGCGGGCGACGACCCGTACCTCGCCGCCGTGCGCAACCGCGGACTGCCGACCGTGGTGTGTGACCAACCCGCCGGCGCCGGCGATCCTTTCGTGGGAATTGACGACCGCGAGGCCATCAAGCCCGCCATCCGCACCCTCGTCGACGCAGGTCACAAGCGCATCGGCGTGCTGTGCATCCGCCTGGATCGCACGCCGAACAACGGGCCCGTGTCCGCCGAACGCATCGAGGGCGCGCACATGCACGTGCAGCGCTCGCGCCTGCTGGGAATCCTGGACGTGCTGGAGGAAGCCGGGATCGAGCAAGCCCCCATCGTCGAACGGCACATCAACAACCCCCAGACCGCCTTCGACGCCGCCCAGGAGTTACTTTCCACCCACCCGGAGCTCACCGCCGTTGCCTGCACCACCGACTCGCAGGCGCTCGGTGTGGTGCGTTACGCAGCGGAGCAGGGAATCGACGTGCCAGGTCAGCTCTCTGTGACGGGGTTCGACGGTATTCCCGAAGCTATTGACGCCCACATCATCACCGTCCGCCAACCCAGCAAAGACAAGGGACTGGAGAGCGGCAACATGCTCGCTGAACTCATCGAGCAGCGGTTGAATGACAACCCGGCCAAGCCCGCGCACCGGGCGGAGACGCCCACCGTGCTGCTGGAAACTGAGCTAATACGCGGAACGTCCGTCGCGCCGCCGCAGTAGATCCTGCAGGAAGTCCCGGACATCCTCCGGGGTATCAAAACGGTGGGTAGCGGAGGTCTCCCCGCCGCCGACGCGGATGCCGATGTCTGGGGTGTTCGCAGCGGGGGCTACGAGGTGGGGGTCGGTGGCTCCAACGGCTGGCGCCATGTCGGAGGAGTAGTGCAGCGTAGAGAGCGCCGTCTCGTCCGTCGTATCGTCCCCGGCGAAGAGCACCCGCAGCTCCCGGCCGTGTTCGCGCGCGTAGGCGCGACGGAAGTCCTCAATATAGGAGCCCTTGGTGGTCTTATCCACCGCGACCTCCAGGATGTCCTTACCCCACGTCACCTGGGACAGATCGCTGGTGGTGGCGACGTCCGCCAAGCGCTGGTTCAGCCGCCCGGCCAGTTCCTTGTCCTGCACCAGGCGAGTATGCAAGCCCACCGCCAGGGGCTTGATTTCCACCCACGCGCCATCGTGTTCGGTGGCGATCTCCTCCGCATGGGCTCGCAGTTCATTAAGCCAGGCCCGCTGAATTGGGCTCAATTCCGTCGCGCCACCGTCGGCAGGTTCCGCGCCGTGGCTGCCGACCAGGCGCACCGGCCCGTGCGTGGGCAGCATCGTAGCCTTCGATAGCTGTTCCAGATTGCGCCCCGAAATCACCATCGCCACAGTGTTTGGCAGTTGCGCCAGCCCCTCCAGGGCCTCTATCGCGCCGGGGACGGCGTGCACTCCCTCTGGCTCGTCGGAAAAGTGTGCTAGGGTTCCGTCGAAATCCATCGCTACCAGTAGGTCTGGGGTGGCGGCGAGGCCGGAGAGGTCGGCGTCCGAAAGAAAAGGCAGCAACGAACCATCCATGGCTTAGCCCTCCTTCGGACCGCTAATGAACTCGACCGCAGGGACGGACTGCCAATCCTGCTTGTCCTTCGGCGCGGACTGCTGCAGTTTCAGCGAGTTTTCGGCGGGGCGGGTGTAGGTGAGGTTCTGGTCGTTGAGGACGGCCTTCAAACGGTCGGCCGTATCCTCGTCGCCGGGCAGGCACTGGGCGCCGTCGATGCGGGAGCTGGAAAAGCCGCTGATGCGCATGCCCTCGTCCTTCCACTCCACGTTGCCGGTCATGTGCATGCAGCCGCTGGTGCCGTTCAGCGAATCCTCTCCGAAGATCAGGAAGCTACGGCCCTGCTGGGAATCCGGAAGCATGCCACCGCGGGCCTGCGTGTCGTAGATGGCGGAGATCTGCCACTGGGAACTGCCGAGGGGTGCTTCCGTGTCCGAACAGGAAGTCAGGCCGGCCAGGGTGGTGGCGCTGAGAGCCAGCGCGAGGACGGTAGCGCGGCGGGGAGTGCTGGTGGTACGGCGCATTATTCGACCTCCCGAAGTTGCTGCAGGAAGGCATTGGCCCAGCGGTTCACGTCGTGTTCCTGCAGGTGATCCCACATCTGGCGCATGCGACGAACCTTGTTGACCGGGGCGTCCTCGATGGCCAGCTGCAGAGCATCGGCGATCGATTCCACGTCGTGCGGGTTGCATAGGTACGCCTGCACCAGCTGGGTGGCCGCGCCTGCGAATTCCGAGAGCACCAGCGCGCCCGAACCGTCCGAGTGGCAAGCCACATACTCCTTGGCCACCAGGTTCATACCGTCCTTCAAAGGGGTAATCAGCATGACGTCCGCCGCGGCGTATAGTGCCACGATTTGCTCGAAGGGCAGGCCGGAGTGCAGGTAGTGGATCAGCGAGCGCCCCAGGCTGCCGTGGTTGCCGTTGATGCGGGAGACAATGGCCTCCACCTGCTGGCGGGTGCGCTGGTAATCATCCAGACGTTCGCGCGACGGGGTGGCGACCTGCACCATAGCTACGTCTTCCGGGGTCAGCCGGCCGGAGTCCAACAGGAACTCAATGGCCTCTAGTCGGTGCTGGATGCCCTTGGTGTAGTCCAGCCGATCCACGCCTGCGATCAGCACCTTCGGGTTACCTAGACGGGCGCGCAGGTCACTAGCCTGGGCCAGCACTGTTGGCTGGTTCGCTTGGGCGTTGACCTTGGCAGAGTCAATAGAAATGGGGAACACGCCGACCTTGACCTGCCGTCCCGATTCCAGGGCGACGGTGCCGACCACGTGCGCGCCCTCGGGCAGCCGGGCGCCGCGCAGGTAGTTCGCAGATTCGGAATCGTCCATGATCTGCACCGAGTAATCCATCGCCCGCAGCGCTTCCATAAAGTTCCGCGCGGAATCCTGCGTGTGAAAGCCCACCACGTCCGCGCCCAACGTGCCCTCCAGCACCTGGCGGCGCCACGGCAGTTGACGGAAAAGCTCCGGAGCGGGGAAGGGGATGTGCAGGAAGAAACCGATGCAGACATCGTCGCGCAGATCGCGCAGCTGGCCGGGAACCAGGTGCAATTGGTAGTCCTGCACCCACACGGTCGCATACTTGGCCGCGACGTCCGCCGCTGCCTGGGCGAAGCGCTGGTTGACTTGCTGGTAACGCTCCCACCAGCGCTTATCGTAGGTGGGATGCACGATCAGGTCGTGGTACAGGGGCCACAGGGTGGCGTTGGAAAAGCCCTCGTAAAACTGCGCGAAATCCTGCGCATCCAGGTTCACCGGAACCATGTGGATGCCGGCGTCCTCCGGTGCGGGCATGTCCTCGGCTGCGACCTCATCCGTCGCCCCTGGCCAGCCGATCCACGCGCCACGATTCGATTCCAACACCGGCTTCAGCGCTGTGACTAGCCCGCCCGGGGAAGGTACCCAAGTGACCTCCCCGGTGGAGCCATCGACGTTGCGGTCGACGGGAAGGCGATTGGCAACAACCAGAAAATCGGACTGCATGTGTATCACCCGTGTCGGTGCAGGTAGGCGGTTTACTCGCTAGCCTTGGTAGCCTTCTTTGCCGCCTTTTTAGTGGTCTTCTTGGCCGCCTTCTTGGTCGTTTTCTTGGCTGCCTTCTTAGCGGCCTTCTTCGTCGTCTTCTTTGCCGTCGACTTCTTGGTGCTCTTTTTCGCCGACTTCTTGGCAGCCTTCTTGGTGGTCTTGCGGGTGGACTTCTTTGCTTCCTGCTCAGCTTCCTCCAGCTCAGCGACCACTCGGCGGTGGATCAGTCCTTCCGGCTCCACGCCCAGCATGCACATCAGCGTCGCGGCATCGAGGAAGTCCTCGGAGTAGGTCGCGACGATGCGCTGCGCTGCCTGCGCGGTTTCTGCTTCCACCGCATGCAGGGATTCATTGTTGGCGGAACGGTTGTCGGTGACCTTCGGAGGCACGAGCCTGACCCCATTTCTACACAGTCGACGTACGGAACTTAAGTCTCAACTTTAGATATTTTACGCGATTTACTGTTCGCCCGTTCCTGCCGGGTGGTCTTCTTGTTGCTGTAGCTCGCTTTCGGACGCCCGCATCTTGCTATCCAACTGCCACATACTCTTCGACACGTTCCTTCTGCGCCTACGCCAGTGCAGGGGCTGGCGAACTCGGCCGTCGGTACCCATCCGAGGCTTCGGCTGGGACGAACGGCGCGAACCCACGTGGGGGCGTCGTAGTTGCTTGTAACGGTGCAGGATCCGCGGGCGACGAATACGGCGTGCAATCCACTCGCCGAGTACCACGCCGGCGGCCAGAGCGGTGGCGGTGGTGAGAGCAAGACCAAGGTTGGACATGCCGATGACGAACTGATCGTTCAGCACCGAGCTCATGCCACGGTATAGCGCCAGACCCGGCAGGAAGGGGGTAATGCCCGCAGCGGCCGTGATCTGCGGTGGGATCATGTAACGACGGGAGAGCAGACCACCGGCGAGGCCGACGACGAGGGCGGCCAGAGAAACACCGAAGGTGCCAGGCCAGTTCAGCAGATTCGTTACGCCGAACAGGGCGACAGAGGCGATCAGGGCGGTCAGGCTGGCGACCACCGTGGCGCGCCGCTCGCAGAAACAGGCGCTACAGAAGAAACCGGTAGCGACAGCGCCGGAGATGATCTGGACCGTGACGGACCCCAACACACCGGAGGTGTGCGAGGTATCCAACGGTGGCAGCGTGATGCCCATAACGGCCATGGTTTGAATACCCGCCGCGATGCCGGTGATGATGCCGCCGGTCTGTAGCAAGGTCTCGTAGAAGCGCGCCGCAGAGGTCACCGGGGCGCCAGTGATGCCGTCTTGCAGCGCCTGCACCAGCGTCAACCCCGCCAGCAACGCGACGATTGAGGAACCGATAATCAGCGAGGGCGGAAGGTAGAAATCTATTCGATCGGCAATCGAATAGGTCACTGCCGCCGGGATCACTGCAGCGAAGCCGCCAAGGACGTTCTGGAAGAACAACGGCAGAGACTTCGAGGCCAACCAGGCGTTGGCGAACATCGTGAAGATCGTGGTGATACCCGCAACCACCGCCACAGCCCAACCACCGCCGAGAAGCAGCGCAACGGCGGCGGCGAACCCGCCCCAGCTGGCCAGAGCGTAGCGGTTGCGATAGGGCAGCAGGGAAGTCTCAATGTCGAAGAGGATCTTCTGCGCCATCTCCAGCGGGGTGGCTCCCGCGACGATCGAACGGATCAGCCGGTCGACCTCCGTGATTCGGGAGAAGTCGGTTGATAGCTGCCGCACGACGCGGAACATATTTGTCGGCGGCGTGTTTTCGTTGAAGCGCGAGTAGATGTGGATCGTGTTCAACGTGATGTCGACGTGCGTGTTGTTCAGGCCGTAGGCGCTCATAACGCTTCGGATCTGGGCCTTCGTATCCGAGTTGCTAGTGCCCGCGGTGAGGAGTTGGTCGCCGATACGGCTGGCGAGGTCCATCACTGCGTGGATCTTTACAGGGTCGGAAAGGTCCACCGGCGCCAAAGGGGATGGCGGCGGTGCTAGGCGGATAGCATCGATTGTCGCTCTGTTGCCGGAAAACAGCAGGTCAGAGCTCTTCCTCAATGCTCTCGACATGAAACTAGGCACTCCCACACCGTACATCGGGGTAAAGGGGTTTTCACAAGTACCCGTTCCCCCAGGTGGGATGGGGCAGCAGGGGCGAGTTTTACTGTTCGGAGGTGCGGCTTGCTAGGCTGGGAAAGTCCATTGTCCGCGGTGGCCCTATGAGACCCTAGAAGGCGCTAGAAGGCGCTAGAAAACTCTAGAAGGCTCTAGGGGTACGCGGGTAGAAAAGTGGGCAAGTGCTGGAGTGGCGCAATCGGTAGCGCAACGGTCTTGTAAACCGTAGGTTGCGAGTTCAAGTCTCGTCTCCAGCTCATCTAGCCCCGGTGCGATTAATCATCGCGCTGCTGGTGCTGGAACTGCCGGCGTAGTTTAGTGGTAGAACATCAGCTTCCCAAGCTGAGAGTGCGAGTTCGATTCTCGTCGCCGGCTCCACTTAGACGTCGGATTTGATAAGTACCCTTTTGCGTTAGCGAGTATCGCTTAGGGGGGTGTGAAAAATCGCTTGCGTTAGCGGGTTTGGGTTTTGCGTTAGCGGGTATCTTGTTTGCCCTAGTAAAATGCGTATTCAGGGTTTAACGCGCTAACGAAGCGTTAAACCTAAGGCCGTTTCACGAGGAGGTGTGTGGTGAGATCGTATGCGTCCGGCGATGAACTAGCCGCAGAGATTACTAAGCGTGGCGAACTTTTTATCGGCGAGTTCGTAGGCGTTCCTGGCGATGGTTGGGACCGGCTGGTTGACGGTGTTGACCGCACGCCCCGGCAGATGATCGCCTACCAGCTTGGCTGGATGGAATTACTGCTCGGCTGGGAACGTGACGAACAAGCCGGTCTTGACGTGGTGACTCCGGCACCTGGTTTTAAGTGGAATCAACTGGGCGGATTGTATGAATCGTTCTACCAACGCTGGGAGCAGGTATCTACTGAGGATTTGATCGACAGGTTCAAGATCCTGCTTGGTGAGATAGTCAAAATGGTGGGCGGTCTAACCGAATCAGAATTGTTTAGTTCGGGTCAGCGTGCGTGGGCTTCTTCCACCCCGTCGGCGTGGCCGGTGTGGAAATGGGTGCATATCAACACCGTCGCGCCATTTACGACGTTTCGCACCAAAATCAGGAAGTGGAAGAAACTGGCAGCCTGCTAGCAATAGGCACGGTGATTTCAGTGCCGATTCTGAAGACGAACTGGATCTCGTTGGCTCCGATAACGGCATGGTCGATAAGCGCTGTCCACTGGGATGGTTGAAAATGCTGGATGGGCTTGTCGGCCAACTGGGTGTAGGCGGTTTTGATCGCAGTGGCCTTGGCACTCTTGGCAGCAATCTCGGCCTCGATGGCTTGTTTGCGGCCCAGGGTTTTCTGGTATCGCGCTTCTAGCTGGGTGTAGCGGGCGAGGTATTGGTCCTGGTCTTGCGCTACCCGCTGATTTTCTGCAACCAATGATTCAATCTCGCTGGCAAGAGCGCGGATTTTCTCGTCTAGGCGCTTGGACTCCGCTTCGAGCTGGTCTGTATTAAACATGGCGTCGATGACCTGTGGTAGGTGGCTTTGTCCGCGATATTGTTCAGCCAGCTGGTTTAGCGCGGCGAGGAACGCGGTCTGGATTTGCTCATCACGCAAGGTAGCGGTCTGGCAGGGACGGGGATGGTCGTATTTTTGGTTGCACCGCCAGATCGTGTGCTTGTATTTAGTGTTGGATGCCCAGGTTTTGCGTCCGTACCAGGATCCGCAATCTGCGCATTTGAGTCGGCTGGCAAATAGGCCGATTTTGGAGCTGTTGGTTGCGTGGCGGGTGGCCAACTCGTATTGAACCTGATCCCAGACGGGCGCATCAATAATCGGCTCGTGGTTTCCGGTGACGTAGTATTGCGGGACTTCGCCCTCGTTTACTTCGATTCGTTTGGTTAGGAAGTCAGCGGTGAACGTTTTCTGGAGCAGGGCGTCGCCTTTATATTTCTCATTGGTCAAGATGGAGCGCACGGTTGAGGTGGACCAGTTGGTTTTACCTCGCGGAGTCAAAATACCGCGACGCTGTAGCTCGGCACGGATTTCGGTGATCGATGAGCCGTCTAGAAACAGCTGGTAGATCAAGCGCACGGTCGGGGCTTGAGTCTCATCAATAGCGAGGTTACCGTCAGCGCCTTTCTTATATCCCAGTAGCGAGGAGTAGGGCACCATGACTTTCCCATCAGCGAAGCGTCTGCGATGTCCCCAGGTGACGTTCTCAGATATGGAGCGAGATTCTTCCTGGGCAAGACTACTCATGATGGTGATGAGTAGTTCGCCTTTAGAATCAAGGGTCCAGATGTTTTCTTTCTCGAAATACACCTCCACACCGGCTTCTTTTAGCTGTCGGACGGTGGTCAGGGAGTCGACGGTGTTACGAGCAAACCGCGAGACACTCTTGGTGAGGATCAGATCATTTTTCCCGGCTAACGCGTCGGCGATCATGGCTTGGAAGCCCTCACGGTGTTTGGTAGAAGTACCGCTAATGCCTTCGTCGGCATACATGCCAGCAAACACCCAATCAGCACGCGATTGGATGTGGACGGTGTAGTAATCGATTTGGGCTTGATAGCTGGTGGCTTGTTCTTCCATATCGGTGGACACCCTTGCGTAGGCTGCCACCCGGCGTTTGGAGCTAAAACCTGAAAGCGCGCTGTCGTGGATGCGTGTCTTGGTTGCTGGTATCGCGGTAATCGTAGCCACTGTTATTCTCCTTCCAGCTGGGCCAGCGCAATGACTGTCTGGCGCTGATCGTCATGGGTGAAGATCAACTTGTCTTTCATGACCGTGATGCAAGATAGGCGGGACATGATTTCTTCCTCATTCCACTTAGCCAGCGTGAGGATCTTGATTACTGTTTGTTTGAGTCGGGTTTCTTTGAGATCCGGCCCACAAGTATTGCCTTGCCCGAGGCATGCTCCCCAGCAACGCCAAATCTTGTAAGCACCAGCCTTTCGGTAGCGGGTTTTACGCTGATAATTCCTGCCACACGAGGCACACTTGATCCTGGAAGTAAAACAGCCCGTGGCAAGCGAAGGCGTGGCAGCAAGACCAAGCCTGCGGCGACGCGCTAACTCTGTTTGTACTTGTTGGAAGGTCTCTGTGTCGATGATGGCGGGATGGGAGTCTTCAACCCAGTAGCGCTCCAACTCGCCATTGTTTTTTACTTCTCGTTTGGCGCCGATAGCGGGGATGAAGGTTTTTTGAAGCATCTGGTTTCCGGTGTAGCGCTCGTTTTCAAGGATGCGGCGAGCAAGATTAGGCTCTAAGGGTTTACCGGTTAGAGAACGGAAACCTTCAGCGTTAAGTTGAGCCACAGTTTTCTCAGGCGATATCCCTGCCAGGAAGCTGGTGTAGATGCGTCTGATGGCTTCGGCTTCGCGCGCCTCGATGTGGAAGCGTTCTCCGTCCCAGCGGTAGCCGTAAAGCACAAACGAATTCGTTTTGCCTTGTTTGAAACCTTGCCTAATCGCCCACTTCACATTCGCTGACAAAGAAGCAGACTCTTCTTGGGCAAACGAGGCTAGCAACGTCAGCAGTAGCTCACCGTCAGCGGTGGCAGTGTCGATATGTTCACGCTCAAAACGGATAGAAACACCCAAGTTCTTGAGTTCGCGCACGATACGAAGCAGGTCGAGCGTGTTGCGGGCAAGCCTGGAGATCGACTTGCACAACACAATATCCACCCCGCCATTCCTGGCGAGCTCCATCAAGTCTGCTAGGCCTTGTCGGCCGCTGGTTTTGGTGCCAGTGATTCCCTCATCGGTGAAAACTCCCGCGTAGACCCAGCCGGGGGTGGATTGGATGAGTCGCGAATAATAAGAAACCTGGGCGGCGATAGAGGACAGCTGGCGCTCCCTTGCTGTGGATACCCGCGCGTATGCTGCGACATTCACCAGCTTCACTCTCACTGGCTTGGCTGGCGTCACCTGCTCGATCTTCGCCACTATTCCTCCTCACCTCTAAACTGATCGGTGCTTGTGTCTATACACGCTCTAAACATGGCGTTTATCCAGTCAAAACCAATAATTTTCGGCGCTGATAAACCGGCCGAGGTTGCGTCCCTTAGTGTGGTGTAACGCTTGC
>NZ_KV799258.1:0-8145 GCF_001809885.1 Corynebacterium sp. HMSC058E07
AGTCAGACACACTTTTTGCTACTTAACCCTGAAATTACATGCATGTTTTTCATGTGGCTAGATGTAGTGGTGGGAAATTCCGCCACCTGCGAATACTCAGCTTGTAACTACTATATATGGTGCTCACGCTTTCCTTGACCCCCAAAATGTTGTGTTTTAGCGGTTGTCTTACACGCGTGTGATGTGTAGTCTTAAGCAAGTCAATGAGGACAAGGTGAAACCGGGAATCCCGGATGCACCACTAGCGCCTCGCACGACAACCACCAACTAGATCAACACCGATAGTGCCCACAAAAACTATTGCCACCGGGGCCACAGTTTCAACACTTTCAGGAGAATGACAGCCGCCATGATCACCGTCTACACCAAGCCCGCCTGTGTTCAGTGCAACGCCACCAAGAAGGCCCTCGACAAGGCCGGTCTTGAGTACGAACTCGTAGACATCAGCCTCGACGATGATGCCCGCGACTACGTTATGGCGCTGGGTCACCTGCAGGCTCCCGTGGTTGTTGCCGGTGAGGATCACTGGTCTGGCTTCCGCCCGGATCGCATTCGCACCCTGGCTGTAGAGGCCGCTTAAACCCCAGTGTTACCCGACCTGCACCGTCGCAGGTCGGGAAATTAATGCGCTGTCCAGTTCCCTAATGAGGCTCAATGCTGATCACGTATTTTTCTTCCACGACGGAGAACACCCACCGTTTCGTGCGCAAGCTCGGGTTGCCTTCCTGCCGCATCCCTCTCAAGCGTCGTGACGCCCCGCTGCTCATCGACCAACCGCATGTCTTGGTCGTGCCGACATATGGTGGGGGAGCGGGGATGACGGGGGACTTCTCGCGACCGGTTCCAAAGCAAGTGATCAAGTTTTTGAACGTGGAGCAGAACCGAAAGTGGCTGCGCGGAGTGATCGCCTCGGGAAACCTGAACTTCGGCTCGGACTTTGCGAAGGCAGGCGAGATCATTTCGGCCAAATGTCACGTCCCGTACCTCTATCGCTTTGAGCTGATGGGCACCGAAGAGGATGTACGCAGGGTGAGGCAAGGACTGGCGGAGTTTGAGAACTCTCTGCGTCAGGAAGGCCGGTGGGACCTTGCGAGCTGACGGATAAACACACCACAAGTAACAAAAGTCACCCCGCGGTTGTCCGGGGGTGCTTATTAGAATCGAAACGAACACATTAGCGCGAGCATAATTCGGCGCGAGATTTTGAGGAGAACACATACACATGACCGCCAACGAGCTTGGAAAAAAGGTCCAGGAGCCCGTTGACCAGCGCGAACAGCTGGATTACCACGCGCTCAACGCGATGCTGAACCTGTACAACGAAGCAGGGGAGATTCAGTTCGACAAGGACCGCGAGGCTGCCAACCAGTACTTCCTGCAGCACGTCAACCAGAACACGGTCTACTTCCACGATCTGGAAGAGAAGATCAAGTACCTGATCGACAACGAGTACTACGATCCCGCGGTGCTGGACCAGTACGAGTTCAGCTTCGTGAAGTCCCTGTTCAAGCAGGCCTACGCGAAGAAGTTCCGCTTCCAGTCGTTCCTGGGAGCCTACAAATATTACACCTCGTACACCCTGAAGACCTTCGACGGACGCCGTTACCTGGAGCGATTCGAGGATCGCGTGTGTATGGTTGCGCTGGGCCTGGCTGCGGGGGATACCGAGTTGGCGTCCAACCTGGTCGACGAGATCATGGATGGCCGTTTCCAGCCTGCAACGCCGACCTTCCTCAACATCGGCAAGAAGCAGCGCGGCGAGCCGGTATCGTGCTTCCTTCTGCGTATCGAGGACAACATGGAGTCCATCGGCCGTTCCATCAACTCCGCGCTGCAGCTGTCCAAGCGGGGCGGCGGTGTGGCTCTGCTGCTGTCGAACGTGCGTGAGGCTGGGGCGCCGATCAAGCACATCGAAAACCAGTCCTCCGGTGTGATTCCCGTGATGAAGCTGCTGGAAGATGCCTTCAGCTACGCTAACCAGCTGGGTGCCCGCCAGGGCGCCGGCGCTGTCTACCTGCACGCTCACCACCCCGACATCCTGCGCTTTCTGGATACCAAGCGCGAAAATGCGGATGAGAAGATCCGTATTAAGACCCTGTCGCTGGGTGTGGTGATCCCGGACATCACGTTCGAGTTGGCCAAGCGCAACGATGACATGTACCTGTTCAGCCCGTACGACGTGGAGCGCGTCTACGGCAAGCCGTTCGCCGATGTCTCAATCAGCGAGCACTACGAGGAAATGGTTGAGGATCCGCGGATCCACAAGTCCAAGATCAACGCGCGTGCCTTCTTCCAGACTTTGGCGGAGATCCAGTTCGAGTCGGGCTACCCGTACATCATGTTCGAGGACACGGTGAACAAGGCCAACCCGATCGAGGGGCGCATCACCCACTCCAACCTGTGCTCCGAGATTCTGCAGGTCTCCACCCCGTCTGAGTTCAACGCCGACCTGTCCTACAAGACCATCGGCGACGATATTTCCTGCAACCTGGGCTCCATGAACATTGCGAAGGCGGTGGACTCGGAGGACTTCTCCAAGACCATCGAGACCGCTATCCGTGGCCTGACCGCCGTGGCGGATCAGACGTCCATCGACTCGGTGCCTTCGGTTCGCCAGGGCAACGACAACTCCCACGCCATTGGCCTGGGGCAGATGAACCTGCACGGATTCCTGGGCCGCGAGCACATCCACTACGGCTCCGAGGAAGCACTGGACTTCACGAATGCTTACTTCGCGGTTGTGATGTACGAGGCACTCAAGGCCTCCAACAAGATCGCCCAGGAGCGCGGAGAGAAGTTCCACAACTTCGACAACTCCGAGTACGCCACCGGCGAATTCTTCGACCGCTACGATCCGGCCGAGTTTGCACCGAAGACAGAGCGCGTGCGCCAAATCTTCGGCAATTCCAGCATCCAGGTGCCGACGGCACAGGACTGGCAGCAGCTGAAGGACGACGTGCAGGCCCACGGTCTGTACAACCGGAACCTGCAGGCCATCCCGCCGACGGGCTCGATCTCGTACATCAACAACTCGACGTCCTCGATTCACCCCATTGCCTCCAAGATCGAAATCCGCAAGGAAGGCAAGATCGGGCGCGTGTACTACCCGGCTCCGTATATGACGAACGAGAACCTGGAGTACTACGAGGACGCCTACGAGATCGGCTATGAGAAGATCATCGATACCTACGCAGTCGCCACGAAGTACGTGGACCAGGGCTTGTCGCTGACCTTGTTCTTCAAGGACACTGCGACCACGCGCGACATTAACCGCGCGCAGATTTACGCTTGGCGCAAGGGGATCAAGACGATCTACTACATCCGCCTACGCCAAACAGCCCTGACCGGTACGGAGGTCGAGGGCTGCGTGAGCTGCATGCTCTAAGCGAGAAAAGCCGACAGGGAGGAATCCCAGTCGGCTTTTTGTTGGCTTCGTACTAGCTGTTAGCGGCTGCCCAGCTCCGCGTCGATGCGCAGCAGGCCAGAGCCGTCGGTGCCAACCAGCTTGATGCGGTCGATGATGCCACTGACCGTGGCCTCTTCCTCAATCTGCTCCTCCAGGAAGAAGTTCAGCAGGTTGCGGGAATCCACATCGCCCACCTCGTCGGCAGTCTTCACCAGGTCGCGGATCAAAGCGGAGACCTTGCGCTCGTGCTCCAGGGATGCCTCGAAGGCGTCCAGCGGGGTGGAGATTTTCAGAGACGGCATCTCAATCGTCTCGATATCCACGCGAGCGTCGCGATCCAGCAGGTGCTGTGCAAACTTCTGAGCGTGTACGCGCTCCTCATCCGCCTGAGCCTTCATCCAGCTGCTCATGCCGTCGAAGGAGAGGCGATCCAGCTCATAAGCCAGCTGGGTGTAGACCAGCGCGGCCTGGTGCTCTGCGGTGACCTGTTCGTTCAGTTGCTTTTGAAATTTCTCGTTGATTTCCATGCCCCTCAACGTACTAAGAGCACAACCAATCGGCTAGGTAACCCAGCCTTGCCTTATATTATCAATGCAGTTCAGAGTAGCTTCTTCATCGGTGAGCCTGTCTTTACTTAGGTTGCCCTGTAAACCAATCCTGACATGCTCTTTATGTGATGACGCCCTCATTTCCTAACTGAAACCAGTGCCAGTGCAAGCACGGGGCGTCATAAAGAAAAACCCCCAAAATGGGTGTAGGGGCTGAGGGGGAGAGCAGTCGGGGAGTAGGGCTGCGAGGCCACCTGGTGAACGGGGTACGATGGGGTGAAGTGCACCAGCCGGTGGCTAGGAAGGCCACCGGCACGCAACGAAGCACACAAGTAAGAAGGAGAAACGAAGCGATGAGTGCGCACGCACCCCACACTCCCGTACACCGCGTCGACGGCGATCCGGTATCCGCCATCAACTGGAACAGCATCCCAGATGACAAGGACCTGGAAGTGTGGGATCGCCTCACTGCCAACTTCTGGCTACCCGAAAAGGTGCCACTGTCCAACGACGTGCAGAGCTGGTCGACGCTCAACGACCTCGAGCGCCAGTCCACCATGCGCGTATTCACCGGCCTGACCATGCTGGATACCATCCAGGGCACCGTCGGTGCGGTGAAGCTGATCGAGGACGCAGCTACCCCGCACGAGGAAGCTGTGATGACGAACATCTCCTTCATGGAGAGCGTTCACGCGAAGTCTTATTCCTCTATCTTTATGACGCTGGCCTCCACGCCAGAGATCAACGACGCGTTCCGTTGGTCCGAAG
The DNA here is from genome assembly GCF_001809885.1 of Corynebacterium sp. HMSC058E07. Classification (NCBI taxonomy): domain Bacteria; kingdom Bacillati; phylum Actinomycetota; class Actinomycetes; order Mycobacteriales; family Corynebacteriaceae; genus Corynebacterium; species Corynebacterium sp. HMSC058E07. Next base: position 4,723 of record NZ_KV799258.1, read on the forward strand.
AGAACGAGAAGCTGCAGAATAAGGCCAAGATCATCCTCGACTTCTACGAGGGCGATGACCCGCTGAAGAAGAAGATCGCCTCGGTGCTGCTGGAGAGCTTCCTTTTCTACTCCGGCTTCTACTTGCCGATGTACTGGTCCTCCCACGCGAAGCTGACCAACACGGCGGACATTATTCGCCTGATCATCCGCGACGAGTCCGTCCACGGCTACTACATCGGCTACAAGTACCAGCGCGCCCTGGAAAAGGAGACCCCGGAGCGCCAGGAGGAGCTGAAGGAGCACACCTTCGACCTGCTGCTGGAGCTTTACGACAACGAAGCGCAGTACACCGAAGATCTGTACGACGAGCTCGGCTGGACTGAAGACGTGAAGCGCTTCCTGCGCTACAACGCCAACAAGGCCCTGAACAACCTGGGCTACGAAGGCCTCTTCCCGGCTGACGAGACTCGCGTTTCCCCGGCCATCCTGTCCGCGCTGAACCCAGGTGGCGACGAAAACCACGACTTCTTCTCCGGTTCCGGATCCTCCTATGTGATCGGCAAGGCAGAGAACACCGTCGACGACGACTGGGACTTCTAAGGTTTTTCTGAAGCAGCACCCCCGAAAACGTGGGTTCTGCCACGACCGCCCCGTCCACGGCTATTGAAAAACGCGTTGACGGGATAGTATGTAAGCATTCTGTGTCTGTTTTGGAACGGTCATTGACGAGGCTGATCCAGCGCGAACAGGACAGAGGAAACATTCTTTTGGGTGGCTTGCCCAGAGGATCCGCAGAATTCAGAGAGGTTCGGCGGATAGTTTAGGCAGGTCACGCGTAGTCAGGAGGAACAAATGACCGCAGTAGCGCCAAGGGAAAGCCACGAGGTTTCCCCGGCTCGGCCTGCGCCTTTCGGTGAGGTGCCGCGTGGCAACCTCGCGTGGAAGATGCTGACCACGACCGACCACAAGCTTCTGGGCATCATGTACCTAATCATGTCCTTCACCTTCTTCATGATTGGTGGCTTGATGGCCCTTCTGATCCGTATCGAGCTTTTCGAGCCGGGTCAGCAATTCCTGTCCAACGAGCAGTTCAACCAGCTGTTCACGATGCACGGCACGATCATGCTGCTGCTGTACGGCTCCCCGATGGTGTTCGGTTTCGCGAACTACATCATGCCGCTGCAGATCGGCGCGCCTGACGTGGCCTTCCCCCGTCTGAATGCCTTCGGCTTCTGGATGACCACCGCTGGCGGTGTCGTTATGCTGCTCGGCTTCCTGACCCCGGGCGGTGCCGCCGATTTCGGCTGGACGATGTACATGCCGCTGGCAGACGTTGTTCACTCTCCGGGTGTTGGCTCTGAACTGTGGATCCTGGGTGTTGGCGTTGGTGGTATCGGTACCATCGCTTCCGCTGTGAACATGATTACAACCATCCTGTGCCTCCGCGCACCGGGTATGACCATGTTCCGCATGCCGATCTTCACCTGGAACATCTTCGTTACCTCTCTGCTGGTTCTGCTGATCTTCCCGCTGCTGACCGCTGCTGCTCTGGGCGTGTTCTACGACCGCAAGCTGGGTGGCCACATTTACGACGCCGGCAACGGTGGCGCCATCCTGTGGCAGCACCTGTTCTGGTTCTTCGGCCACCCCGAGGTGTACGTCCTGGCACTGCCGTTCTTCGGTATCGTGTCTGAGGTATTCCCGGTGTTCTCCCGTAAGCCGATGTTCGGCTACGTCGGCCTGGTGTTCGCAACCCTGTCGATTGCTGCACTGTCCATGGCCGTGTGGGCGCACCACATGTTCGTGACTGGCGCCGTTATGCTGCCGTTCTTCTCCTTCATGACCTTCCTGATCGGTGTGCCGACCGGTATGAAGTTCTTCAACTGGCTGGGCACGATGTGGAAGGGTCGCCTGACCTTCGAGACCCCGATGATCTTTGCCATCGGCTTTTTCGCCACCTTCCTCTTTGGTGGTCTGACCGGTGTCATGCTGGCTTCCCCGTCTCTGGACTTCCACGTCTCGGATTCCTACTTCGTGGTTGCGCACTTCCACTACACCCTGTTCGGTACCGTGGCTTACGCTTCCTTCGCAGGCGTGTACTTCTGGTTCCCGAAGATGACGGGTCGCATGCTGGACGAGAAGCTGGGCAAGATCCACTTCTGGTTGGTCACCATCGGCTTCCACACCACGTTCCTGCTGCAGCACTGGCTGGGCAACATGGGTATGCCGCGTCGTTACGCTGACTACCTGCCGACGGACGGCTTCACCCTGTTCAACCAGATCTCCACGATCGGTGCTTTCATCCTGGCGGTCTCCATGATTCCGTTCCTGTGGAACGTCTTTAAGTCCTACCGCTACGGCGAGGTTGTGACGGTTGACGATCCGTGGGGCTACGGCAACTCCCTGGAGTGGGCTACCTCCTGCCCGCCGCCGCGCCACAACTTCACCTCGATGCCTCGCATTCGCTCCGAGCGCCCGGCGTTCGAGCTGCACCACCCGCACATGGTCAAGCGCATGCGCGACGAGGCACACGTCGGCCGCCACTTCTAGGAGCCTGCTCCTAGCGGGGCGCTTCCAGGTGCTACTCTGGACGCCCCCTCACCGCGCCACTGCCTAGCGCAGTCGCGTGGTGCCGGGCGGCTCGGTCGGTGCTTAGAGCTCTGGCCAGCTGGTGCAAATAGCAACTAAGATCCACGCCCTTAACTACGCGGGGTGTGGATTTTTGTATGTCCGGGGTCTGTGGGTCTGGGTTCCTTTCCCATGCAGTTTCCAGAACCCATGCAGTTTCTAGAACCCATGCAGTTTCCAAAACCCGTGTAGTGTCCAGTACCCATGCAGTGTCCAGAACTCATGCAGTGTCCAGATGTCGTTAGAACGGGAATCTGCGAGTGGATTTCGCCGGAAATGTCGTTAGAACGGGAATCTGTTAAACGAACATGATCACGGATAAGTAAGAACGCAGGTCAGGGGGTCTTGGATTTTCATTAGCGGAATTGGGCTGTTCCGGATTCCCGTTCTAGCGACACTGGCGCTATCGGGAGAGTGGAACGAAGGTGGGTGCGTGCCCTTTGGTGTGCCCGATGAGGGGTAAATGTCGTTTTTGTTGCATTTCTTTTAGTGGCAACCATTACTAATAGGCGTTTACGCAGGTCAGGAGCTTAGGTATGGCGAGTATTGTTTTGTAGCAAACATGCTTTGCAGCTTTTGCGACATTTCGGCGCGCAGGGTGCAACTTTTGCGACATTTCGGCGCGCTGGGTGCAGCTTTTGCGACATTTCGGCGCGCCAGGGGATGGACCGGATGGAAGTCGCTGGTCCGGTTATCACTTCCGGTAGGGAAGTGGGACAATATAACGCGTGACTACCTCAGATGATGCCAGCAACCCCAACTCTTCCGCCGACCGGCCAGGCGTAGCGCAGCCGCAGGCACAGCCCGCTGCAAC
>NZ_KV799258.1:8245-43977 GCF_001809885.1 Corynebacterium sp. HMSC058E07
CCGCAGCAGTAGCGCAGCCGCAGGCACAGCCCACTGCAACCGCTGCTGCAGCTGTGGCAGCGGCGAGCCCCGACCCGCACTTTGAAAGCGCCCTCGAAGACACCCTGCAGGAAGGCCTTGCTCCGAGTGTTATCACGGTCACCGGCCCCGACCGGCCGGGCGTATCGGCGGCCTTCTTCCGTGTGCTGTCCTCCTACGGAGTGCAGCTTTTAGACATTGAACAGTCAGTATTCCGTGGGAAGCTGTCTTTGGCGGCGCTGGTGGGCGTCGGACAAGAAGACCTTGAACCCCTCGGCGAAGGGCTGAAGGAAACCCTGGCTTCCTACGGCATGCGCGTTAGCGTGGAAGCAGACGACAACCTCTCCAGCACTCGTCCGCACTCCACGCACGTCATGGTGGTGCTCGGCCGACCGCTGACCGCGACCCACATCTCGCGTATTGGTCAGACCCTCGCGGACTACGGCGCAAACATCGACACCATCACCGGCATCGCAGACTACCCGGTCACTGGTCTGGAACTCAGCTTGACCGTAGCCAATCCCGCGCCCGGCGGCGGCGTGCCTTTGCGCAAGGCGCTGGCAACCCTTACGACGGAGGTTGGTGTGGATATCGCCATCGAACGCGCCGGCCTGGCCCGCCGTGCAAAGCGCCTGATCTGCTTCGATGTCGATTCGACCCTTATCCAGCACGAGGTTATCGAGATGCTGGCAGCTTACGCGGGCCGCGAAGCGGAGGTAGCCGAAGTAACCGAACGCGCCATGCGCGGCGAACTGGACTTTGCTGAATCCCTGCACGAGCGCGTGAAGGCGCTGGCCGGTCTGGATGCAGCGGTGGTGGAGAAGGTCGCCCGCGACATCCAACTGACCCCCGGCGCCCGCACAACTATCCGCACTCTGAAGCGCCTGGGCTACAAGACTGGCGTGGTGTCCGGCGGGTTCATTCAGGTCATCGAGCCGCTTGCCCGCGAACTGGACCTCGACTTCGCCCGCGCAAATACCCTAGAAATCGTCGATGGCAAGCTGACCGGTCGCGTTATCGGCCCAGTGATCGACCGCCAGGCAAAGGCTGAGAGCCTCAAGGAATTCGCCTGGTCGAACGGCATCAAGCTGAATCAGACGGTCGCGGTAGGCGATGGCGCTAACGACATCGACATGCTTTCGACTGCCGGCCTGGGTATCGCTTTTAACGCAAAGCCCGCGCTGAAGGCGGTCGCGGATACCTCCGTGAACTACCCGTTCCTGGATCAGGTGCTGTTTATTCTGGGTATTTCTCGCCACGAGATTGAGGACGCCGACCTGCGCGATGGTACCTACCGCCGCGTGCCCCTTGCAGGCGAGTAGTTCGGACGCCCACCTACCCAGCCCGGCAGGCTTCAGGTTGGGGTATTAGACCGACCCCGCCCCGAGCTTGCCGAGAGCCCGGCGGGATTTAGATCAGCGGGATTGAACTAGCCCTCGCGCTCGCGCAACTCGCGGCGCAGAATCTTGCCGGTGCTGGACTTCGGAATGCCCTGCACGAACTCCACGATGCGGATCTTCTTGTAGGGTGCCACGCGCTCGGCTACGAAGTCCATCACTTGCTGTTCGTTCAGGGCGGATCCGCGCTGGGCAACCACGAACGCCTTGGGTAGCTCCTCGCCGTCAGAGGCGCGGTGTACGCCGACAACGGCGGCGTCTGCAATCTCCGGGTGGCTGAGCAGAACGGACTCCAGCTCTGCAGGCGGAACCTGGTAGCCCTTGTACTTAATGAGCTCCTTCAGTCGGTCGACGATGTGGACGTTGCCCTCCGGATCCGCGTTGGCCAGGTCGCCCGTGCGCAGCCAACCGTCGCCCGGCAGGGCTTCGGCGGTCTGCTCTGGCTTGTTCAGGTATCCGGCCATGATCTGCGGGCCACGCACCCACAGTTCGCCGACCTCGGATACGCCTTCGCTGGGCAGTGGGATTTCCTCCAGGGTTTCCGGATCCACCAGCTTGCTTTCCGTGTTGGCACAAGGCTTGCCGATGGAACCGCGGTTGATGTCCTTGGAGACATTGGCGTGCGCCAGTGGCGAAGTCTCGGTCATGCCGAAGCCTTGCTGCACGTGAATCCCCAGGCGGTTTTCCAGCGCCACAGCCAGATCCTCGTCCAGCGTTGCCGCACCGCTGAACACCGCGCGCATGCGTGACAGGTCGTAGTTGTCCACCATCGGGTGCTTGGCCAGCTGCACGGCGATGGGCGGCGCAATCAGGGTGAAAGTTACGTTGAACTTCTGGTGGTGCTCCAGGAAGCTCTGCAGTTCGAAGCGGGGAACCACTACCAGCGTGCTGCGCTGTGCCAGGGCTAGGTTCACCAGCGCGGTCAGGCCGTAGATGTGGAAGAACGGCAGCACGGCGTAGACGATGTCGTCGCGCTGTATCAAGTTCAGGTCCTGCCCCTGCTGCACATTAGCCACCAGTTGGCGGTGCATTAGGCGCACCCCCTTCGGCAGGCCGGTGGTGCCGGAGGAATAGGGCAGAATCGCAAGATCCTCGTCCGGGGCAATCTCCACAGCGGGTGCGGTGCGTCGCTCAGCCATGATCTGCTGCATGCCCTTGGAGGTATCCAGGTGGACGATAAAGTCCTCGTCGATGCCGGCGTCTTTGGCCCCCTGGGACGAGGCGTCCCCAAGCGCAGCAACGGTAAGTAGCATCTTCGCGCCAGAGTCCTTAATCTGCGCAGTAACGCTTTCTGGGGTGGAAAGCAGTGACAGCGGAGACGGCACCGCGCCGATGCGCCACAGTCCGTAAGCGGCGACGATGAAGTTCAGGGAGTTCGGCAAGTGCAGCGCTACGACGTCGCCCTTCTTGATGCCCTTACTGGCCAGCCAGCCCGCGGTGGATTCGATGTAGTTCTGCAGCTGCGCGAAGGTCGTTTCAGAGCCATCGGCGATGTCGATGACGGCCACGCGATCCTCTTCCTCCGTGGTGAGGTCGTGGAAGATGTAGTCGTACAGGCCGAGCGGGCTGAGTTCGATGTCCGGGCGATCGCTCTTGATGGGCATTGCGTCGGGGCTCCTATCCGTTCGCGGTTGTTCTTGGCCTCCACTCTAGCGTTCGGTTGGTGTAGTCGACGTCACCTTCTTTGCTTTTGGCTTACTAAGCAGTTATTTGGTAGGAGTGACCAGCCAAGTTCAGACGATATTCCTATTGAACTGCGCGCGGGTTGGGGCATAATCTTTTAATGTAATTCGTTATGCACACGCGGGAACTTCCTTCCCCTGACGCGCATTACATAACTGTCCTGAAGCGGGTTTTGCCGGCTTGGGTTTGCCTCTAGCTTCAGTTCAGTTACTTGTCTTGCTAGCTCAGGTGGAAAGGAGGTGAACGATGAGTGCGACGATGAATGATTCGATCCACAACGGAGGACAGATGGTGAACCCATCCGCTAGTGCAGAGGTAGACGCTCCGATTCTGCCGAACCTCGAAGAACTGTTCGGCGCGGATGCGCAGTTCGGTTCGGAGTCTGGTTTTTCGGAGGAGGAGCTCGATGCTCTGTTCAATGCGATGTTTGATGTCGCGGTGGACCCAAACACCGAGATGCCTGATGGCGATCTGATTCCAAGCTTGGACTCTTTCCCGGAGGAGTCTGACGTTGATCTGACGGATCTGGATGATTCTTCTGCGGAGTACGACGCCACCTCGGTGGATTCCGTCGACAGTGATGTCGCGGGCGACGATGCAGGCGCTGGCCTTGGTGGTTCGGGGGACATGGAGGATCTTGATGATCTGAACAATGTCCTGGAGGAGAACCTGGACGACAGCCTGGACGGCGGCCTAGACAACGAGCTCGACAATGAGCTAGACGATGCCCTGGGCGAGGACCCGGCTGACCACAGTGATTCCGACGATCTGACCGATTACAACGGTTTCTAGGGAGGGGGATTACAAGTGTCTACGGGACTAACTAACGCTGCACGGCAAGAACTCACCCGCGATGAGGAACGCGACCTGCTGGCCAAAGCTCACGAAGGCGACCAGCAGGCTTTCGCGCGTCTAGCGCGCCAGGCCTGGGGGAGGATGTTCGCAGTTTGCCTTTCCATCACCGGCAACCGCGCGGACGCGGAGGATGCTCTGCAGAACGCGCTGACCTCCGCGTGGAAGAACATCGACAAGTTCGACGGGCGCGCCAGGTTCTCCACCTGGGCGTACCGTATCGCCTCGAACGCAGCTCTGCAGGTCGTCCGTTCGCGGCGGGATGTGCCGGAGGAGGACGCGGGCGCGGACGAGGTGGCGCAGACCCCAGAGGTTGGTTCGCAGGTGACCTCCGCAATGGTTGTGCGCGAGGCTCTCGCGCAGCTGCCGGAAGATTTTCGCGAGGTGATTGTCCTTCGCGAATACACTGGCATGAGCTACCAAGATATCGCTGCCCACCAGGGGATTCCCATTCAAACGGTCAAGTCTCGCATTAATCGCGCGCGTGCGAAGCTGAAGGCTGCGTTGGTGGAAGCCGGCGTCACTAGCGCATAGACAGCGAAGCGACCACAACGGTACAGGGCCCGATAGAAAGAGCCCCACGGCCTCGAGCGATGAATTAGATTGCTCGGGCGCGTGGGGCTCTTCGGCGCGTTAGCCGGGATTAATCCTGCGGCATCAGGTTAAAGAACTTAAGCATCTTCTTGATCTCGTCCTCTGATGCACCGTTTTCACCGCGGCTGACCACGATTCCCTTTTGGTCGGGATACCAGATCATAATGTCGGGGGCACCATATTCGCTTGTTGCTGGATACATGCGAATCTCCGGCCAGCCGTTACCCGCATCCTGGATTCTTGTGCTCTTAATGGAGGAGCTTTCTGCGTGATCGTAGACCTTCTTCGCCTCGTCACCGGTCAATATGTAACGGAAACCACTGTATGTAAGGCTACTGTTCTTCCCATCCAGCGAATTGTAGTCGGGGAGGCAAGAGTACATCTTGTTGTCCATGTTGCGGAAGGCATCCCCAAGGAAGGGTGGCTTCTTCGTTTCTGCTTCACAGGTGCGCATGCGGTTGTAGAAGTTCGTCGGCATGTAGTCCTTAACCTCCGGCAGGAGGGTGGGAAGCACTTTGTACAGATCCGAGTCCGTCGCATTGGCCGGCAGGGCGAACGTACTGGTCTCAGAGAACGGCGGATTGCCGGAATCATCGCTCCCGCCGCCATTGCCGCCGCCCTTGCCATCGCCACCTCCATTGAGGGCGACAAATCCGATTGCCACGACGACCGCCAGAATCGCCAGGCTGGCCGTGACAATCACCGGGGTGTTCGACTTCTTCCGCCCCGCCGAGGTAGCCGTAGCGCGAGCCGAAGCAAAGTTGCTGGGACCATAAGAGCTAGGGGCACCTGGGCCGAAGGACGATGCCTGCGGAGGGCGGCTAAACGACTGCGTGTTGTTCTGCGCAGGATTCGGGAAGCTACTGGTCGGCGAGCTTCCGTTCTGGTTTGCCCGCGGCATTCCGGGCGAGGTAGCCGGGGTGGGGCGGGAGGAACCTCCAGCTGCAGCCCCGCCTCCAGTGGCGGCACTCGCGGCACCTGCGGCACCCGCAGCGCCCGCCACACCTGCGGCAGCACCGCCCGCGTTCGCGGTACGGTTCGCAGAATCCGGAGCCCCGCCGTCGGTGAATCCGCGCAGAGTTGCGGCCAGTGCGCCGCGGCTGACCACCGTCTTGGGGTCGTCCAACGTCATGACCGTGCCGACCTCGCCCAGACGATCCTGTACGAAAGGCACGCGCGAGGAACCACCGGTCATGTAGATCGGGGTCTTTGTGGAATCGACGCCCGCCTGTGCCAGCGCCGCCCGCGTCAGCTCAACGCCACGCATGATCGACTGCTCGATCACATTGTTGAATTCGTCGCGGGTGATCAACAGGTCAGTTTCCCCGTGGGGAGTGGAGACGCTGATCGTGGCCGAGGACGTATCCGAGAGGATCTCCTTGGCCTCGCGAATGCTGGATTCCAGCGCGTGGACCGTGGCGATCGGGGCGGAACGAAGGTAGTCCGCCAGATCGGGATCATCGTGCTCCAGCTGGTCCAGAACCCAGCGGTACATCAAGTTGTCGATGGTGCGGCCGCCCAGGCTGTTATCGCCTTTGGCGGCGACGACCTCGAAGTTACCGTTCGGCTTCGCTTCCAGCACCGCGATATCCAGGGTGCCGCCACCGAAGTCGAACACCGCCACGTGGGAGCCCGCGCGCACGGACTGCTGGGAGGCGTAGTGGATGGCGGCTGCCCGTGGCTCGGAAAGGAAACGCAGACTCTTTTCGGGAATGCCCGCTGCAATGGCGCTTCGCTTCAGCTGGTCCACGGAGTGAGCGGACCAGGCCTCGGGGTGCGTCAGAGTAACGGTCTCGGGATCCTTGTTAGCGTGCTGCGCCTTACCGGAGCGCAGAACCGTGGCCAGCACAGAGCCCACGACCTTCGTCAGCGGTAGATCCTTGGTAGCCAGCTTCACTTCATCGTGGTCGATGTAGCGCTTGGGGCTGAGCAGCAGGCGCGAGGGGTCGCGGCGTCCGCGAGCCAATGCGGAATCGCCGTTGAGTAGCGTGGGCTCCCCATCGGCAGCAGCGTGTGCGCCGTGTGGGGAATCCAGGAACACTGCGGACGGCAGGATGTTGGAGCGGTGCGTCAACGCAAGGGCGGATATCTCCTTACCCATCGGGCTTTGGTGAGCGGCAGCCGTATTCGAGGTTCCGAAATCGATTGCCAGGTGCCATGCGTTAGTCATGAAAAGTACAGCTCCTGAAATACACGTGTGCTTAAGGCATAAGTAGCTTACACTTTAATGCCAATTAGTGGCGTTAGATGGTCGCTTGCAATGCGGATTGGAAAGAACCGAGCAAACGTTCACGTGCCTCGTCCTCCGCGGCGGACAGGGGAGACATCGAAAGTTGCTGGAGTTCGGCGATCTGCTCTTCAATGGCTCGGCGCACTTGGTCAACCGGCGTGTCCCGCGGCAAATTCACCGTATCCGCCGGGTGCCCAGCAGTGACCGCGGTGCGCAGCAACTGTAATAGTCGGGAATCGGGCGTGCTGGCATAGGTATTGCGGTAACTGCGGTAGAGCAGCACAAAGTGCATGCCCGGCTGCGCCAGTGTGACGGACAGGACCCACCGGATGTGGTTCATATCCGGGTGGTTAGAGGCCAGATCGTCCAGCACATCCAGCATGCGGGCAGCACGCTGCAGCACGGCGAAGTAGGTGATGTCGCCGGTCAGCAGGTGCACCAGCTCGGATACGCCGGAGGTTTCCACCATCCACTTCACCAGCGCCGGCGCACCGCCTTCGGCGGCAATGCTGCGGCCGGCGAACACGCCGTATTCGCCCATAACGTCTAGCAAATCGTCCCGGTCGGCGACGGAGAATCCCGCAACGACCTCTCGCGGGTCGTCGGCCTCCAGGAAATCCAGCAGATCATCACGATCCAGCTCCGCCAGTGCGGCCAGCTGACGGGCGACGTCGCCGGTCACCTTGCCCGTCAAGGCGGACTCAGCCATCAATCCGGAAAGCGGGATGGTTTGCTGGACAGTGCTCACCAGTTTCTTCTGGATGCTGTTGGCGTGCTGCCGGGCGTGTTGCAGCGGATCGATGGAACCGAAAGCGCCGGAGCCGAAAGAGTCCGCGCGGGAAAGGATGCCCACTGTATTTAGGGGCGTCATTCCCAATTGCGAAAGAAACCGCTTCTCGTCCTCGCGCGGGGCAGAGTCCGACAAAAAGACAAGGCAATCGGCCCAACCGCTAGCGCGGCGCGTATCCCGCTGCCCGTCGACCAGAATGCGACGGGTTCGCTGCTCGTTTTCGACCGTCAAGGTCGCGGTGCCGGGCGTATCGATCAGGGTGAGCTCTTCCAGTCGGCGGTTGGGCAGGAACTGGTCGATGTAGTCCACCTCGTTCAACGGTACGGGCAGGCTATCGAGCGGGCCGTTGTTCAGTGGGATGCGGGCCACCTGGCCGTCGACGGAATGGATCTCGGCGCGGGCGGGCGCGCCGTTGTGGTACATGCTGACGGCCATGGTGCATTCCAGGGCACCGGTGGCGGCGATCAGGTTCTCCGTCAGGGCGTTTACCAGAGTGGACTTTCCGGATTTCAGGCGACCGACGACAGCCACCCGGGGCGGGCGGGTAACCATCAAGCGCAGTTGTTCGGCGCGGGCCGCGAGGTCGGGGGAGCCACCTGCGAGGGCATCAACGGCCTGCGTTAGCAGCAGCGTGAGGTCAGAGACCCGCTGGCTGAGGTGGGCAGAGGCCGATTGGATCTGGTGTTCCTGGTTCATTTACATCCCCGCCCTGCTTGCCGGAATCGTCCCAGCCTGAGCTGCCGCCTTTAGACTTGCGGATCCTTGCCGACTGCGTTTCAGCGCTTCTAGGTGGCCGTCGAGCTCCTCGATGGTCTGCTGCACAATCTCCCCGTTCTTCTTCAACCGGGCAATGGTCTGCTTGCGCTGTGCCTCGGTTTCTCGGGCGATTTTCTGTGCGGATTCGATCTTGCCCTGAAGGTTGCGCTGTTCGTGCCTGATGGCAGCGCGGTGGCGCAGCAGAATTTCCGTCCTACCTGTCGTGATGGTGATGTCGATCATGCGGTTGATGGAGCTACGGGTTGTGGCGATGGTTTCCCGCAACCACACCAGCAGGTGCTGCTTGCCGTTGCGCATCGCGCGGTAGCCCATGTTCACGCCGATCCAGGCGGCGGCTGCCACAGGCGCGAAGGGGATCACGACTGTCAGTGCGCCTGCACCCACAATGCCCATCGTCAGCATCGAGGGATCCACCAGCCCTGCAGACTTTTTCTCCACGTCGTGGCTCATCGATTGCGGCGGGGCCATCGCCGCGAAAATCTGCTGCTGCACCTGATCCACCAGGTCTCGACGGCCCTGGAAAAGCTGGGCGGCACGCCGCGTAACTTCGCTGACCATCGACATCACCATGTGCTCCATGATCTGCCGTAGCTCGATTTCGATCTGGCTGGTGAAGACCTGCGGCTTGCTGCGCAGCACGCGCATGCCCTCGGAGTTAATGCGGTTGGTCCAGCGGGTTTTCAGATCTGTTAGCGCCTGATCCATCGCCGCGGATACCTTGTTGCGGCTCAGCTGAATATCGCGCATGAACAGCTGTTCCCACTCGCTGGTGGCGTCGCGGAACGCTTCCAGCTTGCGCTTTTCGGCTTCGAGCTCGCCGACCGCATCGCTGGTCTTGTCGTACAGCTTGATGTCGCGCTGGATATCGGTCGTGATGGATTGCATCGTCGACCGGGTGATCTCGAGGGCCGTGATCGTCCCGAGATTGCCCGGTGAGTTGACGTGGTTGATGATCTGTTGGCGCAGCTCGGCGATGCCGCACCGTTGCTCAATCTTTTCTCTTTTTTCTGGTGACGCCGCCTCGGCCGCATCCAATGCCCGCAACGAGGACACTCCAATGACGGGGATATCCAGACCGAGGTGTTCTGCGATGAGGCGTTGGTCGTCGGCGACGATGGAGCGCCAGCGACGCACATTCTTATCTGTCTTGGTGACGGCCACGATGACGCTTCCGACCTGTTCACGGGCGCGGCGCAGGATATCCATCTCCGGGGCGGTGATGGGGGTGGATGCGTCGCAGACCATCAGCAGAACTCCGGCATTGCGGGCTTCCGCCAGGGAGGCAGTGACGGCGTGCTCGTCCAGTCCGCCCACGCCCGGGGTGTCGATGATCGTCACCTTTCCCAGGCCGGAGAAAGGAACCAACAGCTCTGCAGCGCTGGGGAGCGAGGCAACTTCTTGGCTATCCTTCGGGGCGCGGTTGATGGCGTCCACGGCTTCCTGCGTGACCCAGTTCTTCAGCTCCGACGGGTCGATCGGATCGCGCTCCGTGCCGCGTACCAGGCGCGCCAGGATTGGCTTGTCCTCTGGCTGGTCGGGTTCAGTGTGGATGCGGATGGGGGCGCTCGTAGCGGTGATAACGTCCACCGGCAATAGGTCACGCCGGCCGATTAGTGCGTTGACGAGGGAAGATTTGCCACGCTTAACCTCCCCGATGATGACGACGGACGAGGTGCGGTACTTCGCGTTGACGAGGTTCTGCACGCGGTCGGCAACGTCGTGCATCTTGTACTTTCTGGCGATAGTTGCCCCGCGCTCAACGCTGGCCTTCGGGGAACGACCCGACGCGTTCAAGATGGGGGTCACGGTATTTTTCGCCTTTCATTGCTATTGATGCTTATTGCTCTGCCATATTTCGGTGCCATTCTAGTATGCCGATAATCGGTTTTTCTGGTCGCGGAGGGAACATTGCGCGACGTATTCGTCGGCGCACTGTCTGAATTCACCCCCGAAAATGCTTGCCTATTGAACAGAGTGAATATGCGGCGTGACTTGGGGTTTTGAGGGGTTTGGCGTCAAGAAAATGACCTTAGGAAACACCCCCAAGGAACATAGGGAGGGGGAGTGGCATTCAACAACTGACAGGCAGCGAGGAAGCGCCTGAAGGATACTAAGAACACTGCATAAGCCCCGCACACAGGGCTTCAAGAACACCGAAAGGGAACACACGAAATGTCTAACGAGAACCTGAACAACCAGAACGGCACCAACACCAACACCAACGGCAACGCTGGCAACTCTGAGCACTCCCTGGGTCGCTGGGAGGTACTGGACGGCAACGGCAACATGGTCGAAGGCAACGTCGTCGGCTCGCAGGACACCGACGGTGACGGCAAGCAGGACGCCTACCAGGTCGACATCAACGGCGACGGCCGCCCGGATGGCACGGTCTACGACAAGAACGGCGACGGCACCACCGACCGCGCGGAGATGGACTACGACCAGGACGGCATCGTCGACACGGTCTACCAGGACACCGACCGCGACGGAACGATCGACAAGCTGGAAGCAGACACCAACAACGACGGAAAGATGGACACCAAGGCCACCGACTACAACAACGACGGTGTCAGTGACAACGTGAAGTTCGATTCCGATGGCGACGGCACCTACGACGTCACCTCTTACGACTTCGACGGCGACGGCCGAGTCGACAGCGTTGGCTACGACACTGACGGTGACGGAATGTCTGACTACACCGAGCACGACACTGACGGCAACGGCGTGATCGACGGCACCTCCGGCGAGTCCCGTCCGGATGCGGCGCAGGAGAACGTAGGCGAAGGCATCTGGGCTTCCCAGGGTGGCCACGGTGGCGCACCGGCTGGTGACTCCCAGGGTGCGGCTCCGCAGGGCGCGGCTCCGCAGGGCGGCGAGTCCGACGCTCCGGCTCCGCAGGGTGGCGAGTCTGAGACCCCGGCAGCTCCTTCTGAGGACTCCAATGGTGCTGAAGACTCCAAGGGCGCTGAGGACTCCAAGGGCGCTGACGATTCCAAGGGCTCCGAGGACTCCCGCGGTGCAGGCGAAGAGGGATCGGGCGCAGGCTCTGATATCCACTCCGCTGGCTCCGAGGGCGCTCCGGGCGGTGGCGAGTACGTCGACCTGGACGGTGACGGCCTGGCCGACGGTGTGTCTTTCGACTACAACAACGACGGCAAGGTTGATGCCCTGCACGTAGACACCACCGGTGACGACACCGCCGACACCATTTACCTGGACACCAACTCCGACGGCCAGGTGGATCAGCGCCACGTAGACACCGATGGCGACGGCCTGACCGACGAGGCTCTGATCGACCAGGACTTCGACGGCTACGGCGACACCAAGGCATACGACACCGACAACGATGCCCACTACGACTCCTACGAGGACACCACCACCGAGGACGTCGCCCCGACCTTCGACGACCTGCTGGGCGGCGGCGGTGCTGGCGCAGACACCGGAGCTGGCGACGGTTCTGACCTGGTCTAAGACCCGCACCTAGCGGGGGCCGCCCCCAGCTTCCGCTGGCAGCCCCCTGGCGCCCCCGCTGGCAGCCTCTTAACTACCCGCAGCAAGGCGACGCAGTGCACCCCGCACTGTGTCGCCTTTTAGCGTGTACCAAAAGTCCGGCATCGAGCGGCGAATGTAAGCGCCGTAGCGCTTCGTCTCTAGCCGCTGGTCCAGAACCGCAACCACGCCACGGTCGTCCACCGATCGCAGCAACCGGCCCGCCCCCTGAGCCATCAGCAGGGCGGCGTGGTTCGCGGCGACCTCCATAAACCCACTGCCGCCACGCTGGTCGGCGGCTTCCTGCCGCGCCTGCTGTAGCGGATCGTCCGGGCGCGGAAAGGGGATCCGGTCGATAAGCACCAGGGAAAGCGAAGGACCGGGCACGTCCACGCCCTGCCACAACCCTAGCGTGCCGAACAAGCATGCGGATTGGTCCTTGCGGAATTTCTCCACCAGCGTGGACATCGAATCCTCGCCCTGCAAAAGAATGTCGTAGGGGACCACGGTGCGCAGGTTCTCGGCCATTTCTTCGGCCGCGCGCCGGGAGCTAAACAGCCCGAGGGTGCGCCCGCCCGCGGCGTTGATCAGCCTGGCGGCTTCGTCCACGGACTCGTCGCTGGCGCCGTCCCTGCCCGGCGGTGGTAGGTGGCGGGCGACGTACAAAATGCCGTGGGAGCGTGCGTCGAAGGGTGTGCCCGCATCCAGCGTGGGAGTGTTCTTCGGCAGTCCCCAGCGCGCCAGCATGGAGGTGAACTTGCCGCCCAATGCAAGCGTCGCCGACGTCAGGATTACTGTGTTTCTGCCGAATAGTCGCTGGCGTAGTAGGTCGGCGACGCTCAAGGGGGCTACCCGCACCACGTGTTTGGGGCCTCGCACGCCGGAATCGGCGGTGTACCAGACCACGTCTTCGCCCAGCAGGTCCGCGGCGTCTTCGCTCGCGCCGCTGTTGTTGCCGCTGTTGTTTCCGCTGCGTTCGTCGGCTTCGGAGCCGTCGCCCTCCCCGACGCGCGAGGCATTTAGGATCCGCACGCACGTATCGTTCAGCTCTTCGGTAGCCACAATCACCGCGAGGCGCTCGGAGGCCTTCTGCGAATCATTCGCAAACTCCGATGCCGGAATGCCGCTGACCTGCCGGTTCGTCTTCCACGCCGCATCCCTTAAGGCAGCGAGAGGCAGCTGTAGCCCCTCGGGCACGCTGGTCCAGCGCCCCTCGATGCCGGTGCCAAACCGGTCGTTGCTTCTGGACGCCGCCGCCTCCGCCTTCAACGCCTCCGTCCACCGGTCGCCTGCCTCGGCCAGCTCATCCCCGGCGACATCGGCGCCGGAAACGGTCAGCTTCGCAGCGCGTTTCGCCAGCACGGCGATGGAGGTGGGGGATAGTTCAGCGGTGGCGACGGAAGTGATGCGATCTTCCAGCTCGTGGGCTTCGTCCACGATCACTGTGTTGTGTTCGGGCAAGACTGGGGCGTCCACAAGAGCATCGATCGCAAGAAGAGCATGGTTGGTGACGACAACGTCGGCGTCCGCGGCGCGGGCCCGGGCGCGTTCGGCGAAGCATTGTTCGCCGAAGGGACAGCGGGTGGCGCCGACGCACTCGCGGGAAGACACGCTGACCTGCCGCCACGCGCGATCGCTGACGCCCTGGGGGAGGTTATCCCGGTCGCCGTCCTCGGTTTCACCGGCCCATTCGTGCAGGCGGGCGACTTGGGCGCCGGTGGCGGACAGCTGGGAGGGATCCAGGAGGGATTCTTCGGCCTCGTCCACGCCACTGTCGGTCTGCGCGTTGGCGACCTTGTTCAGGCACACGTAGTTGCCGCGGCCTTTTTGGATGGCGAATTCGAGGGGGCGGGGGAGTTCCGGCTCGAGGGCTTTGGCCAGCCGCGGTAGGTCGCGTTCCACCAGCTGGCGCTGCAGCGCGATCGTGGCGGTAGAGACGATGACGGGGTACTCGGAATCCGTGGCCGCGGCGATGCTGGGGATCAGGTACGCCAGGGACTTACCGGTACCGGTTCCCGCCTGCACGGCCAGGTGGTGTTCCTTCTTAATGGCCTCGGCCACGGCTGTGGCCATCTTCTGCTGGCCAGGGCGCGGGGCGCCGCCGAGGTCGGCGACGGCGAGGCTCAGTAGGTCAAGGACGTTGGAGGTCATGGGAAACTGTGGGAACCTTTGCGAAACTTCTAGCCCTTGATGTGGCGGACCTGCAGGGCGGGTTCGTCGCGGGTCAGCGCCAGCCCCTCCCACGGCAGAGAGACCAGCTGTTTGGCGCAGTGCTCGCGGGACTCCTCCAGTGTGGGCAGCCCGTCGACGAGCTCACCGTCGCGAACCATGGGGATGGTCAGCTGGGTGCTGTGCAGACCTTCGGCCTGGGGCAGTTCGCCGCCCAAGGGGAAGGTCACTTCCTCGACGGCGGTGCCGGAGGGGCGGCTGAGCCGGGCTGCGTCCTTCGCACCACCCAGGCTGGCCTTGCCACGCGAGCGCTTGGCGACGGGCACGCCATCGACCTCCACAAGCTTGTAAACCAGCCCCGCGGTCGGCGCCCCGGAGCCCGTGACCACGGCGGTGCCCACACCGAAGGAATCCACCGGTTCGCTGCGCAGGGCGGCGATGGAGAACTCGTCCATGTCGGAGGAGACCACGATTTTGGTGTTGGTTGCGCCCAAGGAGTCCAGCTGGCGGCGCACGCGGCGGGTCAGTACGCCCAGGTCGCCGGAGTCGATGCGCACTGCACCCAGTTCGATGCCCGCGGCCGCCACGGCGTTTTCCACGCCCTGGGTGATGTCGTAGGTATCAACCAGCAGGGTGGTATCGGTACCCAGGGCGGCGACCTGCGCCTTGAAAGCGGCCAGCTCGTCGGGCGTGCCGTCGGGGCGGGTGTGCAGCAGGGTCCAGGCGTGGGCCGAGGTTCCAGAAGCCGGGATGCCATAGCGCTGCGAGGCCTCCATGTTGGAGGTGGCGACGAAGCCAGCCAGGTAGGATGCCCGGGCGGCGGTAACCGCAGCGTATTCGTGGGTGCGGCGGGCACCCATGTCGATGATCGGACGGTCACCAGCGGCGGTGACCATGCGAGCCGCGGCGCTGGCCACGGCGGAATCCATGTTCAGGATGGACAGGATCACCGTTTCCAGAATCACGCACTCGCCGAAGGTGCCGCGCACGGTCAGCACGGGGGAGTGGGGGAAGTACAGCTCGCCTTCCCGGTAGCCGTCGATCTGTCCGGAGAAGCGGAAGTTGCGCAGGTACTCCAGCGTTTCGTCGCGCAGGAAGTCGATGCGCGCCAACTGTTCTTCGGTAAACACGAAGTCTCGCACGGCGCGGAGCACACGGGCAGTACCGGCGATCACGCCGTAGCGGCGTTCGTTGGGCAGTCGGCGGGTGAAGACCTCGAAAGTGCAGGCGCGGTTCACCGTGCCGTCGAGGATTGCGGCCTCGAGCATGGTGAGTTCGTATTTGTCTGTAAGAAGTGCGGAGGAGCGGGTGCGGTTGTCGTTCACCCGTTCCATGCTAGCCCACGCCAGGCGCCGAACCCGACGGCGAATGCGCCCAATGTCGGTACTCTGGGAACCATGACTTCCCCAGCTGCTCCCTCCGCCACACCGGTGGCGGACAAACTGCCAGAAACCCTGACGGAGCCCAACCTGCCGTGGATGTGCATCTGTTGGGACGATCCGGTGAACCTGATGAGCTACGTGACCTATGTCTTCCAGACCGTCCTGGGCTATTCGCGCAAGCGTGCCACGGAGCTGATGATGCAGGTCCACACCGAAGGGAAAGCCGTGGTGAGTTCCGGGGAGCGCGACAAGGTCGAAGGGGATGTGAAGAAGCTGCAGACCGCCGGGCTGTGGGCGACGATGCAGCGGGCGGACGGGTAGGCGTCAATAGAGAAAGAAGGAACGAACATGCAGCCGTGGACGAAGAAAAGCAGCCTGCTGCGCGGGACTCGTTTTAATACGCAGCTAGAGCCGCTGGAGCGCGAGATGCTGGGGGATTCGGCGGTGGCCGTGTCCGACAAGCTGATGGAGCGCGCGCGGACGGCTCCGAAGGACGAGCTGGCGGAGATGACGGGCATGGCCAGCGGGCATGCCGATGCGCCGAAGGATCCGGGGTTGGCGCGGCTGCTGCCGAGCTTCTTCCGCGAGGGTGACGAGGAAGTCGACGGCGATGCGGCGCTGACCCGCCAGCTGAACGAGACGGACATCATCAAGGCCAAGCTGACGAACTTGCGCTTCGTGGTGGATTACCTGGGGCCGAACGGTTCGGTGAATGTGTCGCTGACGCAGGACGAGGTTCGCCCGTGGCTGAGCGCGATCAACGACATTCGCTTGTATCACTCCGCGCAGTACGAGGAGTTCAAAAAGGACCTGCTGGAGGAAGACGGCAGCTCCGACCAGGCGATGGCGGCGCAGAACTACCTGGATTGGCTGGGCTACCACCAGGACAGCTTGCTGTCGGCGATGATGGGTGAGCAATGAGCATAGAGCTGTTCGGCTGCCAGCCCGGACCGACTAATTCCCTGGCGGATGTCGCGGGGATAGGGGTAGGCCACGCGGTGTGCGAGGACGGCACGGGTGATTCGGGCGTGACCATGATTGTTGCGCCGAAGTCCGCCACTGCCAGCGTGGATGTGCGCGGTGGCGGGCCGGGGACTCGCGAGACCGATCTTCTGGCGCCGCACAACACGGTGCAGGCCGTGCACGCTATTGGTCTGTGCGGTGGTTCTGCTTTTGGTCTTGACGCCCTCACGGGGGCAATGGCCGAACTGGAGAGTAGGGGGATCGGCTTCCCCGCGCTGGGGCCGGAGCACCCGGATAAGTTGGTGCCGATTGTCCCGGGAGCCGTGATTTTTGATCTGCTGTTGGGGCGCTGGGATTCGCGGCCGGATGCGGCCACGGGGGCGGCGGCGACGGCGGCGGCGTTGGATGCTGTAGTTGGAGACGGCGCTGGCGGCGCGGCTGGGCAGGGAATTTCAGGGCAGGGAGCTTTAGCGCAGGGGGCACAGAACGGCAACGTCGGCGCGGGGTTGGGCGCCTCGGCGGGAGCGCTAAAGGGTGGCTTTGGTCAGGCCAGCGCCGTGTTCCCCGAAGGCAACCCGCTGGCGGGGGTGACTGTGGCCGTTGGCATTGTCGTGAACCCACAGGGTGCGGTCTTCGACCCGGCGACCGGCCTGCCGTGGGGAGTCGCCGCGGAGCTGAACGGGGAGTTTGCCCGTTATGGACTGTCCGACGGCCTGGTTGATGGCGAGCCGGTGGGGGCTGGGGGCGTCAATAGGCTAAAGAGCAAGAACCTGCTTGGCACGAAGATTACGGCGGACATGCTGGCGCCGAAGCTCAACACGACGATTGGTGTGGTGGCGACCGATGCGCCGCTGACGAAGGCGCAGGCCAAGAGGCTGGCGTTGGCGGGGCATGACGGGATCGCGCGGGCTATACGGCCGGCGCACATGCCGATGGACGGCGATACGTTGTTTGCGATGGCGACGGGGGAGCACGGTTCGGAGGCGGCCGTGGATGACAGAGGCGTGGACGATATCGGCATGAGTGTGCTTTCGGCGACCGCGGCCAACACGGTGGAGAGGGCGATAGTGCATGCCGTCCTGGCGGCGGAATCGGCCTTTGGTGTGTCGAGCTGGCGTGATGTGGTGAAGGGTGAGGATCGTGGCTGAGGGTGCTGAGGCTAACGTACAGGCGGAACAGGCTAACAATGCGCCTATCGGGGTGTTTGATTCGGGAGTGGGCGGGCTGACCGTGGCGCGTGCCATTGTGGATCAGCTGCCGCATGAGAACCTGGTGTACATCGGGGATACGGCCAATTCGCCTTACGGGGACAAGCCTTTGGCGCAGGTGCGCGAGCTTTCGATCAGGATTGCGGACACCCTGGCGGAGCGCGGCTGCAAGATGATTGTGGTGGCGTGCAACTCTGCCTCGTCGGCGTTTATTCGCGACGCGAGGGAGAGGTACTCCATTCCGGTGGTTGAGGTGATTCTGCCTGCGGTGCGGCGCGCGGCGGCGGCGACTCGCAACGGCAAGATCGGAGTGATCGGCACCCAGGCGACGGTGAGCAGTAGGTCCTACCAGGATCTTTTCGCAGCGATTCCGGGAGTTGAGGCGTTCGCGCAGGCCTGCCCGCAGTTCGTGCCTTTTGTGGAGCGTGGCATGACCAGCGGGCGGCAGTTGATGGGGTTGGCGGAGAACTACCTGGCGCCGCTGAAAGCCCAGGGGGTAGATACCGTGGTGCTGGGGGGCACGCATTATCCGTTGCTGACCGGGGTGGTGCAGTTGGTGATGGGGGATGAGGTCACGCTGATTAATAGCGCCGAAGAGACGGCGAAGACTGTTTATAGGACGCTGTCGGAGCAGGGGCTGCTTGCGGATGAGGATCCGGGGCGGGCGGTGGATCTGTCCTTCGAGTCGACGGGCGACCCGCAGAGGTTTGCGAAGCTGGCCGGGCGGTTCCTGGGGCCGGCGATTAGTTCTGTGTCCCAGATTCCGGAGATGGTGCGCTAGCGTTTAAGGTCTTCTTATGTGGGATAACCAGGGGGTTTGGTGCTTATGGAACCATTTTTCTGGTTGAACTTGGACCATTAATACGGTTAAACTATCTGCGTACTCTTAGGCTGTTTTTGACTTATTGAACTGAGTTTTGGTGAGTTTTCAGCCTTTAGTAAGCGCCTGGCCTGCTGGGGATCTGACAAGAGGTAGGCGCACTTTAGCTTCAGGAAGGATCCTCAGTCGCGCAAGATCCGCGTGGGCACCAAGTGCAACTGCGAGACCCCTGAGGATCCGAAGGAGCCGGAGCAGCCGAAGGATCCGAACACACCTGGCGGTTCCTCCGGTTCGGTGACTCCGAAGCCGAACCTGCCTGGCATCATCGGTTCCCTGGGACTCGGCGGGGCCATCGTGGGTAGCGGATCTCACGGTTCCACCCCGAAGCCGGATTCCGAGCAGCCAGGCAAGCCAGGTAACACGAACAAGCCGGGCAAGTCGGGTAACACGAACAAGCCGGGCACCCCTGGCAGGTCCAGCACCCCGAGCCAGCCGGGCGCCAAGGGAAGCACGTCCACCGGTAGCTCCGCAAGCAGCGGTGGCACCAGCTCTCAGAAGCAGGTTGATAGCCCGCGGATGAGCACCCTGGCCTCCACCGGCGCGAACGTGCTTGGCGTGTTCGCAGTCGGCCTGGCACTGATCATCGGCGCCATCCCGCTGCTGCGCCGCCGCCGCGAAGAAGGCGAGGCCTAACCGCCACTAGCGTTCAGCGCTAGCGCCTAGCGGAACAGCCAATCCTGGCAAGTCCCGCGAAAGAAAGGGCGACCACCAACACAACGGTGGTCGCCCTTTCACACATTTGCCACCGCTTCGTGGCAGAATGACAACTTATGGAACTGGTAGTGCTGGGATGCTCCGGAAGCGTCGAAGGACCCGATAGCGCAGCGTCGGGATACATCGTCCGCGACACAACCACGGCCACCACCGACCACCTCCTCCTCGACTGCGGACCCGGCGTACTCAGCGCCATGCAACGCACCGAGGGATTGGACCCCTCCGCTTGCCACGTGGCCTTCAGCCACATGCACGCCGACCACTGCCTCGACTTCCCATCCCTGCTGGTCTGGCGCCGATTCCACCCCACGGCGGCTTCCACTCAACGTCATCGACTGCTCGGCCCCACCATCGCCCGCCGTCACCTCTCCGCTGCCGGCGCCGACGCACCCGAGCGCCCCGACGACTTCACCGATACCTTCGACATCAACGCCTACAAGGTAGGCGAGGGTCTTTTCGACGCCACCACGTACCCAGCCCACCCCATCGGCCCATTCACCCTGTACGCCGCCACCGCAGTACACCCCACAGAGGCCTACCTACTGCGCGTGGAGGACAACGCGGGGCATTCCCTGGTGTACTCGGGGGACACCGCATGGACCGACAACCTGGCTCACATCGCCGCGGGTGCGGACGTATTCCTCTGCGAAGCCACCTGGGGCGAGAATGCCGAAGGCCAGCCCACCGGCATGCACATCTCCGGTGAAGACGCAGGCCGTGCGGCACAGGCAGCGGGCGTGGGCAAGCTCGTGCTCACCCATATCCCGCCGTGGGGCGACGTAGACGCGGCGGTCCGCGGCGCGGCCCGCCACTACGGCGGCGAGATCCTTGTCGCTCGCCCAGGCATGCGCCTATCTGTCGGCTAGAAGCCAGGGGATCTTCTAGGCTGCTGCCAAAGCATCGGCGGATAGCTTGTCCGGGGCGGCTAGTAGACTTAAGCCCCATGACGAACACCAACGCAGAAAACAACACCAACACTGGCAGCAACTTCACCCGCACAGACGGGCGCGCCACCAATGAAATGCGCCCGGTGCGCATCACCCGCGGATTCACCAGCAACCCCGCAGGCAGCGTGCTGGTGGAATTCGGCAACACCCGAGTCATGTGCACCGCCAGCGTGGAAGAGGGCGTGCCGCGGTTCAAGAAGGATTCCGGCGAAGGCTGGCTGACCGCCGAGTACGCGATGCTGCCGGCCTCCACCCACGAGCGCATGCCGCGCGAATCCATGAAGGGCAAGGTCAAGGGACGCACCCAGGAGATCTCTCGCCTCGTCGGCCGCGCACTTCGCGCCGCCGTCGACCTGAAGGCGCTGGGGGAGAACACCGTCAACATCGACTGCGACGTTCTGCAGGCCGATGGCGGCACCCGTACCGCAGCCATCACCGGCGCTTACGTGGCCTTGGCTGATGCGCTGGCCGTGCTGCAAGCTAGGGGCGTCGTACCAGGTCAACCGCTACGCGCACCCGTCGCCGCAGTGTCCGTCGGCATCATCGACGGAGTGCCGTGCCTTGACCTGCCATATGAGGAAGACTCGCGGGCGGACGTGGACATGAACGTGGCGATGACGGCCGAGGGGCGCTTTGTGGAAATCCAGGGCACCGGCGAGAACGCGGAGTTCACCCGCGAGGAGCTAAACGCGCTGCTGGACCTGGCCGAGGGCGGCCTGCGCGAACTCATCGAGGCGCAGCGGGCGGCGCTGGCGCAGGCACTCTAAAACAGCAGAAGCAAACGCGACAAGAGAAGGGGAGTGGCACCGTGCGGGTACTGGTGGCCTCAAGGAATAAGAAGAAGCTGGCGGAGCTGAACCGCATGCTGGAAGCGGCGAACGTGACCGGCATTGAACTCGTCGGGTTGGGGGACGTGCCGGAATACCCGGAGACCCCGGAGACCGGCGCGACGTTCGTGGACAACGCGCGGATCAAGACCAACGATGGCGTGCGCCACACCGGCCTGCCGACGATCGCCGACGATTCCGGGCTGGCCGTCGACGCGCTGAACGGAATGCCGGGCGTGCTGAGCGCCCGCTGGTCCGGTGGCCACGGCGACGACAAAGCTAACAACGCCCTGCTGCTAGCACAGATGGGGGACGTGCCGGACGAGCGTCGCGGGGCGCACTTCGTATCCTCCTGCGTGCTGCAGCTGCCCGCCGACGTCGCGGCAGAACGCGGCATGGAGGCCGAATACGCCGTGGAAGGGCGTTGGTACGGCCGGGTGCTGCGCGCCGAGCAGGGCGAGGGCGGCTTCGGCTATGACCCGCTGTTCGCTCCTGACGAGCTGCCAGAAGGCCAGGAAGAACAACTGGCCGGTAAGTCCGCAGGTGAGCTGACGGCGGAACAGAAGGATGCCGTCTCCCACCGCGGCAAAGCCTTACGTCAGCTGGTGGAAATCCTGGCGCAGTTGGCGGATTAGAGTTCCGTAAAGATGCCGTCCAGCACGCCGCAGGCCTGGCGCCGGGCGTGCACAACCCACGTATGATGGGACACGTTACAAACACCAAAACTCAAGAGATTGCAGCAGAAAGGACCCCTCGCGTGACCGCCCCCGGCACAGACAGCGACCAGGCCACTTTTAGCCCCACAAGCCCCAGCGGCATCGTGGCCGGATCGCAGGCCGACCTCAGCTGGCTGGAGGACGTGTATAAGTTCTTCCACCAACACCCCGAACTCTCGGGAGCGGAGGAAGTCACCGCGCAGCGGATCGTCAAGGAACTGGAAGGCTTCCCTGACTGGGAGGTCACCAGCAACATCGGCGGCTACGGCATCACCGCCGTGCTGGAAAACGGCGACGGCCCGACAGTGTTGATGCGCGCCGACTTCGACGGCCTGCCCGTCGCGGAGAAAACCGGCGTGGACTACGCCTCCACGTATTCGCAACTCAACGCATCCGGCGAGCGCGTGGCCACCATGCACGCCTGTGGCCATGACCAGCACACCACCAGTCTGCTGGGAGCCATGCGCATTCTCAACGAAGAGCGTGCCCACTGGTCTGGCACGGTGGTGGCACTGTTCCAGCCGGCCGAAGAGGCGTCAATTGGCGCGCACAAGATGGTCTCCGACGGCTTGGGGCGCATCATTCCGCGACCCGACGTCTGCCTGGCGCAACACATCGTCGCTGGACCGGCAGGCCAGGTGTACTCCGCGCCGGGGCCGGTGATGACTTCCTCCACCACCATCGAAATCACCCTCTACGGTCGCGGCGCGCACGCCTCCATGCCGCACCGCTCCGTCGACCCTGTGGTGCTGGCGGCCTCGACGGTGATGAAGCTACAGACAATCGTGTCCCGCGAAGTTCCGCCGGGCAAGTTCGCAGTGATCACCGTCGCATCCGTGGAAGCAGGCAAGGCGAACAACGTGATCCCGGACTCCGCGAAGATCTCCCTATCCTGCCGCTTCTACGACGAAGAGCTGCGACAGAAGTGCGTGGATGCCATCAAGCGCGTGGTGCGCGCCGAAGCTATGGCCGCGGGCGCGGACCGTAACCCGGACTTCAAGTTCGTGGGTATGCTGGGGGCAACCGACAATGACCAGGGCGTTTACGATGTTGTCCGCCCCCACTTCGATAGTTCCTTCGGCGAGGATTCCATAGAGATGGAGCCCTGGACGGCCTCCGAGGATTTCTCCGTGATCCCGAAGTCCTTCGGCTGCCCCTACATGCTTTGGACCATCGGCATTACCCCGCGCCGCCAGTGGCAGCGCGCCGAATCCGCCGGGCGGTTGGATATCGATATCCCCACCAACCACAACCCGGGTTTCCTGCCGGACCTGTCCACCCTCCAGGTATCTACTCGCGCGGCGGCTGTTGCGATTCTGGCGTGCCTGCAGTCCACGTGGGAGCAGCCGGAAGCCGAGCCGCACGTCATGGGTGCGCCCGTGCCGACCGACGAGGAAATCGACGCAGTCGCCGTGGAGACCTCTCTGGTCGAGTAGCCGCGTGGTGTGGCGCTCGCGCGACGCTAATCCAGCTGGAACGCGGCCTTAACCTCGTCGCGGCGCTTCTTCTCCACGATGAAGCTCAGGAAAGGCACCACGCCCGCCAGCATCGTGGTGACCCACTTCGCCGGCTCCCAGCGCGCCTTCGTTCCCAGATCCAGGCAGCAAATCACGTAGACCATAAACACCAGCCCGTGCGCCGGGCCGATGTAGCTGAACCACTCCGGGGTGTTGTCCTTGCCGAGGATCAGGTACTTAAAAATCATCTCCGCCAGCAGGATCAGCAGCCAAACACCGGTCACCACCGCCGCCACGGAGTAAAACTTCAGCGACTTCGCCACGCGCGCCTGACGCTCCGGGTGGATCGCGGTGGTCTGCTCGTTGGTCATTGCTTAGTGCCCTTTCTCGTTGTTGTTCTCGCGCTCTTTATTTTTGGACGCCCTCATCCTCGCCCGCTCGCGCCTATCATCCACCCAGATATCTTCAGCCTTGTTGGCTTGCAGGAAGTCCTGCGGTACCTCGGTGATGTCATCGGAAGGCTGGGCGGGAGCAGCCGGGGCAACGTCGCCCTGCAGCCGCTCCTTTTCGTACTGGATGTACTTGCGGTACGCCACGACGAAGAAGATGCCGAAGATTGGCCATTGGATGGCGTAGCCCAGATTCTGGAAGCTACCGCCGTTGGACTGCCAGCGGTTCCACTGCCACCACGCCAGAAGGAGGGTGGCGATCACCGCCAGCACCAGGAAGATGATCTGGATGATGCGAACGCGCAGCGGAAACGGGTGGGCAGGGGCCTTGCCGTCAATCTCGGAGTGTTCGTTCACACTGGAACATTCTACCTGTCGTGCCTGTTCCGCCTAATTTCTTTTCCCGCGGGCGCACTTGCTAGCATAAAGGGGGAGACGCGGTTGTCCGCGTTCTTTTTGCGCCTGTGGCGGAATTGGCAGACGCGCTGGATTTAGGTTCCAGTGTCTTATGACGTGGGAGTTCAAGTCTCCCCAGGCGCACAAATTTTTTCGGCCCCGCCTCTGTGGCGGGGCCGTGTGCTTGTGGCGGGGCGGTGCGCCGTGCAACGCGTGCATGGGCACGCGCAAGCGCTACAGCTCCTTGGCGATGCGCGCGACGTGGCCGGTGGCCTTCACGTTGTACTTCGCCACGGCGATCTTGCCTTCCTCGTCAATAACGAACGTGGAGCGGATCACGCCCTGGACGATCTTTCCGTAGTTCTTCTTCTCGCCATATGCGCCATAAGCCTCCATGACGGACTTGTCGGCGTCCGAAAGAAGGGGGAAGGTCAGCTCGTACTTATCGTGGAACTTCTCCAGAGCCTCCACCTTGTCGGGAGAAATGCCGACCACGTCGACCCCCTGACCGTTGAGCTTGGTGAGGGAATCGCGGAAATCGCAGGCCTCCGTGGTGCAGCCGGGCGTGTCGGCCTTGGGGTAGAAGTACACAATGACCTTGCGGCCCGCGTAGTCCGCTAGGCTCACGTTCTTGCCGGAATCGCTGGGCAGGGTGAACTCCGGGGCCTTGTCTCCGACCTGCAGTCGGGTGGGCTGGCTTGCGGTGGTGTTGCTGTTTTCAGTCATGCACCCCACCCTAGCGAAAGCGCCAGCGGGCGGGATCATTTACAATGTTCAGGTAGCACTTAAACGTTCGAATATAGGGAGAAACTTCCGTGGCCCGTAGCATCGATGCCATCCAGCGCGACATTGAACGCACCCGCAACCAGCTGGGACGGACGCTGGAGGAGCTGTCCGTCCGTGCGGATCCGAAGAACCTTGCGGATGACGCTCGCGGCCAGGCCGTGAACACCCTCAAGGAGCCGAAGGTGCAGATGATCCTCGGTGGCGTAGTCGCTGGTGTCGCCCTGCTAACCGCCCTGGCCGTCAGCTCCAAGCGCAAGGAAAAGAAGCAGATCAAGGAAATCCAGCGCCTGCTCGCAGCAACCCGCTAAGCGGTTGCCGTTGCCACAACTGGCACTACCCAGCCCCGCGAAGCTGGCCACGCTGGCTCTGCTGACCGTCCTGTCGATCGCCGCAGGTTTCGCCTGCGAAGCAGCGGGAGTACCCGCTGCCTGGATCTTTTCCTTCCTGATCGTCTTCGGCCTCTACGCCATCTTCAGCGACCGGCAGGTCAGCCCGCCCAAAAAGGCGATGATCCCTTCCCAGGTGATCATCGCCCTTTTGTGTTCCTCGCCCCTGACCACCGTCGACGTCGGCACCATCGTTGCCTACGCCGGCCCGACCGCAATGTCGCTGATCGTCACGTTAGTAGTCTGCCTGCTGGCCTCTTGGCTGCTGGTGCGCATCCACCGGGTTGGCCCGGCCACGTCGGTGCTGGCCACGCTCGCTGGTGGCGCCAGCGCGATGGTGATGCTCTCCCGGGAGCTCAATGCCGACACGCGCTTCGTCACCCTCACCCAATACTTGCGGGTATCCATCATCGTCTTGACCCTCCCCGGGCTGGTCACGCTTCTCGGCCGCGTCGGGGGCGACCAGGCAGATGCGGCCGAGGGGGCGTCAATAGGGAAAGAGAGTCTCCTCGACGGCCTGCAGACGAACTGGCAGGGCATGGTAGGCGCGGCAGCCGTGGGGCTGACCGTGTGGGCGTTTACGCGCGCGACGGCGCGGTGGTTCAGTATCAGCTCGCCGTACCTACTGCTGAGTATCGCGTTCGCCATGATCGGCGTGATGGTGTTCGGCGTGCCCCATGAGTTCATCGCTCCGAACGGGCTGCTGGAGAAACTGGCCTACGCACTGATCGGCGTGCAGGCCGGTGGCACCCTGACGAAAGGCGCGCTGCGGCAGTTCGTGCGAGCCCTGCCGGTGATCCTGGGCGTGATTGCCCTGATGATCGCCAGCTCTATCGGAACGGCCTTCGCCATCGCTGGCCTGTGGGATTTTAAGGTTCTGGACGCCTACCTCGCCACCGTGCCGGGCGGCATCTACGCCGTTCTGGCATTTGCGCACGACGCTGGCAGCCAGCCGATCGTCACGGTCATCCAAGTGATGCGTATGATCGCCATGCTGGTGGTGGGCGCTTACGCGCCGCAGATCATCCGGCTGGTGTTCGGCGCGGGCGCGGCCGACGGGCGGCCGGAGCCGCGGGAGACGCAGCGCTAAGAGGCGCTAGAGGGTGCTAGGGGCGCAAGAACCCTAGCGGTTAGCGCTGGGCGGGGGAGAGTGAGGCGGCGTCCGCAAGAATCTCCATCGACCGCAGCGACTCGGCGGTCGACGGCGACTGCAGCGACACCATGAGCTCGTCGGCCTGAGCGTGCTCGCGGAATTCCTCGAGGTAACGGCGGACGACGTCGCCCGTGCCGACGGCGGAGTAGCGCAGCATATCCAGGATCTGCTGGCCGGCAGGGGAATCGATGAGCATGTCCAGCTCCTCCTCCGTCAGACTGCGGCCGCGGCCAGCCATGACGCGCACGCGAGTGCGGCAGACCTGGCGGAACTGCTCTTCGGCCTCCTCCTGCGAATCGGCGGCGGTGACGTTGACCGCGGCGATGACGTAGGGCTCCGGGTGGCGCTCCGAAGGCTGGTAATTATCGCGGTACACCTGCACCGCCTGCGTGAGGGCGGCGGGAGCGAAGTGGCTGGCGAAGCTGTACGGCAGGCCCAGGTGCGCGGCCAGCTGCGCGCCGAACAGGGAAGAGCCCAGGATGTACAGAGGCACCCTCGTGCCCATACCCGGCACAGCCTCCACGCCGGGGATCTTGGAGGGGCCGTTGAAGTAGCCGTAGAGCTCTGCAACATCCTGCGGGAAGGACTCTGCGGCGGAAGGATCGCGGCGCAGGGCGCGCAAGGTCATCTGGTCGGTGCCGGGTGCGCGGCCGAGGCCCAAGTCGATGCGGCCTGGGTGTAACTCCGCGAGGGTGCCGAACTGCTCGGCGATGACCAGCGGGGCGTGGTTCGGGAGCATGACGCCACCCGCGCCCAAGTTGATAGTGGAAGTCTTCGCCGCGATGTGTGCGATAAGAACCGCAGGGGAGGAGCTGGCGATGGACTTCATGTTGTGGTGCTCGGAATACCAGATGCGCTGAAAGCCTAGCTTTTCGGCCTGCTGGGCCCACTGGACGGAGCGGTCGAAGGCGTCTGCGGGGCGTTCGCCCTTGAAGACGGTGGCGAAGTCCAGGAGGCTCAGCGGGGCGAGAGAGTTCGCCGGGGAGTTTCCGTTTGCCGTCGTGTCCGTCATTGTGGTGTTGATGCCTCCTGATTGTGGTGCTGATAGCGTACAGCGCTGATAGCTTGCAGCGCTGCACGCTTGCACTTCTCTTGCGCCTGCGTTCCTAACTAACGATAACCGCCCTGGCAGCGCGAATATTCCCGTTGGGAGGGGCGGGAGCGGGACGGGTCAATTCCGGCGCAAGCCACCCCGCAAACTACCCCGCAGTGGACGACGATCGCCTGACGTTAGAGGGAAAATGTCCCAAATCTTCCACTCTACTTTTATAGCTATTCTGTTTCTGCTGGTCAGGAGGTTTTGGTGGAACCGTCAAATCGCTGAAATTATCAAGAATGGAAGATTTGGGACATTCGGCTCTTGAAAGCGCTATTGAGAAGCCGATGAAGCGAAAGCAAAACCCCCGCTCACCGGATAAGATTCCAAGTGAACGGGGGAGTTGGCGGTGTGGGCTATCAGGGACTCGAACCCCGAACCCGCTGATTAAGAGTCAGCTGCTCTGCCAATTGAGCTAATAGCCCGCGTTATTCGAAGCGCTGTGCGCCTCGGCAACGTGGAAAACTTTATACCGCAGTGGCCTTACAACACAAATCGCCAGGTCGGAAGGGGATTCTATGTGCATGCAATTGCGCCTTAAGTGTCCAGTGCAGTACGGCTGCGCGGTACGGCTGTGGGGTCGCCAATCCGCGGCAATGCGGTACGGCTGCCCGCTTGAATTCCCAGGCCTCCCACCCTGCTTGGCTCACCCCAGCCCACCGTTTATAACGTTTAAGCCACGAACCGCTGGGACGCGCCGAATTGGCTAACGTTAAGGTGCTCTCAGGCGCTATTCTCAGCAACAGTCACTTTATTCACACACGCTTTTCTTCTTGGAGTTAGTCTTGCGCAGCACCAAGGTTTTCGGTCAAACCTTCTCACGGATCACTGTGGCGTCGTTAAGCATTGCACTGCTTGGCTTCACCGCATCCTGCACCATCGATCGCGACAACAACGAACATCAGATCGAGTCAAGTTCCTCCACAGGCAAGCAGGGCAACGGCGACGAGAAGGCCGAGAACAAACTGACCTCCAACATCAAAGACGGCGACGACGAGGTCGACGTCACCGAGCACGTGCAGGTCAAGGCTGGCCAGAAGATCGACAAGGTCTCGCTGACCAACGACGCGGGCGAGGAAGTTAAGGGCAAGTTCAACGACGACAAGACCGAATGGACCGTGCCCACGAAGCTTGGCTACTCGCGCACGTACACGCTGACCGCAAAGTCGGGCGAACAGAAGCTTAAGCAGACGTTCACTACCATGACCCCGGGTATGACGCTCGACGGCGCGCTCGCCCCACTCGACGGCTCGACCGTTGGCATTGGCCAAACCATCGCCTTGCATTTTGACGCCCCCGTGGAAGACCGCAAGGCCGTGGAAGACGCAATCACCGTGGAAACCACGCCGAAGGTGGAAGGTGCTTTCTACTGGATCACGGCACAGGACGTGCGCTGGCGCCCGGAGAAGTACTGGAAGCCCGGCACCAAGGTCAACGTTAAGGCGAACCTCTACGGCACCAAGATCGGTGAAGGCGTGTACGGCGGCGAGGACCGCAGCGCGAAGTTCACCATCGGCGACGACATGCGTGCGCTGGTGGATGACAAGACCAAGACGATGACCATCAAGAAGAACGGCAAGACTGTGCAGACCATGCCGGTCTCCCTGGGCATGGACTACCAGTACCCCACGCCGAACGGTACCTACATCATCGGTGATCAGCATGAGTCGCTGACGATGGATTCCTCGACGTTCGGGCTGACCGGCTCTGGGTCGTACGTCACGGACGTGCAGTATGCGACGCAGATGAGCTACTCCGGCATCTACATCCACGCCGCGCCGTGGAGCGTGTACGCGCAGGGCAACACCAACACCTCGCACGGCTGCATCAACGTGACCGTCGAAAACGCTGCCTGGGTGTTTAACAACATGAAGCGAGGCGACATCGTTGAGGTGAAGAACACGCAGGGTGAGACCCTGAACGGCTCCGACGGCCTGGGAGACTGGAATATCCCGTGGAAGACCTGGAAGGCCGGGAACGCAGACGGCTAGCGCAGGCGCGCGGCGCGGGGGACGGCGCGCGCTATGATCTTCGCCTTTTCGGCTCGCGGCACTTGCACGCGGGCCGTTTTTAATTGTTCGACGGGCGTGCGCGCCAGCCGCTCGTTCAGCGCGGCGAACAGATCGTGCGCGCCCAGCACACCCACGCGCGCGGCCAGCGGCAGCAGCGCCATGGTGGCGTGAGCCTGCGCAAGTTCCCCGCGAATCTCGTCCACCAGCTCCGCCTTCGACTCTTCCGTGAGTTTCGGCAGGTAGGAGCGCTGCAGCCCGACCGTGTCTTCCCGGTAGTCCCGCAGGAAATTCACCTTTTGGAACGCGCTGCCCAGCGCGTAGGCGCCCTCGTCGGTTCGGGCGCGCTGCTCCGGGGTCAACGGTCGCCCGGCCTGCTCGGCGTGCGCGGCGAACACCGCGTTGCACATCCACCCGATCACGCCCGCGGATCCGTGCACGTAGGCGGGGAGGGGCAAGGGGTTGGAGCTAGGGGCGTCCGAACGCATGGACGCGAAGAAATCCACCGTCCAGGATCGTTCGAACCCTGCCCAGCGCGCGGTGGCGGCGAATGCGTGCGCGATGGGGTCGGTGCTGAACCCTGTGTCTAGCGCGGTGAGGGTGGTCTGTTCGTAGTCGTCGAGTGTTTTGGTGACGCCGCAGGCCGGCAAGCCCAGCGCCTCAGCCGTACCGTCGACGATTTCATCCGCGATGCGGGCGAGAGCGTAGATGTTGCGGATGTGCAGCTTCACCGTGGGCGCGAGGAGCTCGCTGGCAAGGTAAAAGCTGGTGGAGTAGTGGCGGATGATGCTGGCGGCCGCGGAGGTGGAGGCCTGCGTGTACAGCGCGCCGGGGTCGTCGTGGATGCTGGCGGCGGGGCGTGTAGTGGCGCTGGGGTGTGCGCGAAGAGGGAGTTTGGGCAGGCGGGCCATGCTGATTAATGCTAGTCCACGGGGGCGCGGGGCTGGCTGGGTGGTGAGACGGGGGATCCCTGGACAGCAGCCGTGAATCCGGGGATTTTTTGGGGGCGCGGGGTTCTCGGGGATGCCCTGGGGAGCCTAAATGTCCCAAATTCCAGCTCTTAAAATATAACTATTCTGTTTGCGCAGGTCAGAGGGGGTGGGATTTTGGCGAGAAATCTGCTTTTCGCAATAACTCGAAGATTTGGGACATTCGCCTTTTAGAGGAAGGGCGAAGCCCGTTCGCAACTGCACATATCCTGGAAGCTGCAGGCACTGCGAGCCCATGCAGTGCGCTAAGGCATACCGTGGAATAAAGCGTGTTTCGAAGCGCTGAATATTAAGAAGGCTACGAAAGCAACGACAAAGAGAGGCACACATTATGAGCGCATACAGCTACAACGTCACTGGAATGAGCTGCGGGCACTGCGAAAACGCCGTCAAGGAGGAGGTTTCCAACCTTCCCGGTGTATCGAACATCGAGGTCAGTGCAGACAAGGGGCTGCTGACGTTCGAGCATGACGGGGCAGCGGGGGAGCTCACGGATCAGCAGGTCATCGACGCAGTCGATGAGGCCGGCTACGAGGCCACCCGCCGCGCGTAGCGCCGCGGGGCGGAAACAACAAGTCGCGGAGTCCAGCGTCGCGGGGCGGAAGCGACAAGCCGCGCGTAGCGCCGCGGGCGGTGGCGCCCAGCTGCGCCGCCGCTAGAAGGGCTGCAGGCCGTCGATGCTGTAGAACTCGTGGCCCAGGAAGAGCAGCGCGGAATCGGTGGAAGTCTCCGACACATCCAGCACCTCCGCGGCCACCAGCGTGGCCTCCCCGGCCTGCGCCGTATCGGAAATGCGCGCGCGGATCACTGCCCGGGAATTCGGCAGCAGCGGCTCGCCAGTCTCCGCGGTTACCCACCCTTGAGATTCCGCGAAGCGGTCCGCGCCCGAGGTGGCGAAGGAGTGCGCGATGGGGGACTGGGCGTCATTAAGAAAGTGCACCAACATGCTGCTACAACGCAGCAACTTGCCTGCCGAACCCGTGCGCTTCATCAGCGAGAAACTGATCGACAGTGGGTCTAGCGATAGGGAAGAAACGGACGATGCGGTCAGGCCGACGGGCTCGCCGTCGACGGTCGCGGTGATCAGCGTTACCCCCGCCGGGTGTCCGCGGAAGACGTCCCGAAACGCTGCTTGAAGATCGGTGTTACTCATTAGCATCACTAGACCTTGGGAAAGATTTGGGGTGACTGACGGGACTCGAACCCGCGACACCTAGGATCACAACCTAGTGCTCTACCAGCTGAACTACAGTCACCATTGCTGTTGAAAACAGCGGATTTCATGTTAGCCGACACCCCGCGACTTAACCAAAATGCCAGGTCGGGAGGTCTGAACGCGGGCTAAAGCGGCGCTAGATCGGGAAGCGTTCCGTCGCTGCCTTCGCGGCGGCGTTCACGTCTGCATTGGCCGGGTCGGCTTCCACCAGCATTGCGCGGCGGTAGTAATCCAGTTCGCGGATGGATTCCTTGATGTCTGCCAGCGCGCGGTGCGTCATGCCCTTGGCGGGCTGGCCGTTGTACACGTGCGGGTACCAGCGGCGGGCGAGCTCCTTCAGGCTGGAGACGTCGATCATGCGGTAGTGCAGGTATTGGTCAAGGTGTGGCATGTAGCGGGTGATGAACTTCCGGTCGACGCTGATGCTGTTGCCTGCCAGCGGTGCGACACCTGCGGTGGGGACGTGCTTCTTCACGTACTCCAGGACTTGCTCTTCGGCTTCTTCCAGCGTGAAGTCGGAGGCGCGGATCTGTTCCGTCAGCCCGGATTCGCCGTGCATCTTCGTTACGACGGCATCCATGCGGTCAAGGTCGCGCTCGGTCGCGTGGATCACCACGTCCAGTCCCTCGTCGAGCGGGGTCAGGTCCGCATCCGTCACGATCACTGCGATCTCTACCAGCACGTGTTGGTCCGGGTCGAGGCCCGTCATTTCGCAGTCGACCCACACGAGTCGATCGTTCTTGGCAACTTGATTCGGGGTGGTGTTCACGGAGGTTCCTTTCTGTTGTTGATAATTCTATGTCGTTTTTGGTGACGCCCCCTCGGAATCAGTCGCCTTCGGTTGCCATTTGGGCGTAGAACTTGCCGACGATGGGTGCGGTGACCTTCCGTGGCAGGTAGGTGGAGACGAAATTCATGGCCTTCGACAGTGGGCCGGGGACTACGCGGAGTTTGTTCTTGGACAGGGCGACCAGGGTGTCGATAGCGCAGTCTTCGTAGGTGGTCCAGAGGAAGTCCGGGACGGCATCGTCGACTTCGGTGAGCTGCTCGTCTTCCTTGCGGGCTTCGCGCACCGGCCCGGGTGCCAGGAGTGTGCACTTAATGCCGTGATCCTTGAGCTCGTAGTGCAGGGATTCGGTGAAGGTGTTGACCATCGCCTTGGTGCCCACGTAGGTGGCGTTTCCGGGGATGGCCATGTTGCCCGCGGCGGAGCCGACGTTGACGATGCCGCCCTCGCCGCGTTCCAGCATGCCGGGCAGCACGGCCTGGGTGAGTTCGTAGAGCGCGGTGGCGTTGAGCTCGAATTGCAGGCGCTCGTAGTCCCAGTCGAGGTCCTTGAACTGGCCGAAGGTGGCAATGCCCGCGGAGTTGATGATGATGCTCACCGGGGTGGTGCGCAGCTCTTCCAGCAGTTCTGCGCGGGCGGGGGCATCCGCCAAGTCGACGGAACGGATTTGCACGTCGCGGTCCGGGAATGCATCCGCGATTTCCTGCATTGGGGCTACGGTGCGGGCGACCAGGAGCAGGTCGTAGCCGCGCCGGGCGAGCTCCTCGGCGATGGCCTTGCCGATGCCGGAGGAAGCGCCGGTGATCACAGCGTAGGAGCCCGGAGTGGGGGCCGGGAGGTCGAGCTCCTCGGACTTCTGGGACTTGCCCAGGCCGAACGGCAGCGGGACGGGGAGCTGTTCCAGGGGGAGGGAACGGAGGGCGTCAATAGGGTTAAAGCGGCTATTCGCA
Organism: Corynebacterium sp. HMSC058E07; assembly: GCF_001809885.1. NCBI lineage: Bacteria > Bacillati > Actinomycetota > Actinomycetes > Mycobacteriales > Corynebacteriaceae > Corynebacterium > Corynebacterium sp. HMSC058E07. Next base: position 41,556 of record NZ_KV799258.1, read on the forward strand.
GTCATGGCTACAACCATAGCGGGCGGTGCGGACAAGAGGCTTAGCCAGCGACTCCGAAGACGAGTAGCCCGACGACCAGGTTGTTCAGCATATGAACGATGAATCCCGCCCATAGTGTGCCGTGCCACCTGGTGATCAGTGCGCAAGAGATGCCGAGGAAGGCCGTAAAGAGGATAGTCGGAGGGGAGACGTGAGCCAGACCGAAAAGCAGTGAGCTGAACAGGACACTCAGGGCAGCTGGCATTAGCGTGTCGAAGTAGCCCATGAGAACCCGACGGAAGACCAACTCCTCGAGGAACGGACCAAGTAGCAGATACGCCAGGAGGACGAGGAGGATGGGGAGGGTCTGCCCGGATTCGCGTGCGCTAGTCAAGGTCGAGGAACGCTCGCCATTTTCCATTCCCAAGATTGAGGCGACAAATGCAGTGGCAGCACCGGCTGCGATGATTGTCACTGGAGTCTGCCAGAGCAGATGCCAACCTCTTTTAGAGAGTGAAGTGAAGCCAGTTTCGATGTTCTGTTTCCGCAGGTAGCGAACCAAAAGCCAGGTGGGCAAGCCGAGGGCGATGATGAGCATGAATGGCAGAGCGCCGAGGACTACTCCCTTGTCCAGGGAGAGCTTTGCCAAGCCCAACGCCTGGACTGCGAGGAGCCCGTAAGCGGAGAGGAGAGCTGCGACGGACACTAATGCGTCCTTAGTGCGAGGAGGGGTTAGTTGTCGGTAGGTCATGGATCCTTTCACAGGTGAGGCTGCGTGAAGCATAGGCTGTATGAAACAGGCTCAGCGAGCTGAGCTAAGCGGTGTTAGTTTAATCACATGATCCCCGATATTCGCAGAGTCGGACAGCACGCCGCGCTGTATGCCCATGCGCGCTGTGAGCACATCATGGAACAGATCGAAGAGCGCGTTGGCGATGACTGGGGAATTGCCGTAGGTGAAATTGAAGGCGAGCAGTACTACCAGTTTCAGGGGCGGGTTAAGCTCGCCAATGTTCGAGTGGAACTCGTCGCTACCGTTGACGTGGAATCTGCGACTCTTAAGTGGGAATGGGCGGATGAAGCGGCTGTTTCCGGAGCTGCAGAACTTGGTCGGCGCCTTGCCGCGGAGGCGATGTGCGAGTGGGGTGAGGAACAAGGCCTGCCCGGGTTTACGACCCCAGTTGTGCCTTACGAGGTTCCCGAGTGGGACGGCGATGAAGCTGAATCGGGTAGCGGGGAAGACACGGAAGATGAGGAAGGCGAGGAAGGCGGTGAGCTGTATGCGCAGTCAATTGCAGCGGCAGCCGTTTCGGAGGATGTAGGGGATAGCGCGTTCGAAATCTTTGGTTCGAATGCTTGTTACGCAACCATTCCGAACGAAGACGAATCCGAGATCCGCATTTACTTGATGGATTCGTTCAACCCACCGATGCGGGAGACGGATCTGTCGGTGATGTTCGTCAAGTTCGACGCCATATTGTTGGAATGCGACGACCCGGTGTGGAGCATCGAAGGGATTGCACATCAGCGCGAGGACTGGACGGTCGAGGAAATCGAGCCGGAGAACAAGCAACGCGCGTGGAAGATCGCGGACAGCGAAGGACGTTACTTCGTGGTGGAGCTGAGCTTCAACGAAGACGGCATGATCGCAGAGCTTGGCAAGAAGGGGCTGTTTACAGAAGAAGGCGCCTGACGGAATCCGTCAGACACCTTCTTGCGTGGAAATACGATGAAGCGTTTTAACGCAGGAGTCCAGCCTGCTTTGCAGCGGCGCCGATCAGGCCGATGCCTGCTGCAGCCACGGCGATCCAGGTGAGAGTCCAACCGAACTGTGTTGCGCCGTAGGCGGTTTCGGCGGACGAACCCGACATTATGGATCCAGCAGCCATCTCTCCGGTCGTCTTGGTGTTCGGTGCAGCACCGGTTCCACGGAGGGCGAACATTCCAACTAGTTTCGCGGCTTCAATCTTCTGAGCGTCAGTCGGTGTACTCGGAGCAGCCTGAGCTGGGGCAGCAGCGAGGCTTAGGGCTGTCGCAGTAGCAACGGCAGCAGTAGCAAAACGCTTCATGGGGTCTCCTTTTTGAGGTTTCAGAAACATGCAATTTCTATTGCAGTCGCTCTTAGACTAGACCCCCGACAACCTTCATTGCTCAGGAAATGTTAAATATATTCTTAATTGAGACTTATGTCACATGCGCCAAATGTTGGGTGCCCTCGCGAGAGGAATGGGAACATGGTTATTGGCATTGATGTCCAATTAGATGGCGCCCCCGGCAGGACTCGAACCCGCGACACATGGGGTAGAAACCCACTGCTCTAATCCACTGAGCTACGGAGGCATACGAGTAGATAATAATGCACGCGAATGCGCTCAGAAATTGAGGGGCAACCAAGCCGGGTCAAGTCCGGTGTTGAAGTGCCCCGGGTTTTGTTCCTAGGCAT
>NZ_KV799259.1:0-335 GCF_001809885.1 Corynebacterium sp. HMSC058E07
CGTAGCGGTAGTGATACGCAGCACCATTTCGGCCGGTTGATTGGTTTCCAGGTTGTCGAGGAAGTAGCCGTTGGGTGTGTGTCCTGCTTGTTTTATGACGCTGACTGCTTCCTTGGGCATGGTGTCCACGGAAGCGAATAAGGTGGTCATACCGTCGAGTTTTGCGAGGTGGAAGAAACCAGTTCTAGGTACGGAGGGTACACTGGCAAGCCTAGTCGAATAAATGGACGGAATATATCCGGAAAAATCCTCGACTTTGGGGACTCAAAGCGGTAAGGCGACTTGTATCAAAGCGAGCTTAGTCGTAGTTCAATTTGATGAGGTGCTGGATTTCC
>NZ_KV799260.1:0-1012 GCF_001809885.1 Corynebacterium sp. HMSC058E07
AATAGGGTGTCCACTAAACGAGGGTAACCTCAAAGGTACAAAGCGTGCGCAGCGTGTACCGCAAAGTGCAGACTTTATGCAGACAAAGTGCAAACAATGTGCAGAAACTGCGCACACATTGCGCACAGTCACACACTCACACACGATCTGAGATTGGAGAAGAACCATGAAGGCTCACTCTCGAAATTTCAACATTCCCCACACTGAACGCACTCATCGCCCGCGCCGCGGCCGTCGCACCCGCCAGTTCGGTGCAGCGATCGCGCTGACCGGCCTGCTGCTCGGCACCGCCGCCTGCGGCGATGACGATGAATCCCAGGCTTCCGGCAATGCCAACACTCCGGCGGCCACCGCCGCCGAGGCAGAGTCCGGTGCAGCTGGCGCGGCCGACGCACCCGAAGGCGCCAATGGCGCCAATGGCGAGCAGCCGGACACTCAAAACGTCGCAGCCTCCACCGCCGAAGCTCCCAAGGGCGACCAGAACAATGGTGAAGAAAGCGGTGGCGCAGAAACCGGTGGCACAGAAGGTGGCGGCAAGGAGTGCCGCGTGAATTCGACGGCGCCGGAGATCACCAACAACATCAGCAAGCTGCCGCCGAACCCACACGGCTGGAAGCTGACTAATCAGACGAACTACAACGCGTGCTCTGACCTCAGCTACGCGCTGATCACTCAGGCCAGGCAGGGCAACGCCCAATTCGCCACCCAGCTGATGCTGTTCCACAAGGGCAACTACATCGGCATCGCCTCCGACACGGTTCAGCAGACAGAAATCCTCAAGACCACTCCGTCCTCGGTTACCGTCCGCATGCGGGACTGGGAGGCTCTGCACGAGTCGGGTGAAGCCAACGTGGCCGCCAGCAAGTACTTCTCGGACGTAACCTTCCGCTGGGATGGCGGCAAGGTCGTGCCCGACGGCCGCATTCCGAACCAAAACCTGCCGAAGAAGATAGGCGTCTAGTTCGCCACCCTAGCTAGCTTTGTGATGTCTAGCGACATTTTGGACACGGAG
>NZ_KV799261.1:0-27269 GCF_001809885.1 Corynebacterium sp. HMSC058E07
CGAGCGGACACACTTTTTGCTACTTAACCCAGGAGTACCGACCACAGAATGCTTGAGAAAAAGAAAGAACCCGCGGTTAGGGGGGGGGTAAAACCGCGGGTTCCGGCCACTCTGTCCTCACAAGGAGAATGGGGCCTGTTCCCTTATAAGCGGGAGCTGCGAGGGGGGGGATTACGCACGCTCCCAAGGGAACTGCCTCAAATTTAGCCCGTTGCTTTCTACAAAGTCAAGCGTCTACGAAACATTGGTGAAACATTATTCTGCACGCCCCGCCAAGCACCCGAAACTGGGTATTTCACCAGGCATTTCTACCCCTCTCTGGGGAGTGCCGACAAGACTTATCGAAAGCTTATTGAAAACTGTCGGCTAGAGACCTAGTGTTGGTAGGTATCGCAAAGTAGCGTTGCGCACGATCGCATCCACATAGATCTGCCTGCTACAAACCCCACGACAACCCCCGCAACTCCACCGCTCCCCCATTCAAGCGCTGAAGTTGTACCGGAGCCAATCCCCAAGGACTCTCCCCCAAGGACTCTCCCCCAAGGACTGGCACCGAGAATATATCCCAAGGAGCGAACTCACCGTGAGCACGCCAGTTAACAGCAAACTTCCGAAGATCGGCCAGCGCAGCACCCGCCAGCGGCGCGCTGTGGCGGAGGTACTCGACGGCCTCACCACGTTCTGCAGCGCTCAGGACATCCACCAAAAGCTGGTTGCCAAGGAGCACAAGGTCGGCCTGACCACCGTCTACCGCACCCTGCAGCAGATGGCTGAGGTCGGCGCTATCGATACGTTGCACGACGAATCCGGCGAAACGCTATACCGCGCCTGCGCCACCGATGATCATCACCATCACCTGGTGTGCACCTCGTGCCGCCGTACCGTGGAGATCGATGGCGGCCCGGTCGAAGAGTGGGCTGCTCAGACCGCCAAGAAGTTCGGCTACGAAAAGTCCGGCCACACTGCTGAGATTTTCGGCTTGTGCGGCGACTGCCAGAAGAAGTAGCCGACGCTACACGTTGAAGATCGAGCCCAGCAGGTACGTCGCCCCGGCAGCGCCATAACCGATAAGCAATTGACGCAAAGCGCGTCGACCCGGCTCGACTCCAGACAACAGCCCCACCACAGAGCCGGTGAACATCAAGGCCAGCCCCACCACCACACAGGCAACGATCGCTGCGGCGGATCCGGACATGCCGAAGATGTAGGGCAGCACCGGGATCAATGCTCCGACTGCGAAGCACAGGAAGCTGGAAACAGCGGCGGACAGGCCTGATCCGGCGTCCTCAGCACCATCGTCTGTACCGACAACGGTGGCCTTGGCGGGATCGAAAGGCTGCTCCCCCACTGGCCGGCTGGTCTCGATGATCGAGTCGAAAACCTGGCGGGCGCGCAGGGCTGCCTCCTCCGCGCTCATACCGCGGGCGCGGTACACCAGCGCCAGCTCGTTCTGATTCACGTCCAGGTTCGGCAGCGAACGGCTGGCATTCGGATCCGGGGCGTTCGCACCCAGCAGCTCCTTCTGCGAGGTCACAGAAACGTATTCGCCCGCGGCCATCGACAGCGCACCGGCCAGCAGACCGGCGATACCTGTCACCAGCACCAAGTGGGCCGACCCACCTGTACCGACCATGCCCAGCACCAGCGCCAGGTTGGACACTAGCCCGTCATTGGCGCCGAAGATCGCCGCCCGGAAATCGCCAGACATGCGGGCGCGCCCGCGTGCCGCCAGCCCACGTACAACCTCGGCGTGAATAGCTTCGTCGGCAGCCAACCGGTCCGAGGCATCCTTGTCGGACACATACTCGTTGCGCTGCTCCGACGACTGCATCAGCGCCAGCACGAACACCGACCCGAAGCGCCGGGCCATCCAGGCCTTCATGCGGGTATCCAGGCTGGCCTTCCGCGGCAGGCCGACGTATTCGCCTAGCCGGTTCTTCCAATAGGCCTCGTGGCGTGCTTCAGCCTCGGCCAGTCCCAGCAGAATCTCGCGCTCCTCGCCGGTGCGTTTACGCGCCAGTTCGCGGTACACGGCTCCCTCGGCGCGCTCATTGGCGAGGTACTGCTGCCAGCGCGCGATCTGTCGCTTCGTCGGCTGCGGTTCAGTCTGCCCTACCGTCTGCTCCGTCTGCTCCGCCTGCCCCGCCTGCCCGGTCGGCTGCGGCTGCTCTGCTGCGTCGCTCACTTCACACCCCCGAAACGCCGGTCGCGCTTCGCGAACTCCAGCACCGCCGCCCGCAAGTGGTTCGGCGTGTAGTCCGGGAACAGAACATCCTGGTAGACCATCTCCGCATACGTGGACTGCCAGGGCAGGAAGTTAGAGGTCCGCATCTCCCCCGACGGGCGCAAGAACAGATCCACATCCGGCATGTCGGGCTCGTCCAGGTAGCGGGCGAACGTCTTCTCGTTCACCTGCCGGGGCTTCAACCGACCAGCCTTCACATCCTCGGCTATCAGGCGCGCAGCATCCGCAATTTCCGCGCGACCGCCGTAGTTCACGCACATGCCCAAGGTCATGGTCGTGTTGTTCTTCGTCAGTTCCTCGGCTGCTTCCAGCTCCGAGATCACCGTCCGCCACAGGCGCGGGCGGCGCCCCACCCAGCGGATCCGCACTCCCAGGCTGTTCAGGTAGTCGCGCTGGCGGCGCAGCACGTCGCGGTTAAAGCCCATCAGGAAGCGCACCTCGTCGGCCGATCGGCGCCAGTTCTCGGTGGAAAACGCGTAGGCCGACAGGTAGTCCACCCCTAGCTCGATGCATTCTTCCACCAGCGATATCAGCACTGCCTCGCCCCGGCGGTGCCCCTCGGTGCGAACCATGCCGCGTTCCTCCGCCCAGCGACCATTGCCGTCCATCACTAGAGCGATGTGTTTCGGTCGGAGCTCTTGCGGGATTTCGGAACGATCCACGTGCGGATATTCGATGCTACTCACCCGTACTATCTTGCCACACGCCCGCGACCGCCCCTATAGCGCTGCGTACGCCGGGCACCCGACCTCTAGCTGCTGCCGTACGTGCGCCAGCACAAGGCGGTGCGCCGTCGCCGCGATGTCCTGCCCCTGATGGTTGCGGATTTCTTGGGCTGCTTGGTCATGACGCCCCCTTTTCAGCAACCACAACACGTGCACCGCCGCGGACGGAGGCGTGAATGCGCCCGGGGGTCTACACGTCACGCACACCGCACCCCCGGCTGCCGGGTGGAAGGCCCGGTGGGGGCCGGGTTTCCCGCACTGCGCACAGTCGACCAGGCTGGGTGCCCAACCAGCGACCTCCAGGCCATGCAGCACGAACTCGTCGGCCACGCACACGGGCGGTAGGTCTGAGGTGATGAGTTGCTGGAGTGCGGCGTCCAAAAGAAAGAAGATCGAGTTCGACGACGAAGGTTCGGCGGCGAAAACCTGGGCCATCTCCAACATCGCAGTGGCCGCGTAGAAGCGATCGACATCCGCGACGATACGCGAAGCGTAGGTGGCGACGGTGGCGGCGTCCGTGACATTGGCCAGCGAACGGCCGGGGTAAATCTGCACATCGACGCGGGAAAAGCGATCCAGGCGGGCGCCGAAGCGGGACCGGGTCTTGCGGATTCCCTTGGCGACGGCGCGGATCAGACCGTGATCCTTGGTGAGTAGAACGAGGATCAGGTCGGCCTCGCCCAACTTGTAGGTACGAAGCACAAAGGCCTCGTCCCGGAAGCTGGGACGAGACCTTCTACTCATGAGGTGCAAGTATAGCGCTAGGCAGCCAGACCCCGCTGTTTGATGCGACCCCAGGCGGCTGCGGTGCTTACCAGCGCAACGGCGATCTCCATGATGACCCGGACAATCACCAGGTTGATCAGCGACTGCAGAACAATGATCAGGGTCAAGACCACCTTGGCAGCCGTGTTGTCTTCAATAGAGGAAACAGATTCCGTCTTATCGGCGCTCTCAGCGGCGCTTTGATCGAAGCCATCGCTGTTCACCGTGATGTTGAATTGAAACGCATCAGTCCACGTTGCCAGCAAGAACAACACCAGATTCAGGGCAACGATGACGAAGGCGATGATGTACAGCACACGCAGGAAAGGCCTGGTTGCGTACTTCGAAAAATCCAGGTTGAAGAGGGAAGAAAAGAAAGATTCGTTTCCCATGGGCTACCCCCCAAAGCTGGAGTTACGCGCCTGCCGCTCGTCGATGGATTGCACCGACTGTGCAGTGCGAATGATGGATACTGCAACTTCCAGACCAACGCGATAAAAGGCCAACCAGGCAATTGCGCCCAAGATCACCAGTGGCAGAAAGATGATGGCTGCGACAGCGGAAGATCCATCCTGGCTCATTGCAACGATCAGTCCAATAACCGCAAGCAGCACGAACAGGCCAATAACGACCATCAGCAGAGTGTACAGCACCTTCACCACGGACGGCGTGACGTAGCGGGTGAAGCTGAAGTCGAACAGGGCGGCGAAGAAGCCGTCCTTGTCCGCGCCCGTCGTCATGTTTGCCTGCTGGGCGTTCGGGTAGGCAGCCATGCCGTAAGGAGCACCTGCAGGCTCGCCATATGGAGCGGAGTTGTACTGGCCCGGCTGGCCGTAAAGGTTTTGCGGATCCTGCTGGAAAGAATCCTGCGGGTAGCCCTGGGCAAAGTCGCGGGTAAAGTCCTGGGTCTGATCCTGCGGGTTACCCTGTGCACCGCCCTGGGAATCATCAGAGCCAAACGGGTTCTGTGGAGTTGTCACTAAAGCCCTTCCTAGCGCCACCACGGGTGGCATACGTTCGCTTGTTCGCTATCGGTTAATAGGTCAATTCAACGTATCGCATTTCGCAACGTTGCACCGGGCGAACAGCATATCCCCAGGCCGGGACCGCCACCCCTGGGCTAGAACCCCATCCGCCCCAGCTGCTTCGGATCCGACTGCCAGTTCTTCGCCACCTTGATGTGCACATTCAGGAAGATGTTCTGATCCAGCATCTTCACGATTTCGAGCCTCGAGCGGTGGACGATGCGCGACAGGCGCCGCCCGTCCTTGCCCCGCAGAATCGCCTTCTGCCCTTCGCGTTCCACATAGATGACTGCATGGACATCCAGCACGCCTTCGCGCTGCGGGTTCGGCAGGACCTCTTCGATCTGCACGGCCACGGAGTGCGGCAGCTCGTCATGCAGACCGTCCAGCGCGGCTTCGCGGACCAGCTCCGCCATGCGGGTATCGCGATCATCATCGGTCACGTGATCGTCCGGGTAGAACTTCGGCCCCTCCGGCAGGTGCTCACGCAGCACGTCCAGCAGCACATCCAGCTGCACCTGCTTGGTGGAGGAAACCGGCACCACGTCCGCCCCGTCCAGTAGCTCGTGCAGCGCCAGCAGCTGTGCGCCGACCTGGTCCTTGGAAACCTTGTCCAGCTTCGTCACCACGCCGATCAGCGGGGTTTTCGGCGCGACGTTGCGCACGGCCTCTACAATCCACCGATCACCGGGGCCGATCTTCTCGTCCGCTGGCACGCACATGGCGATGACGTCCACATCCGAGTACGTCTCCTTCACCACCTCATTCAGCCTCTCGCCCAACAGCGTGCGCGGGCGGTGCAGGCCTGGTGTGTCCACCAGGATGATCTGAGCGTCCTCGCGGTGCACGATGCCGCGGATCGGGTGGCGGGTCGTTTCCGGTTGGTCGGCGGTGATGGCGATCTTCTCCCCCACCAGCGCGTTCGTCAGGGTGGACTTGCCTGTGTTGGGGCGGCCGACGAAGCTGACGAACCCGGAGCGGAAGCCCTCGGGCGCGCGGTATTCTTCTGGCACCTGTAGATCTTCGGGGGCAACGGCCGCCCCGTCCGCACCGTCGGGCATGCCCGCGCCCGGGTCGAAGGGATCTTCGGGGATGTAAGGATCGTTCATGGTCATCAAGTATCCCTTATTGCTGTTCTTTATCTCTAGCGCTGTTAGCTTGGCCGCTGTTTCTTGTGGACGCCGCCACGGCCATACCGCCTGCCGCCCCACCATCGTGGCCGGCATCGCCAGTGCCATCAGCCTGCTGTTCGCGGCTAACCACGGCGGAACGGATCTTCACGCGCCCACGCCGATCGCGACCACCCTCGTAGCGGAAGTGTAGGCCAGCGGTCGTAATCTTCGCCCCGGGAATCGGCACCCTGCCCAGCTCGAAGGCACCGAGTCCGTAAACCGTATCCACTTCCTCGTGCTGTTCTTCGCTGAACTCCACGTCGCCGTAGAGTTCCTCCAGCTCGTCCAGGGACAGTCGCGCCTGCACCCGGTAGCTGCCGTCGTCCAGCGGCTCGATCGGCGCTTGTTCGGAAGCATCGTATTCGTCCGCGATCTCGCCGACGATTTCTTCCAGAATGTCCTCAATGGAGATCAACCCGGCCACTGCACCGTATTCGTCGATGAGCATCGCGATGTGCACCTGGTCGCGCTGCATGTCCTCCAACAGGTCATCCAGCTTCCGAGAATCGGGCACGAACACCGGCGGACGCATGCAGTCCCGCACCAATGTGGAGCTGCCGCCGTCGCGCATGTGATAGGTCTCTGCGATGAGGTCTTTGAGGTAAATGACGCCCACAATGTCGTCCACATCATCGCCCACCACAGGCAGGCGGGAAAGACCGGTGCGCACGCATAGACTGGTCGCCTGCCCTGCGGTTTTATCAGCCTCGATCCACACCATTTCCGGCCGCGGCACCATCACGGAGCGCGCCGACGTGCTGGCGAGGTCAAACACGGATTGGATCATCTTCCGCTCGTCGTGCTCCACCACGCCACGTTCGGAGGCAATGTCCACCATCTCACGTAGCTCAATTTCGGAGGCGAAGGGGCCGTTGCGGAAACCCCGGCCGGGCGTCAACACATTACCGGCGCGCACCAGCAGCTTGGCGATGGGGCTTAAGAGCTTGGATAGCCCCAGCAGGATCGGGGCGGTGGCCAGGCTAATTGTGTACGGATTTTGCCTACCAAGCGTGCGCGACAGCACGCCGATCAGGATGAATGTCAGCAGCGTCACGATCAGGATGGCCGTGGCATAGGCCCAGCCACGCGAACCCATCAGCTGCACGCAGGCGGAGGAAGCCAACACCGCGCCGGAGACCTCGCAGATGGTGCGGAGCAGCACCAACAGGTTGATGTGCCCGGCGCGCCCCTCTAGCACCCGTTCCAACCGGGCCGCGCCCGGGCGGTCCTCCTTGACCAGGTTTTCCACCCGAGCGGCTGAGAGGGAGGACACTGCGGCCTCCACCAGCGAAAGCACGCCGCCGAGAACAAGGGCAAGGACTGCAAAGGGAATGGCTAAGGGGATGTCGATTGTCATGAATTAGGTTCGGTATCGCCGGGGTTGTCGCCGCGGGTATCGCCGTGGGTATCGTCGCGGTCTGCAGCGCTGGGGAACGCCCCGGCGCCCGTGGGCTTGGGGGCGAAGCTGACCCCACGCTCTTCCTGCGAGTCGTACCAATTGGCCAGGATCTCATTCTGCAGGGCGAACATCTTCTGTTCTTCTTCCGGGGTGACGTGGTCGAACCCCAGCAGGTGCAGCACGCCGTGGACGGTCAGCAGATCCAGCTCGTGTGCCAGGGAATGGCCCGCGCGCGCCGCCTGCCCCTCGGCAAAGTCGGGGCACAGCATAATGTCGCCCAGCATCGCCGGTGAGGGCTCCGCCGCATCCTTGCGGCCCCAACCGGGCGTCAATTCGTCCATAGGAAAGCTCATCACATCGGTAGGACCGGGCAGATCCATCCAGCGAACGTGCAGGTCCTCCATGGTCTCCAGGTCCACGATGTGGATGGAAAGCTCGGCGGCCGGGTGCACGTCGAGGGTCCACAGGGCGTAGCGGGCGACGTCGATCAGCTCTTCCTCGTTGACCTCGCCGCGGCCGGATTCGTTAAAAACTTCGATGCTCATGGGTGCTAGTTGCCTCTTCGTAAGTGCTTCAATTCTTGGTCGCTGCTAGATTTCGTTTTCCATCTCATAGGTGCCGTAGGCCTCCACAATCTTGGAGACCAAACGGTGGCGCACCACGTCGTCCGAATCCAGGTTGATGATCGACACGCCATCCACGCCCAGCAGGACCTGGCGGGCGACCTTCAGCCCAGATTCCTGTCGATCCGGCAGATCCACCTGGCTCAGGTCGCCGGTGACCACCATCTTGGAGCCGAAGCCCAGGCGGGTGAGGAACATCTTCATCTGGGCCGGGGTGGTGTTCTGCGCCTCATCCAGCACCACAAAGGAATCGTTGAGGGTGCGGCCGCGCATGTAGGCCAGTGGCGCGACCTCGATCACGCCGGTATCCATCAGCCGCGGGATCGTCTCCGGATCCACCATTTCCCGCAGCGCATCGTGCAGCGGGCGCAGGTAGGGGTCAATCTTGTCACTGAGGGTGCCGGGCAGGAAGCCCAGCTTCTCCCCTGCCTCCACGGCTGGGCGGGTCAGGATAATGCGGTTGACCTGCTTGGACTGCAAGGCCTGAACCGCCTTCGCCATCGCCAGATAGGTCTTGCCGGTTCCTGCAGGGCCGATGCCGAACACAATGGCATCCTCGTCGATGGCCTCCACATACTCGCGCTGGCCAGGAGTCTTGGCGCGCACGGTCTTGCCGCGATAGGAGACGATGGGCGCGAGGTCGCCACTGGAAATCAACTCCGTGGCCTGCTTCTCCACCAGGGAAATGGCTCGCCGCGTGGCCGCGGGATCCACCGCGTGACCGCGATCCACCAGATTGATCATCTCCTGCAACACCCGGCGCGCCTGGGAGACCTCGGAGGCCTCGCCGCGGATCGTCACGCGATTGCCACGGGTCAGGATGTCCGTATCGAAGGCGAGCTCCAGCACCCGTAGGTTTTCATCTGCCGGGCCGGCGACAGCCACGATGGAATCCGGGTCGAACTCCACAGTAGAGCTGGCTACGCGGGGGCGCGGTGACCTGGCGGAGTTGGAAGACGTCATGTGAATAGATCCTACCGCCAACGCTCCGTCACAGCGCCGATGGCGCCCAGGGCCACCGCCGCGGCGGTGGCGGTGCGCAGCACCTCCGGCCCCAGCCGGACCGGGGTGGCACCCAACTGTGCCAACTCTTCCAGCTCCTCGCGGCCGATGCCTCCTTCTGGTCCGACCACCAGAGCCAGCTCGGTGGCACCCGCGGACACCGCGGCGGTCACGGCCGCGGGAAGCGGCTCGGTAGCTTCCTCGTGCAGTACCAGCACGCGGGTGGAGCCGGCTGCGCCGGTGTTCCCGGCAGCGCCGGCCTCTCCGAGCTCTAGCACCCGGGCGAGTTCCCGCGGACTACGCACCAGCTGGGTGACCTCCGGGATCTGCAGGCGGCGGGACTGCTTCGCCGCCGCGCGGGCAGCGTTCTCCCACTTCGCGTGCGCCTTGGCCTCCTTGCCATCCCACTTAGCGATCGCCCTGCGGGCCGCCCACGGGACAATCCGATCCGCGCCCGCCTGCACCATCAGGTCCACAGCCAGTTCCGCCCGGTCGGACTTTGGAATCGCCTGCACCACCGTCACCCGCGGGTGCGGGACGGGAAGCTGCAGAATGTCGGCGACCTCCACGGTGGCGTCACCAAGAAAAGAACACTGCACCGCGCGAGTGGTGCCGTCGGTGACAACCAACCCCTCCCCGACCTCGAGACGCTTGACGGTGGCGTGCTTGGCCTCCGCGCCGGTCAGCCGGAAGCGATCCCCGGCCGCGATGGGCTCGGGGATGGGGTGGATGAACACCGGATCGGTCATGGGTTAACGGCCAAACTTCGAGCGGAGGCGGGAGAAGAAGCCATCGTGCGACTCGTCCTTGGTGGCCACACCGGCGTTCTGGGAGCTGGCCTCGCGCAGCTGCTCCAACAGGTCGCGCTGCTTGTGGCTCAGGTCGGTGGGGATCATGACTTCCACGTGGGCGATCAGCGAACCGTGGCCTTCGCGGCGCAGGTGCGGCATGCCCTTATCCGACAGGCGGATGGTGGCATCCGGCTGGGTGCCGGGGGCGATGTCCACAGTGGCGACGGAATCGTCCAGCAGCTTCACTTCTACGGAGGTGCCCAAGGTCGCCTCTACCGCCGGGACCTGCAGGTTCACGTGCAGATCGTCGGACTCGCGGATGAAGTAGGGGTGCTCGGTGGTGTGTACCTCCACGTACAGGTCACCGGCCGGGCCACCACCCGGGCCGACCTCGCCCTTACCGCTCATGCGCAGACGCATGCCGTCGGAGATACCAGCGGGGATAGAGACCTTGAGGGTCTGCCGATCACGCACGCGCCCGTCGCCCGCGCAGTTTTCGCACGGATCCTGGATGCCCTCACCGGTGCCCGCGCAGCGGTGGCAGGCGCGGCGAACCTGCACGCGCCCCAGCATGGAGTTCTGCAGCTCCATGACCTCACCCACGCCCTGGCAGGTGGGGCAGGTCACAGGGGCTGCCTTAGAGGCAGATCCGGTGCCGTCGCACACGTCGCACAGCACGGCGGTTTCCACGGTGATCTCGCGATCCACGCCGGCGTAGATTTCCTCCAGCGAAGCCTCGATCTTCACCAGGGCATCGTTGCCGCGGCGCACGCGGGACTGGCGCGGCCCACGCTGGCCGCCGCCACCGCCGAAGAACGCATCGAAGATGTCCCCCAGGCCACCGCCACCGAAGCCGCCGAAGCCACCCGCGCCCGGCTGGCCGAAGCCCTGCTCTTCCGGATCCCCACCGGCGTCCACGATCTGGCGCTTCTGCGGGTCGGTCAGCACCTCCTGGGCAAGGGAGATTTCGCGGAACTTCTCCGCGGCCTCTTCAGAAGGGTTGACGTCGGGGTGGTACTTGCGAGCCAGGCGGCGGTACGCCTTCTTGATTTCGGCGTCCGTAGCGTCGCGATCCACACCGAGGATTCCGTAATAGTCTCGAGCCACGTTCAGCGGGTCCTTTTCACGTCTATCTTGAGTTGCTTGCGGTTGCTTGCAGTTACTTGCAGTTGCTTATCTGCGGTCTTATTCCTAAACCAACTGCATTAGTCTACTATTCCTACTCTTCGCTCAAAATCCGCGAGACATAGTGCGCCACGGCCGTCACCGAGGAAATCGTGCCGGAGTAGTCCAGGTGCGTCGGGCCCACCACACCCATGCCGCCGAGCACCGCGTTGGCGTTGCCATAGCCGGTAGATACGACGGAAGCCCCGCGCAGCTCCTCGTCCTCATTCTCCTCACCGATGCTCACCTGTACATGCAGGTCGCGCACGCTATTCAGCAGTTTCAGCACCACCACTTGTTCCTCCAGCGCCTCCACCACGGGTGTCAGCTCCGAGGTGCGCATTAGGTTCGGGGTGCCCGCCAGGATCAGCCGGTCGTTGGGCCGCTCCAGCAGGGTCTCCACCAGCACAGTCGTCACCACAAGCGCAACGTCCCGCAGTTCCTCCGGCATACTGTTGCCCTTGGCCTCGCTGGCCAGCGCGGCGATGTTCGTGCACGCGTCGTCGAGGGTGCGCCCCACCATCGCGGAGTTCACCAGGTCGCGCAGCCGCGGCAGGTCGTCGTCGCTGATCGGCTGGCCCAGATCCACGTTGCGCTGGTCCACGCGCCCGGTGTCGGTAATCAGCACCAGCAGAATGCGGTGGCTGCCCAGCTTCACCAGTTCACAGTGCTTCACCCGGCCACGCCGCAGGTCCGGCATCTGCACCACCGCCACCTGGCGGGTGAGCTGCGACAGCAGCTGCACGCTGCGGCGCAGCACGTCTTCCAGGTCCACGCCGTTTTCCAAGAAGTCCAGGATCGCGCGCCGCTCGGGCGTGCTGAGTGGCTTGATGTCGTGGATGCCGTCGACGAAGCGCCGGTAGCCCTTCACCGTGGGAATGCGCCCGGAGGACGCATGCTGTTGCGTGATGTACCCCTCGGCTTCCAGCACCGCCATGTCGTTGCGAATCGTCGCCGAGGAAACACCCAGTTGGTGCCTGTCCACCAGCATTTTCGAGCCCACCGGTTCGTGCAGGGCGATGAAGTCGCTGACGATCGCCCGCAGCACCTGGTTCCGTCTGTGTTCAGTTCCGCTGGACAGTATCTTCACCCCTTACGTGAGTCCGGCTATAGCCCGAGCGCCAGCACAATATCGGTGACTATGCCGTCGGCTAGGTAGCGCCCTTTATCCGTCAATCTTAGGCGCTCGCCGCGATTGTCCAGCAGCCCCAGGCCGGTGTATCGCTCAATCACCTGCTGGAGCTCGGCATTCTCATCGCTACCGGCTAGCTGCAGCCCTTCGGCCAGTCGCAGCTGCAGCATCACTTGTTCGGTGCGCAGGTCGTCGTTGCTTAAGCGCTCGGTCGTCACCACCGACCCTGGTACGGGTAGGCCGTCCTTTCTTGTGGACGCCCCTTCGCCCTCGCCCAGCAGACCATCCCAATAGGTCGCTGGACGTTTCGCATTCACCAGCCTCACCAGGCCAGACTCGCTGTGCCGCTCCCCGCGCAGCCGCACGCATCCGTGGGCGCCGGGGCCGGCGCCCCACCACTGCCCGGAGCGCCAATAAATCAGGTTGTGCTGGCATTCGCCGCCGGGTTTGGCCCAGTTAGAGACCTCGTACCAGTTAAATCCCGCCTGGCGCAGGCGGGCGTCGATGGCGTCATAACGATCAGCGAGGGTGTCCTCGTCCGGGGCGGGCAGCTCGCCGCGCCGCACCTTCCGCGCCATGGCCGTGCCGTCCTCCACGATCAGGGAGTAGGCGGAGACGTGGTCGACGTCCGCCTCCAGCACCGCGTCGAGGGTGCGCTGCAGGTCCTCGTCCGTCTCGGTGGGGGTGCCGTAGATAACGTCCAGATTGATGTGCTCGAAGCCCGCCCGCTTGGCCTCGCGGGTCGCCTCGATGGGGCGGCCTGGGGTGTGCTGGCGCTCCAGAACCTTCAGCACATGCCCCATGGCGGACTGCATGCCTAAGGAAATGCGGTTGAAGCCGGCCTCGCGCAAGTGCTCAAAGAACTCCGGGCTGGTGGATTCCGGGTTCGCCTCGGTGGTGATCTCTGCATCGGCTGCGAGCCCCACGGCGCGACGCGCAGCGTTCAGCGCCCGGGCCAGCCCCTCGTACCCCAGCATGGAGGGCGTTCCGCCGCCGAAGAAGACGGTCTGCACCTCGCCGGGGTAATCCCACACCTCGGCGGCGACCTCCAGCTCGCGTTCCAGCGCATCCAGGTAGCCGGGGATGGTGTTGCCATCCACAGCCCTGCCTTCTATAGCGCTGCCTTCGGCCGCGCTGAGCTCCTGCGGAGTGTACGTGTTGAAGTCGCAATAGCCGCAGCGGGTAGAGCAAAAGGGAACGTGGATATAAAGGCCGTGCATACTACTAGACTGCCGTGCCGCGCTTCCGGCGCTGCAGTCGGCCGACGATCTCCTCCACCCGGGCGCGCTCGACCAGGAACTCCGGTGGTGCCTCGCCGCGCATACCCGCGGCCAGCTCCGGCTGGCGGTCAATCACCTCGCGCCACTGGGCAACCAGCTCCATCGTGCGCTGTTCGGCCTTCACATAGACCTGCGGCAGCAGAACGGACTGGGATTCCAGCGCGCACTGGGTCTGGTTGACTACCCAATCCTCCACCTCGCGCAGATCCGCGCGGATGTGCTCGGCTTGTTCGCGCAGCCACATGCGCCAGGAGGCCGTGGAGGCCATCGTCGCTGGGGCGGAATTCTGCGCCCCGGCAGGGGAACGGTCAGCGTTGCTGGGGTTGGTGGCGGTGGAGGCGGTGGCGTCACCAAAAGAACCACGAAGACGCGCACCCACCTGGCGGGAGGCGCCGGGCTTTTTATGCATGAAGCTCAAGGTGCGGCCGGGGTGCGGGTAATCGCCGCTGGTGGTGGCACCGAGGGCGCGTGGGGTGCGGGAGGGGGTCACGCCCGACATGCTGCCCGCGCGCACGCCGGAAACGAAGGCTTGGCGCAGGCCGTTGAGCTCGGACAGGCCGGGGCGGACCTCCGCGCGCCCCTCCGCGACGATCTCCTCCAACTCAAGCAGGCAGTCTTCCACCAGGTCGGCATCCCAATCGGCGATGGCCTGGGAGACGTGGTTGATGTAATCGGCGATCTCGTCGCCAATGTCGTAGATGTTTTGGGTGAGCTCGCGAACGCGCAGGGCAGCGTCGTAGTGCACGCGTTCTCCTCTCCCCGAGCCCGTCAGTAGCCCAACATCTGGTGGTTGATATCGCGAGTAACTTTAAAACACGAACACCGACCCTGCGCGGAGGCTTGGCCGGTGTGGTGGGGTGGAATTCTTAACTTATTTTGAGTTGTAGATCCAGGCGATATCGTCGGCGAAGTTCTTCGCTACAACGAAGCGCTTCAGCTTCAGCGACGGGGTGACCTCGTCGTTCTCCTCCGTGAAGTCGCGGTGGACGATGCGGAACTTCTTGATGCCCTCGGCGTGGGAGACAGTAGCGTTGGCCTCGTTGATCGCGTCCTGGATCTCGGAGCGCAGAACCGGGTTCTTCGCCAGTTCGCGGATGGAAACATTGTCCGCGATGCCGTTGTTTTCCTTCCACTTCTTGGCTGCTTCCTCGTCCAGGGAGATCAGGGCGCCGACGAACTTCTGGTCATCGCCCACGACCATGGCCTGGGAGATCAGCGGGGCGGAGCGCAGGATGTCCTCCATCGGGCCAGGCGAGACATTCTTGCCGCCGGCGGTCACGATGATTTCCTTCTTGCGGCCGGTGATCTTCAGGTGGCCGGTGGGCAGCAGCTTGCCCAGGTCGCCGGTGCGGTAGAAGCCGTCCTCGGTGAAGGATTCCGCGGTGGCTTCCTCGTTCTCCCAGTAACCCGCGAACACCATGTCGCCCTTCAGCAGGATCTCACCGTCGTCGTCGATCTTGACAGTGATGCCGCCCAGCGGGCGACCGACGGTGCCGATGATGTTGTCCGGGGCGAAGTTGGTGCAGGCTGCGGCGGTGCATTCGGTCAGGCCGTAGCCCTCGTACAGATTCACGCCCACGCCGCGGAAGAAGTGCATAAGCTCCGGGTTCAGTGCGGAGCCGCCGGAGATCGCGTAGTCCAGCTCGCCGCCCATGGCCTCGCGGACCTTGGAGTAGACCAGCTTGTCGCCGATCGCACGGTTGATCTTCTGCTTCAGGGTCGGCCCTTCGTCGGTATCGAGCGCGTGGGAGTAGTCGACTGCGGCGCGTTCTGCGAAGTTGAAGATCTTTGCCTTGACGCCGCCGCCCTCCGTGGCCTTGGACTTCACGCCCGCGTGGACCTTTTCAAAGATGCGAGGCACAGAGCAGATCAGGTTCGGCTTGGTGCGCTGGAACTCTGCGACCAGCGTGCTCATGTCGCTCCAGTGGGTCTGGGTAGCGCCACCGACGGTCGCGGCGTGCGCCATTGCCCGGGAGAACACGTGTGCCAGGGGCAGGAAGGTCAGCTTGCGGTAGCCGAAGGACGCGGCGCGGCCGACCGGGTGGGTCAGGATGGCGCGAGCCTCTGCCAGCCAGTTGTGGTGGGTCAGCTTGCAGCCCTTGGGGCGGCCCGTAGTGCCGGAGGTGTAAACGATGGAGGCGACGTCGGTGTGCCGGGTGTTGGCGATGCGCTCTTCCAGAACCTCCTGCTGGATGCCGGCTTCCTTACCGTCGTTAATCAGGATGTCGATCGCGCCGCTGTTGAGCTCCAGCACGCGGTTAAGGTGCGCGGAGTCGTCGCCCTCCGGGCGGTCGCCTTCCTTGACGAAGGTGGACAGGCGGGTGGTGTGGCCAGACTTCTCAGAGATAGCCAGCTTCGCGCCGGAGTTGCCCACGATCCACTCGCACTGGGAGGTGGAAGAGGACGGGTAGATCGGCACGGTGATCGCACCGGCGGCCCAGATGGCGTAGTCCAGAACGGTCCACTCGTAGCGGGTGTCGGACATGATAACCACGCGATCGCCAGGCTCGATACCGTTGGCGACCAGGCCCTTGGCTACCGCGTACACGTCGTCCAGGAACTCGGCGACGGTGACGTCCACCCAGTCGAAGTTCTTCGGGCGCTTAAACAGCACCCCATCCGGGGATTCGGCGCCAAGATCGCGAACTGCCGATAGGCAGGTCTCGTGCTCGTCGATCGTATATAGGGCTTCAGAGGTGTACTCCGTCATGCTGCTCCCTTTGCTTATGTCCTGACAGTTGCCTGACCTGGTCTTTTACGTGAAAAACGGGCGCATCTTGGGTTCGATCGCCCGTCGCTTCAACGTGATTAATACTTCTACAACCATATATGAGTGGTGTGGGTCACGCCGAACCTTCACTAAAAATGTACCGCGAGATCCCGCCCACGCTAACCCCGGCTTCCTCCCGCTACCCTCCACTCCCCCATGAACTCTGGTCAAAAGAGTGGAAGAAGCTCTGCTCAACCTGCACAATGGCAGTTGTGACTAGCTCTGTGGAACCCGGCGGACAGATCGCCCCCGATGTCAACGCAATCCTCAACGAACTGGCTGCCGAATGCGGTGTGGCCACCTGGTACACCGGCCAAAACGGCCAGCGGGTGGATGTGAAAAGCAGCACCGTACTTTTCGCGCTCCGCGAGTTGGGACTGGATCTGCCGGAGGATCCATCCGCGCTGACCGAAGACGTTGTGCAGACTGCCATCGAGGGTCTGCTGCGCACCCGCTACAGCCGTATGATCGCCCCCACCATCACCGCCATCGCCGACCGCCCGCGCACGCTGCACGTCCACTGCATCGATGGCGAATCTTTGCAGGTGCGGGTCCACACCGAGGACGGCGACACGATCGAGCTGGAACAGCTCAACGAGTGGGTGGACCCCATCACTGTCGGCGCGGAAGCCACCGCGACCACCTTCGGCACCGCCACCTTCCAACTGCCCGCCCTGCCGGCCGGCTGGCACCAGATCGAGGCGCAGGCGGAATCCACCGAAGCGACCTCCACCCTGCTGGTCTCCCCGCAGTCGCTGGAACTGCCGGAAGCCCCACGCGCCGGAGTGATGGCGCAGCTGTATTCCCTGCGCGATAAGGACGCCTGGGGAGTTGGCGACTACGGAACGCTGGAGGTTTTGAGCAACTCACTGCAGAAGCTCGGCGGGGCGGACTTCGTGTTAGTCAACCCCATGCACGCTGCGGAAGCCGCTCCCCCGGTGGAGGATTCCCCCTACCTGCCGACCACCCGCCGCTACACCAACCCCATCTACATCCGGGTGGAAAACACGCCCGAGTACGCCGCACACCCCGAGCTCCACGCGGAAATCCAGCAGCTGGCCGAGCCACTGAAAAAGCGCAACCACACCGCTGAATTGTTGGAGCGGGACCCGGTGGTGGCGTCCAAAATTAAGGCACTGCACCTGCTGTACACCGCAGGGATCGGCGACGAGCGCACCGCGCAGCTGCGCGACTTCCGCGAGCGCGAGGGCGAAGGCTTGGTGGGCTTCACCGAATGGTGCGAGCGCGCGGCTAACGATCCATCACTGACCAGCGACTTCTTCGCCTGGATGCAGATGCTGTGCCAGGAACAGGAGCTACACGCGCAGCAAACGCTGACCGAGCACATGAGCATCGGCCTCATGGCGGATCTGGCCGTCGGCGTACACCCCGGCGGCGCGGACGCCCAGACCCTGGCCGACGTGCTGGCGCCTGGAGCTAGCGTTGGCGCCCCACCTGACGGCTACAACCAACAGGGTCAGGACTGGTCCCAACCCCCGTGGCACCCGTGGAAGCTGGCCGAAGAGGGCTACCGTCCGTGGCGCGACATGCTGCGCACGATCCTGCGCACCGCCGGTGGCATCCGCATCGACCACGTGTTGGGGCTTTTCCGCCTGTGGTGGATCCCGCGGATGGAATCGCCGACGCTCGGCACGTACGTTACCTACGACCACGAGGCTCTGGTCGGCGCGCTGGTACTGGAAGCTCACCGCGCCGGCGCTGTCGTGGTCGGCGAGGATCTGGGCACCTTCGAGCCGTGGGTGCAGGACTACTTGGCCAGCCGTGGCGTGATGGGCACCTCGATCGTGTGGTTTGAGGGTGACGCAAATGGGGCCAAGGCTCCGGAGGCATACCGTCGCACCTGCCTGACCTCCGTGACCACGCACGACCTGCCGCCGACCGCCAGCTACCTGCGCGGCGGGCACATCGACCTGCGCGAAGAGCTGGGAGTGCTGACCCGCAGCTCGGATGAGGAATTCGCCGAGGATGCCAACTGGCAGGTCGACGTGCTGGGGACTATTGCCCGCCACGGCGCCTTCCAGGGCATGGACTGCGAGGACTACTTCCTCAACGACCTGCGCCAGGAGCTGGACGACCCGCGGCACGGGCGCGAGCGCCGCCCGGACGTCTCCTACATCCTGCGCGCCATGCACCGCTACATCGCGCAGACCCCGTCGCTGCTGCGCTGTGCCGCCCTGGTGGATCTAGTGGGTGACCTGCGCGCACAGAACCAGCCGGGCACTACGCAGGATCTGTATCCGAACTGGCGGGTGCCGCTGTGCGATGGGCAGGGCAACCCGGTGCTAGTGGAGGATCTGCCGAACATCCAGCTGGCCCGCGAGGTGCTGTCCGCCACCCGCGGCGAAGGCTAGAGGGCGAGGGTTAGAAGAATGTGGTGGCCAGCCAGGCCACCAGCAGCAGAACCAGCAGCAAAGCCAAAGCCTGGCGCACCTTAGAGTGGTGTTTCATCGCCTGTTAGTCCTCCTGCTTGTCGCTTGCTGGGTTTGTGCTCCGGCTAGCCCATAACTCCCGCAGCGTGAGCGCGCCGTGCACGCGCTTTTCCTCCGCACTTGCGGGGAAAATCCGCAGCGCAATTACCAGCCATACTAAGGCCAGCACGGTGCAAACAACGAATAGGGCAAGGAACACCAGCGGCGTTTGGATCCACACCGGCGCGTTGATCAGCCATTCCATCATTGTTTTGATCTTGCCCTTTCTTTCTTGACGCCTACCCCTGGCTCAACCCGCGACGGTGAAGTAGCGGCTGCACGCTGCGCTGCTGGCCGCGGAACATCCAAAATGCGTCTTCGAAGTCGATGCTAGCGCCGCGCGAAAGAATAATGCGGCGGAAACGCTCGCCCGCGAAGCGGACATCATCGTCGTCGAGAACCGGGGTGGCGTCATTAGATTCCGTAATGG
Source organism: Corynebacterium sp. HMSC058E07 (assembly GCF_001809885.1). Lineage (NCBI taxonomy): Bacteria > Bacillati > Actinomycetota > Actinomycetes > Mycobacteriales > Corynebacteriaceae > Corynebacterium > Corynebacterium sp. HMSC058E07. The sequence goes on from NZ_KV799261.1 coordinate 19,013, forward strand.
ACTCCCCCACCGCAGCGCCGGTATCGACGAAGGCTTGGAAACCATCGGCATCCAGGACCTCGGCCCAGAGGTAGCTCCAGTAGTCGGCGGAGTAGCCACCGGCGAAGATGTGGTTGAAGTAGGTGGAGCGGTAGCGCGGGGCGAGGGCACCGTTGACGTCCACCCCGGCGCGCTCCAGAGCTTCGGCTTCGAAGGCTTCGACCTGTGCGACAGCGTCCTCGGTGGCAGCCTCGAGGAGCTTCTCCGCTTCCACGGCAGAAAGCTTGTGCCAGGCCAGGTCCAGCCAGCAGGCCGCCAGGAACTCGGTGGTGGCCATGCCCTGACCCCACTTGGCTTGGGCGCGGATCGCGTCGACGAACTCGCCACTGATGACTTCCCCGGTCTCCGCGTGGCGGGCGTAGTTGTGCAGCACGGCGGGTTCCAGCGCCCAGTTTTCGTTGATCTGGCTGGGGAATTCCACAAAGTCGCGGGGAACGTTGGTGCCGGACAGCGTTGGGTAGCGCACGTCGGAGAGCAGGCCGTGCAGGGCGTGGCCGAACTCGTGAAAGACGGTCTGCACTTCGTCGAGGCTCAGCAAGGCCTGTTCGCCTTCGGCGGGCTCGGCGATGTTCATCACGTTGACCACCACGGGGGCCTGGCCCAGCAGGTTGGACTGTTCGACGAAGGAGTTCATCCACGCGCCACCGCGCTTGGTGGGGCGGGCGTACATGTCGGTGAGTAGCAGGCCGATGCCGACGGGGGCGCCGGCACCCTCGGTAGCGTCGGCGCCCTCGGTGACCTCCCACACCCGCACGCCTGGCGCGTAACCGGCCAAGTCGGTGCGTTCGCGCACGTCGATGCCGTACAGGCGCTTGGCGGCGAAGAATGCCCCGTCGACCATCACCTGTTCCAGCGGGAAATACTTCTTGAGCTCCGCCTCGTCGACGTCGAGCTCCTCGGCGCGCAGTTTGGCATCCCAGTACGGCCAATCTGCGCCGGTGAGGGCGCTTTCCCCCTCCCCGTCCTCTGCGGTGGCTGTGTCCGCTGCGCTTTCGGCTCCACTGACGGCCATCTTGTCCAGCGCCCGTTTGAACTCGCCCTGCGCGTTCGCCACGGCGGCGGGCGTCACCTGATTAAGCAACTCCTCGACGGCCGCGAGGCTTCCCGCGGTCTCGGCAGCAGCGACGAACTCGGCGTGGTTGGCAAACCCCAATAGCTCGGCGCGCTGGGCGCGCAGGTGGACGATCTGCAGCAGCGTGGCCGCGTTGCTATCGGCCGCACGGTTCAACGATGCCTGGTGCACCTTCGCACGCGCCGCCGGGTTATCCAACGATTCCAGCACTGGCTGGATGCTGGGCAGACCCAGGCGGATCAGCCAGCCTTCCTCCCCTCGCTCTGTGGCGGCCTTGGCGAAGTATTCCTTGTCAGATTCGCTGAGGCCCGCTACCTCGGCTTCGTCGGTCAGCAGCACCGCCGCATCTTCGGTGGCGGTCTGCAACTGCGCGCCGAAGGCGGTGGTCAGCTCGGCCAGCTGCGCGTCGATGTCGCGCAGGCGCTCCCGCTGGTCGTCGTCTAGCTCTGCACCACCGCGGATGAAGCTCTTCTTCAGTTCGCGCAGTAGTGCCTCTTCCTCGCTGCCCTCTGTCTGCTCGGGCAGGGCGCAGATGCGCTGCCACAGCGTGCGGTTCAGCCAGATTTCGCTGAAGTGCCGGGCCAACTCCGGGCTGATCGTCGCCTCGATCTCGCGCACCTGATCGGTGGCATGTGCGCCCGTATAATTAAAAACAATGGCCAGCACGCGCTGCAGCATCTGACCCGATTCTTCCCACGCCTCGGCGGTGTTTTCCCAGGTGGGAGCCTCGGGGTTGTTCGCGATCGCCGCGATCTGCGCGGCGTGATCCACCAGCGCAGTGCGGAAGGCGGGCACCAGCTCGGCTAGGTCGATTGCCGCGAAGTCTGGCAGTTCATAAGGCAGTTCGGAAGCGTTTTGGAGGTAATCCATGATCCCCCACTCTATCCCTGAGCCCAAGGACTACGTTGATGTGGCCATCGAACAGGGTCGCAAACGTGGCTTCCTCCGCGGTTCCGTCCTCCGCTTCGAGTCCATCCCCTACGCCGGGGGCGAACGCTTCGCCCCTCCTTCCCCTGCTGTCCCTTTTCAATTCTTCTTCGGCGACCCCTCCACCACCACCCACCGCCAATCCCTATCCATCACCTGCCCGGTCGACGCACCCCCTTCCATCATCGAGTCTGACTTCCATCCCAGAGCCAACGCCGGAACTGGATCTACCCCCACCGACGGCACCAGTCCCGGGGCACCAGTGATCGTGTTCATCCACGGTGGTCGCTACGAGGAAGGCTTCGCCGACGAGCTCTGGTACCAGGGTGTCCGCTTCGCCGAGGAGGGTTTCGTATACGTCTCGCTGAACTACCGGTATCGCTTTGAGGGCTTCCTTCCCCTCGTCGACGAGCAGCGCCCGGCCGACATTGATCCTTCAATAGACCCAAACAAAGAACCGGAGTATTACCGCGGCGCCGAAGATATCGTCGTGGCACTGCAATGGGTGCGCGACAACATCGCCGCTTTTGGCGGTGATCCAGAACAAGTCACACTGATGGGCCAGTCCGCCGGCGGTGCTCTGACGGCATGGGCTCTATGCAATCCCCGCACCGAGGGCTTGGTACACCGCGCTGTGATCCTCAGCCCTGGTTTCCCGCGCGAAGGCTGGCCGAGCCGCGAGCATGTTGCCCGTGCCCTCCTCGGCGGACCTCTGACGACCAAGCACCTGTCCCACCTCAAGCCGGATCAGCTACAACGTGCCTACCGCCGCTTTGCCCGGATCTATCGCACGGACTGCGCGGTGGGCCCCTATCCTTTCCGGCCAGATCAGATGCGGGACGTGCCTCTGCTGGTCGGCACTCTGCGCGAGGAGTTAGTGCAGATGCCCTTCGCTCGCGCCCTCGACAAGCACTTAAGCTCCAAGAACCCGCTGGTTCGGCAACCGGCTAAGGTCTTGGCACGGTACGCGGAACGGGCGCTGCAGGCGCGGGTGCGGTGGGCGTCAGAAAACCCGGTGGGAATGGCCATCGGTGATTCGGCCATTAAACGCTGGGCCGTGGCGATCATGGAGGAAAAACGCGATACAACCTGGTCCTACGAGTTTCACGGAAGCCAATCAGCTTGGCACTGCGCGGATCTTCCTTTGGTTTTTGACGCCCTTAAGGTCGCGCCCAAAACAGTGAAGTATTTCTGCGGCGAGTCCGCGGCCGAGCGCTTGCAGCCACTGGCGACGGAGTTTCACGGGATTGTCGCGCGCTTCGCCCGCGGGGAGGAACCGGAGTGGCCGCGCTATGGTTCGCGACGTTTGGTGCGGCGCTTCGACACGGATGCGGCTGCGCGCGGCGAGGTGACCCGCGAGGTGGCCGAGGATGCTTATCAGCAGATTCGCGAGGATTACCCGGAGCTCTACCCGCGCTACTAAGCGGCAATACAGCACCCACACTAGACAGCTCGGTCTAGAATGCTAGGGTGGGAAGCTATGAACGCCACACCCCAGAACAACAGCTTCCCGAACGCTAGCCACCCGAACGCCGGCCGCCCGAACGATACCGTGACCGTCCCCGACCTCGACACCCTGCGCGCCCGCGGGACGATGAAGTGGACCGTCTACGACGAGGACGTGCTGCCGCTGTGGGTCGCCGAGACCGACTTCGACACCTGCCCCGCCGTCAAGCAGGCCATCCAGTCGGGCGTGGATCGCGAATACTTCGGCTACGAGCGCCGCAACGGTTCCGTGGAGAAGGCCCTGGCAGGCTTCCTATCCCGCCGCTTCGACTGGCAGATCGACCCGACGTGGGTGCGGCTGGTCCCGGATGTGGTTAAGGGCGTTGCTGCAGCTATTGATGAATTGACGCCGCAGGGCTCCGACGTGATCGTCCCAGTGCCGAGCTACCACCCGTTCTTCGACGTGCCGAGTGCAGTGAACCGCCCGAAGGTCGAGGTGGAAATGACCAAGAGGGGCAACAAGAGCCCGCAGGGCGCCGAGGACACAGAGGAGTGGGCCTTCGACTACGAGGCCCTAGAAAAGGCCTTCGCTAGCAGCGAAAACCCGGCAGGTGTGGGCGCGATGATCGTGTGCAACCCCTACAACCCTTTGGGGCGCGCGTGGCGCCCGGAGGAACTAGCCAAGCTGGTGAAACTGGCCGAGAAGTACAACGTCCGTCTGATCTCCGACGAGATCCACGCGCCGGTGGTCTACGCCCCGCACAAGCACACTCCCCTGGCGACGCTCAGTGAGGAAGCCGCGCGGGTGACCGTGACGGTGCTGGCGACCTCGAAGGGCTGGAACACCGCGGGCCTGCACTGCGCGCAGATGATCTTCACAAACCCGGACGATCGCGCGGTAATGGCGAAGGTCAGTCCGCTGCGCACGGGATCCTCCTCCACCCTGGGGCAGGTCGCCGCCGAGGCCGCTTACACAAACGGCGAAGCATGGCTAGATAACGAACTGGAGTATCTGCAGGGCAACCTGGATCTGCTGGAACGCCGACTACCGGAGGTGCTGCCCGGCGCGAAGTTCACCCGCCCCGAGGCCAGCTTCCTGCTGTGGGTCGACCTCAGCGCGGTACCGGGGCTGGAAGAAAACCCGGGTAAGAAGCTGCTGGAAGGCGCACGCGTGGCCTTCAACGAAGGAACCATGTTCGGCACTCAAGGTGCGGGGCATGTGCGTATCAACTTCGGAACGTCGCGGGAGATCCTCAACGCGACCCTGGATCGCATCGCGGAATTCGCTAAGACGAACCTGAACGGTTAACTTGGCACAGTGTGATCAAAGCCTTCAGCCGAATTCTGCGCTCCACTAAGGAACTGTGGCCCTTCTACATCATCGTGATGATCACCAGCATCGTCACGGCGGGACTAGCCCTAGCCACTCCCTACCTGGTGAAGCTGGCCACCGACACGATCGTGGAGACCGTCGGGGGCGGGGGTGCTTCTGACGCTGCCATCGAGGGCGCCACAAAGACCGTCATCTGGCTCGCCGTCGGCCTGCTGGCCGTGGAGCTGGCCAACACCCTCATCCACAACATCGGCGGCTGGTTCGGCGACGTGATGGCCATGCGAATGCGCCAGATCCTGTCCAACCGCTACTACGCCAAGCTTTTGTCGCTGCCGCAGGGCTACTACGACAAGCAGGTCACGGGCACCATCATCTCCCGGCTAGACCGCTCCATCCTGGGGCTGACGGACTTCATCAAGTCCTTCGCCAACAACTTCTTCTCCATGCTGATCACCGTCACCATGATCTTGGTGATCACGGCCATCTACTACTGGCCATTGGCGCTGCTACTGGCGATCATCTTCCCGATGTACCTGTACCTGACCATGCTGACCTCCAAGAAGTGGATGGTGTGGGAGAAGGAAAAGAACGAGCACATCGACGTAGCCCAGGGGCGTTTCGCGGAGGTCATCGGCCAGGTAAAGGTGGTGAAGTCCTTCGTATCCGAGCTGCGTGAGCTGCGTCTGTTCCAGAAGCACTTCGCCGACACGATCCAACTGACGCGCGAACAATCCCGCTGGTGGCACTTCATGGACGTCTTGCGCATGGGCGGGATGAACCTGATCTTCTTCGGCATCTACCTGATGTTGTTCTGGCGCACCCTGCACGGCGACTTCACGCTGGGCGACATGGTGCTGTTGCTGCAGTACGTGGTGATGGCTCGCCAGCCGGCCGGCATGATGAGCTGGATGGTGGATACCGCCCAGCGTGCCGCCGCGGGCTCCCGCGAATACTTCAAGACTATGGAGGAGCTGGAGGAACCATCGGCCACCGCTCCCCTGCTGGAGGCTGCCCGCCCGGGCGGGCCGATGCTGGTCTCCCAGGATGACGTGGATCAGGCTGTGCAGCCGCAGCTTTCCGCCCCGGAGAACGGGCCGGTGATCGACTTCGATCACGTCAGCTTCGAATACACCAAGGGCGAACCCGTCATCCACCAGGTCACCTTCCAGGCGGCCAAGGGCGACCAGGTGGCACTGGTCGGTGAATCCGGTGGCGGCAAATCTACTCTGGTGAACCTGCTGCTGGGCCTGTACCGCCCCACCGAGGGGCAGCTGAAGGTGTGCGGAAAGGACGTGGCGGACATGACGGCCGCGGAGCTGCGCAGCTCTGTCGGCGTGGTGTTCCAGGAACCCGCGTTGTTCTCCGGCACCGTGCGGGAAAACATCGCCTACGCGAAGCCCGACGCGACGGATGAGGAGATCGAGGCGGTGGCCAAGCGCGCCTTCGCCCACGACTTCATCATGCACTTCAAGGATGGCTACGACACCCTCATCGGCGAGCGCGGCCTGCGCCTGTCCGGTGGGCAGAAACAGCGCATCGCAGTGGCCCGCGCCATGCTGAAGGACGCGCCGGTGCTGATTTTGGACGAGGCCACCTCCGCACTGGATACAAAGGCCGAACGCGTGGTTCAGGCCGGCCTGAACGAACTGATGGTGGGCCGCACCACCATCGTCATCGCCCACCGCCTGTCCACCATCGCCGACGTCGACAAGATCGTCACCCTGGACAAGGGGCACGTCTGCGAGGTCGGCTCCCCGGCCGAGTTGGCAACCAGCGGCGGTATCTACAACGAGCTTTTGCAACTGACCAGCTCTTCCTCCGCCGCCGACCGGGCGCGGCTGAAGCGCTTCGGATTCAGCGATCCGGCCGCCGAGGACGACGAAAACTACGACGAGTACGACAACTTCGACGAGGACCTTGCGGAGCAGCCCACCCAGGGGCAGTCCTAGGCAGCATCTCCGCTGCTAACGCCAACGTGCAAGAGTAGCCTGGAAGAATGACTGAGTTACCCCCTAGCATCACCGAGTTCACTACCTTCGACGGCGCAAAAGTTGGCGTCGGCACCGAAGAAGCAAAGACCGCAGAGCAGCAGGTACGCGACAACGACAGCAACTACGTATTCCACAGCTGGTCGGCGCAAGAAAAGATCAACCCGCAGCCGCTGAGCTACGCCGAAGGCCCGTGGATCTACGACTACCAGGGCAACGGCTACCTGGATCTGGGAAGCCAGCTGGTGAGCGCCAACCTGGGCCACGCCCACCCGAAGCTGGTGGAGGCAATTCAGCAGCAGGCCGCACGCATCACCAACCAGAACCCCGCGTTCTCCAACGATGTTCGTAGCGAGCTGGCCAAGGAGATCGTGGAGCAAGCGCAGGGCGACTTCTCCCACATCTTCTTTACCAACGGCGGCGCAGACGCCATCGAGCACGCCATCCGCATGGCTCGCCTGACCACCGGCAAGTCCAAGATCCTGACGGCTTACCGCAGCTACCACGGCGCTACTGGCTCCGCAATTATGGCCACCGGCGAGGCACGCCGCCACGGCAACCCCACCACCGACGGCGACGTGAAACACTTCTGGGGGCCGTTCCTGTACCGCAGCGCCTTCTACTCCACCACCCCGGAGGAAGAGTGCGCCCGCGCACTGCAGTCGCTGGAGGAAACCCTGGTTTACGAGGACAACGTGGCAGCAGTGCTGATCGAGTCCGTCGTGGGATCCAGCGGCATTATTGTCCCGCCAGAGGGCTTCCTGCAGGGCGTACGCGACATCTGTGACCGCCACGGAGCGCTGTACATCGCCGACGAGGTCATGGTCGGCTTCGGCCGTACCGGCAAGATGTTCGCCTACGAACACGGTGGCGCGAACCTGCAGCCGGACCTGGTGACCTTCGCTAAGGGTGTGAACTCCGGCATGGCGCCGCTGGGCGGCGTGATGATGAACGAGGCAGTGTACCGGCGCTTCGCAGACAAGTCCTACCCGGGCGGCCTGACCTACTCTGGCCACCCGCTGGCTGCGGCCCCGGGGCTGGCGGCGCAGAAGGTGTACCGCGAGGAAAAGATCTTCGAGAAGGTAGCCGACCTAGGCGAGCGCGTGATTGCCCCGGCGCTGCAGAAAATCACGGAGAACCACCCGAGCGTTGGCAACGTCCGCGGCAAGGGCTTCTTCTGGGCTGTCGAGTTCGTCAGCGACCAGGAGGCCAAGACCCCAATGGGCGGCGAGGCCATGGGCGCGTTCGGCGCGGAGCTGAAGAAGGCCGGCATCTGGCCGATGGTTTCCGGCAACCGCCTGCACTTCGCCCCGCCGCTGATCACCACCGAGGAGCAGCTGAACTGGGCTCTGGAGATCGTCGACCGCGCTGCTTCGGTCGTTGACCAGGCACTGTAAGGCTTTCCAAGCCACGGCGCTGCCGGGTTAAGTAGCAAAAAGTGTGTCTGACTTT
>NZ_KV799262.1:0-631 GCF_001809885.1 Corynebacterium sp. HMSC058E07
GTTGAAGTGCCCCGGGTTTTGTTCCTAGGCATTTGCCTTGATTTCTATTATTGCTTGCGGCGGGTGCTGCTCCCAAAATTCGGTTTCCACTTCGACTGGGGTTCGGTATCCCAAGCTTTGGTGAAGCCTCGTCTCGTTCCACCATGACACCCACTCGAACGTCGCGATTTCTACCTCGACAACGTCATTCCACCTGCGAGTATGGATCAGCTCGTTTTTGTAGGAGCCGTTAACGTTTTCAGCCAGAGCATTGTCATAGGAATCCCCGACAGTTCCGGTGGAAGCGGCAATCCCGTGCTGGGCAAGACGCTCGTTGTAGACAACGCTGACATACTGCGAGCCGTGATCTGAATGGTGAATGAGACCTGTTGTTTCTTCAGCACACGCGATCGCCTGGTTGAGAGCTTGCAGTGGCAACGCTTCGGTGCGCATGGAATCTGATAACGCCCACCCAACGATCCGTCGGGAGTAAACATCGGTGACAAATGCGGCGTACACAAAGCCTTTCTTCGTGCGAACGTAGGTAATGTCAGCCACCCACAGCTTGTTCGGGCCTTCGGCTTTGAATTCTCGCTCCACCAAGTCCGGGCGCAAATCCGGCCTTTGAGGTGTGCGAGTGGTCATAGGCGAG
>NZ_KV799263.1:0-252 GCF_001809885.1 Corynebacterium sp. HMSC058E07
TGGAGCGGATGACGAGACTCGAACTCGCGACCCTCACCTTGGCAAGGTGATGCGCTACCAACTGCGCTACATCCGCATTCGGATCCTCGGGGGATCCTGTGCGCGATACTGGGATCGAACCAGTGACCTCTTCCGTGTCAGGGAAGCGCTCTCCCGCTGAGCTAAACGCGCAGGAAATCAACGACCCAAGTCCTATTAGGGAACCTACTAGGCTTGAGCGTGGAGCGGATGACGAGACTCGAACTCGCGACC
>NZ_KV799264.1:0-3426 GCF_001809885.1 Corynebacterium sp. HMSC058E07
CAAGCGTTACACCACACTAAGGGACGCAACCCACACTTTTTGCTACTTAACCCGCTGTTTGTGCGTCAGGGTGGCTGCGGGGTCTCGATCTCAGGGGAGACGGTACCGGTGGCACCCTTCGGCACAGCCTGAAGATCAGCTTAAGGTTTCGGGGGTGTTTGGGGGGTAAATGACGGAAATCATAAGGAACTTTATATCGAGCAAACCTATCAATATATCCCGTTCTATCCTGCTAGTGCGCGGAAGTTGTCTCAAGGTTCAGCTTGCAGGAATTGCAGTGAGCTGCATCTGTGTAGTGCACCGTCTTAGCGGTTGATGTTGGAGGGTGGCCTTGGGGGGGTAAAAGTACTCTAAAAGAATTCCAATTAAATGGAGGCGTATTATTGCCACCCTAAAATGAGCTCGTAAGCCATGGTCGGCGTTCAAGTTTCTAGTTGTTATTCCCCTGAGGATAATATCGGTATGTTTGTCGCTACGAGTGGAGTTAATGAATAAAGGCGGCCCTTTCTTATTGCAATGTCTGGATGTGGAAAGGGTTTTATCTGGAGGGAAGGTCAAAGCGTAAGAGCATCAGGGCTTGATGTCTCTAAGGGGCTAGCATCGATAGGAATCATCAATCACGCGCCTGAATTAAGGTTCAGATTTAGGAGTAGAAGTCGCGCTCTTCACAAATAGGGAATAAGGTTCCGTAAAGAGACTTGCGCGCGCGTGCAAACACCGTTTTCACGGATCTGTTGTCGGGTGCGAAAGTCATGACGGGGGCCTACCCGGCATGGGTGAGCCTCAAGCGAACTTAAAGAAGTCTTTGGAAAGGACTTAACTCATGTCGAACTTGCGCGGACGTCTCATCCGTACTGGTTTCGGGGCTAAGGCCCTCGGCTTTAAGAACAACAGCATGAAGTCCATCGCGGCCGCTGGTGCTGTGCTGGCTCTGGCTACCACCGGCACAGTCGTTGTGCAGACCCAGACGGCGCCGGCTGCGGTCGCGCAGCAGGATCAGCCGGCTGCCGATGCTCCGGCAGCTGGTTCTGGCAAGGACAAGGCCATTCACTCCCCGGGCAAGGCTAGCCAGAAGGGCACCATCTCCGGTTCCGTTAAGGAAATTGTAGAGGCCAAGGTTGGCTTCGGAGCAGTCCAGGCCTCCGGTAATCCGCTGAAGGGCGTCAAGGTCTACGCCCAGTGGTACGAGGGTGCAAACACTCAGCACTCCTCACCGGTGTACTACGTCGAATCTGATGAAAACGGCAACTTCTCCATCAATATGGCGCCGTACACCGACGCGCGCGGCGTAACGCGTACCTTCGAGGCTGATGCATCTGTTGGTGAGACCATCCGGCAGCGAGACCATAAGCGCGAGAAGATCCGCGTCTGGACGGAACTTCCGGCTGACATGACGGACAAGTATCGTCTGGTGCACCAGCCAGCGGCTGGTATCTTCCCGGGCATCGGCGCTAACACCACTCCGACGACTCAGGCTGATGGCAAATGGGGCGGCAACAAGATCACGGGTATGACCATCCAGTACGCCCAGAAGGACAAGCTGCCGCAGCACCTTCCCGATAACAAGCGGGTAGAAAGCACCGGAAAGGGTGGCAACGATGGCACCTACGCCGGTCGGGCTTTCTGGAACCTTGACGTTCTGCAGGGTGCTCTGAACCACAACACCGTGAATGCCTTTGGTGGCAAGGATGTTCCTGCTGCTGGGCTGAAAGTCGTTGGCTCCTACCTCACCGATGACGCGGTGAAGAAGATTGAGGAGTACGCGAAGGCCAACTTCGCGGGCAAGACCCTGCGTGGTAAGGGCTGGACTGTTGAGGATGAGCAGGGCCTGCAGCGCTGGATTAACAAGCAGGTGGCAGCGGATCCAGAAGGCTGGATCGCAGAAACCATGACCACCACCACCGGTGCTAATGGTAAGTTCGAGCTGCGCTGGAAGGGTATCTACGGCTATGACCACAAGACGCGTGGACTTGTGCCGGAGGACAAGTTTGGCAAGCTGGCCGGATCCCATGATGAGGGATCTTGGGCTAACGGTAACGCCAGGTCCAAGCACGTCAACATGCACTGGAGCTACGTCAGCATTCTCGGCAAGGACGGCAAGCCACTGCCGGACAACATCGGTACGCTGTACCCGTGGTCCCTTGGTCAGTGGGCGGGCCCGGGCTTCGGTGCTGATCTGAATGCTGGTGCTAACGCGCAGCTCTTCGGTGGCGACGGCGCCCTCATCGGTAACACTACTGATAGCTACACGGGTTGGAACATCGCGCTTGCTCCGCAGGCCCTGAAGTTCGATGTGGTCGACAAGAACACCACCGACAACTGGGCGATGATTAGCGACAAGGTCCAGACCGACACTGCCGGCCTGCCGATTGGGGACAACCTGAACTACTACATCGAGTGGGTCGACAAGAACGGCAAGGTCGTTAAGACGTGTGAGACTGCTAAGCCAGACTCCGCGACCAAGATCCCGAGCTGTGAGCTCGAGGTTCCAAAGGATGCGCAGACCGGTGACACGTTCACCGCTCGTTTGAAGGTTGCTGACGGTGATACGGATCCGAAGAACGACCTTGTTCTCGCGCAGGACGCTTTCGCTGTCGCGCGCGATTACCTTGCGTACGACCCGAAGGATGCCAAGCCTAAGGAAGAGGCTACTTCGGAGCCGAAGTTCAACAACCCGGCTACCAAGGAAGTCGAAGAGAAGAAGCCTGAAAAGGCCAAGTTCGAACTTGGCCAACTGCCTGAGGGCGTCACTGCAGATCAGGTCAAGGTTGACCCTGCGACCGGTGTAGTGACCTTCACTCCGAAGGATGACCAGGTTGGAAAGACTTTCAAGTTCCCAGTCGTGATGCGCGATGAGGCTCTGCGGGTCCCGGTTCTCGACGAAAACGGCGATCCGGTACCTGGCCAGACCCAGGGTCGCTTCGTTGCCCGCGCCGACGCTACCTTCAAGGTCAAGGGCGAGGATACCAAGCAGAACGACGAGTTCGAGCCGAAGTACGAGGACAAGCTGGTTGTTCCGGGTGAGGAGACGAAGTCTTCCCCGACCTTCACTGGTAAGGACGGCAAGGACGCCGAGGCTCCTGAGGGCTCGAAGTTCAAGATCACTGACGGCTTCACTGCTCCTGAGGGCTACGAGGTCAAGATCGACGAGAACACCGGTGAGATCACGGTGACCTTCCCGGACAAGTCCAAGCTGAACAAGGACACCGTTGAGGAGTTCGATGTTCCTGTTACGGTGACCTACCCTGATGGTTCCAAGGATGACGCTAAGGCGAAGTTCAAGCTGGATACCGATGGCGATGGTAAGCCTGACACCGAGGATGAAGACGACGATAACGACGGCATCCCGGATGGCGACGACAGCAACCCGAAGATTCCGAACCAGAACACGGAGTTCGAGCCTGGTTATAAGGATGGTTCTGGTAA
>NZ_KV799265.1:0-21339 GCF_001809885.1 Corynebacterium sp. HMSC058E07
TTCGGATCGTGGATGTCATTGTCCGGCTTCTTGGTGACGTTGACATTCAGCGTGGTGTTGCCAACAGACTTATCCGGGTAGGTGATAGCAACCGGGACAGAGTGCTTACCCGGCTTCACCTGTAGGTCAGGCTTAACGGTGACGGTGCCGTCTGCGTTGACGGTCGCCCACTCAGGTGCGCCTTCCCCCGCGGCATAGGTCGATCCTTCAACGGTATCTCTCGGCTTCTCGGAGGTGGTCTCACCTTCCTGCATGACCTCCACGTCCGTGTACTTCGGATCGTGCAGCTCCGCGACCGGCTTCACCTTCACCTTCACCTTCACGACGGTGTTGTCGGCGGAGGAGTCCGGGTAGGTGACAACAACCGGAACAGTGTAGTCACCCGGCTCCACACCCAGGCCAGGTTTGACGGTGACGGTGCCGTCCTCGACGACGGTCGCCCATTCCGGAGCACCCTGACCCGCCTTGTAAGTGGTTCCCTCTGGAGCCTGCGCGGTGTTCTTCGTGGTAGCGGTATCCGTCTGCTTGACCTCTATGTCCTTGTACTCAGGCTCGAGGACGTCGGCGTATGGCTTGATCTCGGTGGCGTTCAGCGTGTTAAACGGATCCGTAAGGCACGCTACGTACAGGCCAGGAGCCTTGAAAAAGGCTTTACCGGCGATGCCCTCTCCGTAGAACATGTTTGGGCGAGTAACTCGCCCATGGCTATCAGGCTTCCTATAGGCTTGGGGGGTCTGGAGTTCAACTTTACCGGCCTTCTTTGCCTTGAATTTAAGCTTCAGCGGCGCAAAGGCAAGCGTTACCGTATCCCCGGCCCGACTCGGCTGCATCATCTTGTCAACGGTCAAAACACCGTTTTCCAACTTGGCAGGAAGGCTAGAATCAATCAGCTCAACATCGCCCTTCACAGCGAATCGTACAGTGTTGGCCGTTGTGTTGCCCACCTCGAACGATGGCTGATCACTCAGATAGGTAAGGTATTTGTGCTGCACCTGTAGCGAATCCATGCTTACGCTGGCTTCGAAAACCTCACCGACAGCAGCTTCCCCGGGCATCGTCACATGCATGTTTCCGGTAAAGTCCATGTTCTCGTTCGCTTTGCCACCGGCAGCGAACAGGGTGCACTTGAGCGGCAGGTTCGTATCCTGCGTCTTGTTCGCCGTCGCAGCCTGCGCCACGGACGGGGATACCGGGGAGTTCGGGACGGCGGAGGCCGTCAGGATCATGCTGGCTGATGCCGCGACAGCGATCATTGCGCGGCGGGAACGAAGGTGCATCATAAGAGATTCCTCAAAGTAGAGCGAGACGACATTAAGCCGTTGTAGGAAACAATTCCCCAACTTCTCTAAGAATCTACTATCGCTACTCTTAAGGTTCCACTCGTAGCCCCCGCTTATTCCTCCAGGTCGTCCCACACCTCCGGCGGCTGCCACGGCCTGTCCACCGTCGGCCGCAGGAACGCCATAGCCGACTCCCGCGAATAGCCGCAGACCTGCAGGGCGTCAACAATAATCGACCGGCACTGCGCCAACAGGACCATGCCCGACAAGCCCGTACCATCCGCGATGGCCAGGTCCGCCTCCGCGGCGAGTTTCTGCAGGGCACGCACGATCTCCGGGATCTCCACCGCCTCGTCGCGGGTGCCGCGCGTGCCGCCCTCGGCGAACAAAGCGCCCAGCTGGCCCAGCTCGTTAGAGATGCCGCGCATCAGCTCGATCATCTCCTCCGGCGGATCGACCTCGTCCATGATCATGATCTCCGCCCGGCGCGCCAGCACACGCGTATTGCGCATGACGTTATCGACGGGCACCAGGATGCGGCTCATCGTCCTAGCGTGCCGCCTGGCCGTCCAATAGATCGGCGAGACCGCCACGACCTCCGACCCGCCGCCCACACTGGTCAGCAGCGCATTGACGTTCGTCTGCGTACCGCGCGCGATCTCCAGGGCCTTGGTGATCTTGGAGGCATCGCGTTCGGCCATCCCCTGCGCCACGTCGTCCATCACCAGCGAAGCCTTCGACACCAGCACGGATACCTCCCGCCGAGCCGGACGCAACGGCGAGTTCGGCACCATCGCCAACACCACAATGCCGATCACTCCACCGATCAGCGCGTCGATCATGCGGTCCCACGAACCAGAAGAACCGGGCGGCAGGATCGTCGCCACCAGCACAGCGGAACTGGCAGCCTGGAAAGCCACGGAGACCGACTTATCCACGAATGTCGCCACCAGAATCGCGAACAGCACCACCACCGAGACCTGCCAATAGCCGCTACCAATGTTGCTGATCACCAGGTCGCCAATGCCCACGCCCACGGAGGCTCCCAACACCAGCTCGAAGCCGCGACGCAGGCGTTTACCGGCGCTCACCCCCAGGCTCAGCACCGCTGCGATGGGCGCGAAGAAAGCCTGCTGGTGGTCAAAGATCTGTTCCGCGATAAGCAGCGCCAGGCCAGCGCCGATGGCGCACTGAATCGCGAAGACTAACCCCTCGCGCACGCGGATTGCACCCTGCACCGGGGCGATCCGGCGCAGGTTCCGGGCTGCGGCGCGCACTCCGGGGCGCAGGCGGTTGGCCGGCTCGCCCCACATTTCCTTCGCGGTTCGTGGCCGCCGTCGTGGTTCTGCCATGCCCGCCAGTTTAGGTGGTCACGTCCGCCCACACCGCCAGATGGTCGGTACCTGGGATCCGCTTCGTCCCGCCGCCCAGGCACTCGCCGGTAGTCATGATGTGGTCCAGCCGAATCACTGGGAATACCGCCGGCCACGTCGGAGTGTGCGCCAGGTGCCCGGTGCAGTCGCTGAGTTCAAAGTCGCGGTAGCGCGGATGGCTGCGCGTGGCGTTGAAGTCACCGGCCAGCACCAGGTGGCGCCGCGAGTTCGCCCAATCGCTGAGGCTCGCCAGATCCTGCTCCCACGCCTTGCGGTCGTCCCTCGCAGGCGCTACCGCATGCACGCCCACGAACTCACTGTTGCCGTGCAGCGGCGCATTCACGCGCGGAGTTTGGAAGCGGGTCAGCCCCCGCACCATGTTGCCGTGCGCCCCTGTTTTTTCTTTAAATGACGCCGACACCAGGCCCACAACATTATCCGCCCGATCGTTGCCAGGGCGCGGCTTGGTTAAAGGTTCATAGCCGGTCTGTTCCGCGACCTTTTCCACTTCCTCCGCATTCGTTTCGATGAGGAATACGACATCGGGTTTGAGCTCCTCGATGGCACGGGCGATTCGCTTGTCGTCGGCTTGTCCCCAGTATGTGTTGAGGGAGAATACTCGGGTGGAAGTGTGGGCGTCCGAAAAACTGGGCGCAGGTACGCGCGGGACGATCAAGACCGCCAATAAAGCTAGAACCGCGCACAGCGCCGCGCGGCGAATAGAGCGGAGGATGCCGATGCCGGCCGCGGCGAGCACCCCGGCGACCCACGAGCTCGCCTGGATTTCGGCGACGAAGGGCCACGCGGCGGTGGTCTGCGCCGGCCAGAGGATGCTGGACAGCCACACCATGGCCACCACCACTGCGGCTATGCAGAGGTTGCGATTCGCCACAGGGTAGGGCGTTGGTTGGGAGAATGAACGGCGCTTGCTCATTTCCTTATTCGGAGGTTCCTTAACAATCCAGCCTGGCTATCCAGTTGTGCCAGTTAGCTTTCCGAGCTATCCAGCCCCAGAGCCGGGGCTGCTGCCGGGTCGCAGTCGTGCAGGAGGTTCAGACAGCGCACGACCTCATCGTCCTCACCGAGGGCGCGGGCGGTCTGTACGAGGGCACCAATGGCCCGCAGCACACCCTGGTTGGGGACGTGATCCCACGGCACCGGGCCGGTTCCGCGCCAGCCGTTGCCACGCAGGGCATCCAGGCCGCGGTGGTAGCCGGTGCGGGCGCAGGCATAAGCCTGAACGGCTTGCCCTTCGGCCAGCAGCACCTCCGCCAGGGCTGCCCAGGCGCCGGAATCCTTCAGGTTGTCAGAGACAACCGCTTCCAGCGCTTCGCGCGACTGCGGGGTTGCTGCGCCTGCGGCATCAGCGTCTGCAGCTGCGGCCTCCGCGGCCTCCGCTACGGGAACGGAGCTTGCTAGCTCCTGCGGCAGGCGCACCTCCGGGTGCTCCGCGCCGAAGAGGTCTCGACTACGACGAATCTGTTCTGCCATGGTGCCGGTGAAGCCTACTTGGCTACGGAGGTGCCAGCGGAGTGCAGGTCGTTGCAGGCCTCCACCACGCGAACGGACATAGCTTCCTCTGCCTGCTTCAGGTAGGAGCGCGGGTCGTAGACCTTCTTGTTGCCGACCTCGCCGTCGATCTTCAGCACACCATCGAAGTTGGTGAACATGTGGCGGGCAACCGGGTTGGTGAACGCGTACTGGGTATCGGTATCGACGTTCATCTTGATCACGCCGTAGCGCAGGGACTCCTCGATCTTCTCCTTCTCAGAGCCGGAGCCGCCGTGGAACACGAAGTCGAACGGGTTGGAACCCTCAGCCAGGCCCAGCTTCTTCTCGGCAGCCTTCTGGCCCATGTCCAGAACCTCCGGGCGCAGCTTCACGTTGCCCGGCTTGTACACGCCGTGGACGTTACCGAAGGTAGCGGCCAGCAGGTAGCGCCCGTTCTCGCCGGTGCCCAGAGCATCGACGGTCTTCAGGAAGTCCTCTTCGGTGGTGTACAGGTTGGCGCCAGCCTTGGCCTCCACGCCGTCTTCCTCGCCACCGACAACGCCGATCTCAACCTCGAGGATGATCTTGGCCTTCTGTGCATCCGCCAGCAGCCCCTTGGCGATCTCCAGGTTCTCGTCGATCGGGATAGCGGAGCCGTCCCACATGTGGGACTGGAACAGCGGGTTCTCGCCAGCCTCCACGCGCTTGCGGGAGATCTCCATCAGCGGGCGAACGTACTCGTCCAGAACTTCCTTCTGGCAGTGGTCGGTGTGCAGGGCAACGTTCACGCCGTAGTGCTTAGCAGCCTGGTGAGCAAATGCAGCCAGGGCCTCCGCACCCGCAACCATGTTCTTCACGGCCAGGCCGGAACCGAACTGGGCACCGCCCGTGGAGAACTGGATGATGCCGTCGGACTCCGCATCCGCAAAGCCCTTCAGAGCAGCATTGATGGTCTCGGAAGAAGTGCAGTTAATGGCGGGGTATGCGAAGCCGTTTTCCTTCGCATTGTCCAGCATGTCGCGGTACACGTCGGGGGTTGCAATAGGCATTTCGATGCTCCTTAGATATGAACCTAAATAAGGCCGGTTTGTCTCCGCCCACAATTATGCCCACAATTCCACCGCCGTGCAGTCACTCCAGCTAGAGCGCCCCCGCAGCACTCACCCGCGCCCCCGCAGCACTCACCCGCGCCGCTGCCTCCATCAGCATCCAGCCGGAAAGCTGCACAGACAGATCCCGCTCCGCGATATCGGAGCTCGCCACCGCCCCCGCAATCGTCGCGCCAACCAATCCACCGGCCTGCGGCATCGTCGCATCCTTCGTCCAGTCAGCAGAGAACACCGGCAGGCCATCGACCTCCAGTCGGAAGCGCCACACCTGCTCGGCTGTCGCCAACACAATGCGCCGGGCTATGGCTACAGATTCCGTGCCGTGCCGACCTGGCGTCGGCAAACACTCAACAACAAGAGAAAGATAACGCGCAAGAATGCCATTAAACAGCCCGCCGTCGCCACCGCCAGTGCGCACATTGATCGCGCCGTCGTGATCCGTCATGTGGTTCTCGATCGCGCGGAGCAGGCCATGAATGCGGGTTATTTCTTTGACGCCCACATCTGAGACCTCCTCATCCCCCACACCAGCTGCACGCCTGCGCGCGCGGGCGAGCTCCACGCATGCGCCCAGCATCACGCCCTGGCAATAAGGGTGCAGCGCGGTGACGGGCTCCGGGCCGGCCATCCGCATGTGGATGCCGTCCATGACCAGGCCGTCTTCGTTGATGAGGTTGTCGAAGGTCCAGTCGACCAGGCGCTCCGCGGTCTCGATGTCGCCATTGCGGGCAGCCAGGATCGCGGCGGGGCCGTTGGTGGGGACGTTGTAGAAAGTCTCGTTCGTGCGCCACGGCAGCACGCCCGTGAGGCTGTCCACACCCTCGAAAATGCTTTCTACCAGCGGTTCCAGGTCGCGGGCGGCGTTGAGCTTGGCGTTGATTTTCGGCTCGTTCGCAGCGCGCTGGAGGGCGAGGGCGAGCCATGCCTTGTCGTCGTAGTAGTTATTGGCAGACAGGCGGGAGATGTTGCGGATGCGCATGGCGCGGAGGTGGCGGCGGATCGCGTGAATCCGCGACGTGGTGGGGCGGCGGACGGCTGCATCGATGAGGTTGTCGATGTAGTGAGCCTGCCACCAGTAGTGCCAGCGGACGAACAGCCGGTCGCGAGTGGTCGGCGGCCAGGCGATAATCCCCAGCGTAGTGCGGGGGATGCCCCAGAGCCGGCTGGCGTGGCGCTCGTAAACCGCCTGGTAGGCGAGGTCTGCGCGGTGATCCCAGCGCTCCCTGAATTCCTGGGTGGGGTGGGTTGGTTGAGGTGTGTGGGTGAGTTGGGTTGGTTGGGTTGGTTGGGTTGTAGCCGCAGCCTGCTCTTCCGCCGGTTTGCCAACCCCAGCCTGCTCTTCCGCCGGTTCAGCCGCGACCTGCCCCTGCGCCACGGCCTGCTCTCCCGCCGGGTCACCACCCGCGGCCTGCTCTTCCGCCGGTTCAGCCGCGACCTGCCCCTGCGCCACGGCTACACTCTCCCCCACTTCAGAACCCTTTTGACCTGCAGAAATAGTCGACTCTTCCGCAGGAACCTGAGTCTCCTCTGCAGGGCTCCGGCCTCCCTGAGCCGGCTTGCTATCCCGCTTACCCTTGCCGGGAAGATTAAACACTTTGCACACCTCACTCGGTTGTAGCGCTTTGCGAACCAGTCTAGCCATCATCCTGCTGGCTCTATCTGGCGTGGAATGTCGCTAGATCGGGATTGCGCGAGCCCACGGGGTAGCAAATGTCGCTAGATCGGGATTTCATCCGTCCGCAGAACGGCAAATGTCGCTAGAACGGGAATCCGTTAAGGGCAACCCTTTTCATTTACTCAAACATGCAGGTCAAAGCGTTTCTAATTTTCGGTGCCAACCTTTTGCTTCCACAGATTCCCGATCTAGCGACATTTGGCGAGCTAGATCCCCATTTCCACCTCCTCAAAGCCGACAGATTCCCGTTCTAACGACATTTGGCACTCGAATAGTCCAATGCAGCCCCATGCACGCCTCGCAAACACCCCATGCAAACCCAAGCAAGCCCAGGCAAGCCCATATAGAGACCGGAATGTCGGAAATCTTGCAACCCAGGAGACTTAAGTGTCGGAAAAGTTGCAGAATAGGCAGCGCAGAATGGCTAAGTGTCGGAAAAGTTGCAAAACGTTATTGGTGACTATTCGCAGTAATGTAAATGTGCAGGTCAGAACGTTTTATTCGGTCGAGTCTCGGCGATGACTCCGAAGAAATACCACTTTTCCGACATTTTGGACATCCAGAACCTGACTAGGCGGAATTAGGGGAAGACTGACAGACTGGCAGGCCAGCAGCAGGGCACTAACAACCAGGCTGCTGGGCCGGGCCACCGGGCCGCCGGGCTGGGCTGAGCCGGGCCACCAGGCCCAGCTACCAGACTGCCGGGCCCGGCTACCAGGCCTGAGACAGATCCGCGTGCTGGCGGATCCACGCATGCATCGCAATCCCAGCCGCCACACCTGCATTAATGGACCGCGTCGAACCAAACTGAGCAATAGAGACCGTCATCCGCGCAGCGTCCTGCGCCTCCTGGGTCACACCCGGCCCCTCCTGGCCAAACAGCAGCAGGCACCGCTCCGGCAATTCAGCGGTCTCCAGCGGAACGCACCCCGGGGTGTTATCCACGGCCACCACAACTAGCCCCTCCTGGGCGGCGAATTCCAGCACCTCCCCGACCGTCGCATGGTGCTGTAAGTGCTGGTAGCGATCGGTGACCATCGCTCCCCGCCGGTTCCACCGCCGCCGCCCAACAATGTGCACGGTATCCACCGCGAAGGCATTCGCAGTGCGCACGACGGTGCCGATGTTCGAGTCGTTTTCGAAGTTCTCGATGGCAATGTGCAGTGCGTGCCGGCGCGTATCAATGTCCGCAATAATCGCGGACTGCTTCCAGTACCGGTAAGCATCCACCACGTTGCGCGTGTCCCCGGCATCCAGCAGCTCGGAGTCGAAGCGCGGATCCGTCGGGCGGGGCTGGCCAGGGTGTTCATCTTCCCAGCTGCGCACCCCGCGAGGATGCTCCAGCCACTCCGTCGGTCCGGGTTTATCGTGTGATTCGGGGGAGGTCGGCGTCATAAAAATTACTAGGCAAGCCCCAGGTCGGACAGGCCCAGCAGAGAGCGGTACTCGACTCCCTCGGCCTCAATAACATCCTTGGCGCCAGTCGCGCGGTCAACGACGGTGGCCACGCCAACAACGGTCGCGCCAGCCTCGCGAGCTGCAGCGACAGCGGTCAGCGGGGAGTTGCCGGTGGTCGTCGTATCCTCGACGATCAGCACGCGCTTGCCCTCAATGTCCGGGCCTTCGATGCGGCGCTGCATGCCGTGCTTCTTGGCTTCCTTGCGCACGACGAACGCGTCGATGTCGCGCCCCGCAGTGCCAGCCGAACCGGTGCCCGCCGAACCCGCGTGCATAATCGCCATCGCCACCGGATCCGCCCCAAGGGTCAGCCCGCCGACGTGGTCGTAATCCCAGTCGGCGGTCAGCTCGCGCAGCAGCTCGCCGATCAGCGGCGAGGCCTCGTGGTGCAGAGTGGCGCGGCGCAGGTCAACGTAGTAGTCGGCCTCCTTGCCGGAGGAAAGGGTCACGCGCCCGTGCACCACCGCCAGCTCCTTTACGAGCTCAGCGAGGCGCTGCTTCTTGGCTTCATCGATCATTGCGGTTGCTCCTTCTGGTCTGTGCCGTTGTCTTTGCCCCGGTGGGGCTTACTGCTGGTCGTCTTCGACGACCTCGCCGTCGACGGTTTCGTACTCGATCGGTTCGATGGGTTCGGGGCGGGCGTGGCGTGCCTCTGGTGCGCGATGACGCCCACCGCTCCGCCGACGCTGCGTCACAGGAGACAGTCGAATTGCGGTGGACTTGGTCTCCTCGACTTCCTCGAAAATGGTGGCCTCTTCCGCATCATCGCGGATGACCTGCGCATATTGGGAGGCGTGCGCGCTCATGTGCTCCGGGTCCTCGCCCAGGCGGGGAATGCCTCCGTCGCGGCGGCGCCTGCGACCTGCGTGCGCGTCGTCGTCCGCATCGTCGTAGTCTCCCACGGCAAAGCTGTCGAAGCTGCCCGTATCGCCACCTTCCCAGCGCGCATGCGTGCGGGAAGGGAAAGCTACTGGCTCGGCAGGCCGGGTGATGTCGGGGCGCTCTGGGTTCGGCACTTCGGCGTGCGCGGCGGCTTCCTCGCTGCGCTCTGCGCGCCCAGCCTGCCCGGCCCCAGCCTGTCCGGCCTGCGCGCCTGGACCTTCGCCAGCGGCGGACGCGTGGGCGTCACTACCTTCCGCATCCTCAGCGCCATCCGGAACGGCTCGCAGGTGCGCGCGACGGGAGGACGTCTCGGCGGCCTGTTCCTCGATCTCCTCCTGGTTCAGAGGATCGTCAGTGTGCACCTGCAGCGGCCCACCGGGCTGGGGGCGCAGCTGGTCGGCGTAGAGCATCTCCAGCGGGGCGCTTGTCTGTGCCGGGGGCAGCACCATCGCTGCATCCACCAGGGAGCGCAGCCGTGGCAAGATCGCCTCCCACACGTGGAAATCCAGCTTGCGAGATACGCGCACGACGGTCCAGTTCTGTCCCCATGCCACGTCGGTGGCTACCTGCGACAAGGCGGCGAGGGCATCTTCCACGCGGGCGTCCAGCATGCGGTCCAGAGCGCGGACGTCGGTGGTGTATGCGGCGAACGGCGGCTGGTCCAGCAAGTCGGTACGGCGCATCCCCGCGGGCTGCGCACTTCCCGCGGAATACAGCACCTGAACTGGGGATTCCTCCACCCGGCGCATCGCCATGAGTGTGGAGGACCCCATGTCGCCAATGTGCACCTGGTGGCCGTCGACGAATCCGCTGACAACCTCTCGCAGCGTGGGCACGCGGCCGTGCTGCGCGCCGGTGATGGCGACGGGCCAGGCGCGTGCCAGCTCGCTGTCTTCCTTCGTGTATTCGAAGCCGTTGTCGATCGCCCATTGACGACGCCGCCTCCGGGGAAAAGCGAAACCAGCCATCCCGGTCGAGGACGCGGGCGTGGCTGCGACTACCTCTGATTCAGCTTCTTCGGGCTCAGCGTTATCTTCGAGGTCGCCCTCATAGTCGGCGCCGTCATACTCAGCGCCATCAGACGCAGCGCCGTCATAAGCGGCGCCATCGTACTCAACCTCATCAATTTCAGCGCCGTCGTACTCGTCGTAGTCCCCGCCCTCGTACTCGGCGTAGTCGCCATCGTCATATTCGTACTCGGCGCCATCAAACGCAGCGCCGTCAAACTCGGCGCCATCAAACGCAGCGCCGTCCTCCCCCTCGGGCTCGTAGTCAGCGCCCGGGTAGTAGTCGGCATTGCCTTCGGCGGAATGCTCGACATGCACGGGCTGCTCCGACCGCGCGGACCACTCGGATCCCTCAGCGGAGAGATCCCCAGCAGCTTTTGCGCGCAGCAGCAACCACACGGCAAGGCCCAGCAGGGCCAAGCCGGCGATCAAAGCGACAATGGAACCGACCATAAACTACGGGATTCGGAGAGGGTTTTTATTCGTTGGCCGCCTGGTAAGCCTCGGCGTCCATCAGCTCGCCTGCCTCGGTCACCTTAACCTCGTACAGCCAACCCTCGCCGTAGGGATCCTCGTTGATCAGGCCTGCGTTGTCTTCCAGAGCCTCGTTAACAGCGACGACCTCGCCGGAAACCGGTGCGTAGATGTCCGAGACGGACTTGGTGGACTCAACCTCACCGAAGGCCTCGCCGGCCTCAACCTCGGTACCGACCTCGGGCAGCTCGACGAAGACGATGTCGCCCAGAGCCTCAGTAGCGATGTGGGTGATGCCCACGCGCACGGTCTCGCCCTCCACGACAGCGGAGGTGTTAACCCACTCGTGCTCCTCGGAGTACAGGAAGTCAGTTGGCAGTGCAGTCATTTTCTTTAGCCTCTCGTTTAAAAATTTTCTGTAGTTATCTGCCCAAACCATACACCAGCGGGCAGACTCCCCTTTTGGTTACTTCTCGCGCTTACTTCTCGCGCGAGTAGAACGGCAGCGCCACTACCTTGTACTCGTAGCGCTTTCCGCGGATATCCACTTCCACCGTCGCGCCCTCGGTAGCGGCGCCGGAGTTCACGGCGGACTTCGATACGTATGCCATGGCCACCGGGTGGCCCAGCGTCGGCGACAGCGCGCCGGAGGTTACGGTGCCGATGGCCTTCTCGCCGTCCGCTGCGAACACTTCGTATCCGCCACGGGCCGCGCGGCGACCTTCGCCAGCCAGCCCGATCAGGGTCTGCTCGGTGCCCTTGTCCTTGGCGGAGACGATGGCGTCCCGACCCACGAAAGAGTCCTTAGACTTCGTCGCCGCAAGAATCCCCAGACCTGCATCAACAGGGTTGAGCTTCAGCGACAGCTCGTTGCCGTACAGCGGCATGCCGGCCTCCAGGCGCAGGGTGTCGCGGCACGCCAGGCCACACGGCAGGCCACCCAGCTGCGCGGCCTGATCCATCGCCTTGGTCCACACGGCCTCCGCACCGTCGTTGTCCACGATCAGCTCGAAGCCGTCCTCGCCGGTGTAGCCGGTGCGCGCCACCAGCACGGGCTGACCTGCGGCGATTCCCTTGAATGCCGCGTAGTAACCCAGCCCCTCGATGGCCTCGGCGACGGTCTCGCCAGCGCCGGAGGCCTCGGGAGCCTCCACCACGTTTTCCACGATCTCCAGCATCGCCGCTGCTGCCTTCGGACCCTGCACGGCGATCATGGAGGTCTGATCGGACTCGTTGTTGATCTCTACCTCAAAGCCATCGGTACGGCTCTGCAGTGCGGAAACCACGTTGTCGACGTTGCCCGCGTTGGGCACGATCAGAAACTCGTTCTCGCCCAAGCGGTAGGTGATCAGGTCGTCGATGATGCCGCCGGATTCGGTGCAGATCATCGAGTACTTCGCCTTGCCGATCTTCACTGCCGACAGCTTGGAGATCAGCGCGTGGTCCAGGTACTCCGCCGCCTGCGCGCCGGTCACGCGAACTTCGCCCATATGGGATAGGTCGAATACGCCCACAGCGTTGCGCACCGCGTGGTGCTCGTCGAGCTCACTGCCGTACTTCAGCGGCATGTCCCAACCGCCGAAGTCGGTGAAGCGCGCATCTAGCTTCTGGTGCACGCCGTACAGCGCGGTCTTTTTAAGTTCGGTCATCTCTTGCTCTCCTTCTTCTCTTTGTGACGCCCTCAGCTCCAGCTATCCCTAGTCTTCGTTGATCGCGAAGTCTTCCAGGGGCGGGCAGGTGCACACGAGATTGCGGTCGCCATAGGCATTGTCGATACGACGCACGGGGGTGAAGTACTTGGTGTGCCGCAAGCTTGCCACCGGGTAGGCGGCCTTAGCGCGGCTGAAGTGTCCACCGGATACAGCTTCCTCGAAGTCGTCCCGCACAACAGAATAAGCGGTAAACGGCGCGTGGCGCAGAACGGACTGCTCGGCGGTGACCTTGCCGTCGATAACCTCCTGGATCTCGCCGTGGATGGTGATCATCGCCTCGATGAAGCGGTCCAGCTCTTCCTTGTCCTCCGATTCCGTCGGTTCAACCATGAGGGTGCCGGCGACGGGGAAGGCCAGGGTCGGGGCGTGGAAACCGAAGTCCATCAGGCGCTTGGACACGTCCTCGGCGGTGATGCCGGAGGCCTTCGTCAGCTCGCGCAGGTCCAGGATGCATTCGTGGGCCACTAGGCCGGTGTCGCCCTTGTACAGTGTGGGGAAGTACTCCTCCAGCTTGCGGGAAACGTAGTTGGCGTTCACTAGCGCCATGCGGGAGGCCTCGGTCAGCCCCTCGTCACCCATCAGGGCGATGTAGGACCAGGTGATCGGCAGCACGCCAGCGGAGCCGTACCGGGCGCCGGAGACCGGCTGGCCGGTCTGCAGTGCGGCGTCGCCCTCAACCACATCGGCGTTCGGGTCGGTCGGCAGGAACGGGATCAGGTGCTCGGCAACACAGACCGGGCCAACGCCCGGGCCGCCACCACCGTGCGGGATGGTGAAGGTCTTGTGCAGGTTCAGGTGGGATACGTCGCCGCCGAACTCGCCCGGCTGGGCCAGGCCGACCAGGGCGTTCAGGTTAGCGCCGTCGACGTACACCTGGCCGCCGGCCTCGTGCACCTTCTGGCAGACGTCGCGGACCTGCTCCTCGAACACGCCGTGGGTGGAGGGGTAGGTCAGCATGATGGCGGCGGTCTGCTCGCCGTACTTCTCCAGCTTCGCTTCCAGGTCCGGCACGTCGATGGAGCCATCCTCGGCGTTCTTCACGGCCACAACCTTCAGGCCGGCGAGTGCGGCGGAGGCAGCGTTGGTGCCGTGGGCGGAAGCCGGGATCAGAACGATATCGCGCTGGTCATCGCCACGGGACTGGTGGTAGCGGTGGATCGCCAGCAGACCCGCGAACTCGCCCTGGGAGCCCGCATTCGGCTGGACGGAGACCTTGGCGTAGCCGGTGATCTTCGCCAGGCGCTCCTCCAGGTCCTCGATGAGCTCCAGCCAGCCCTGCGCCTGCTCGGCCGGGACCTGCGGGTGGATGCCCGCGAAGCCCGGCCAGGTGATCGGCTCCATAGAGACGGCCGCGTTCAGCTTCATGGTGCAGGAACCCAGCGGGATCATCGTGCGGTCCAGCGCCAGGTCGCGGTCAGCCAGCTTGCGCATGTAGCGCATCATCTGGGTCTCGGAATCAATGGAGGTGAAGATCGGGTGGGTCAGGATCTCCTCGTCAGCCGGGCGCAGCACGCCAGCCTCGGCCAGCGGGCCGGCGGTAATGTCGAAGCCTGCGGAGGTGACCTCGCCGGTGCGGGATCCCAGTACCTCAATCAGCTTGGCGATGTCCTCGTCCGTGGTGGACTCGCCGACAGAGATGCCGACGAAGGAATCGTTAACCTGGCGCAGGTTGTAGCCTGCCTCGGCTGCAGCGCGCAGAGCCGAAGGGGCGTCCCCAAGAGAAGAACCAGACACGTCAACGGTGACGGTGTCGAAGAAGGTGTCGTGCGCCAGCGTCAGGCCAGCCTCGGACAGGCCGACGGCCAGGGCGGTCGCGCGGGCATGGATACCCTCGGCGATGGCGCGCAGGCCGGCCGGACCGTGCCAGACCGCGTAGAAACCGGCGACGACGGCCAGCAGGGCCTGGGCGGTGCAGATGTTACTGGTGGCCTTGTCGCGGCGAATGTGCTGTTCGCGGGTCTGCAGGGCCAGGCGGTAGGCCGGGGTGCCCTCGGCATCCACGGATACGCCCACGATGCGGCCCGGCAGCTTACGCTGCAGCGCCTCGGTGCAGGAGATGAAGCCGGCGTGCGGGCCGCCGAAGAACAGTGGCACGCCGAAGCGCTGAGCGGAGCCGACGGCGATGTCCGCGCCCTGGGAGCCCGGGGAGGTCAGCAGCACCTGGGCCAGAAGGTCGCAGGCGACCGTTACCAGGGCGCCGGTCTCCTTTGCTGCTGAGATCAGGCTGGACAGGTCGCGCACGCGACCCGTGGAGCCCGGGTTGGACAGCACCACGCCGACCGGGTTTTCGTAGTTTTCGAACACGGCGCCAGCACTCTCGCCAGCGCCGTTGTCGTCGCCACCGTCCAGGTCAACAACCTCCACCGGAATGCCCGCGGCTTCGGCGCGCGCCAGGGTGACGGTGATGGACTGCTGGTGCAGGGAGGAATCCAGCAGCACCGCGCCGCCCTTCTTGAAGGCCTTCGCATTGCCGCGGGCCATTAGCTGCACGGCCTCGGCCACAGCGGTGGCCTCGTCCAGCAGCGAGGCACCCGCGACCGGCAGACCGGTCAGGTCCTGCACCATCGTCTGGAAGTTCAGCAGAGCCTCGAGGCGACCCTGGGAAATCTCCGGCTGGTAGGGGGTGTAGGCCGTGTACCAGCCCGGGTTCTCCACCACGTTGCGGCGGATCACGGCCGGGGTGATCGTATCGTAGTAGCCATTGCCGATCAGCTGCTGCTTCTGCACGTTCTTATCAGCGAAAGCACGCAGGGCGGCCAGGGTGTCCGTCTCATCCAGAGCGTCCGGCAGGCCGATCGGGCCGGCCTGGCGGATGGACTTCGGCAGGGCATCGTCAGCCAACGCGGCGGTGGATTCGTAGCCCAGGTAAGACAGGATCTCCTGGGTATCAGCCTGGTTCGGGCCAATGTGGCGCTGGACGAAGGGGGCGGAATTGCGGCGAGTAGCTGCAGTTGACATGGCTTTTAGGGACTTTCCGGTCGTAAGTGCACGGTCGTTAAAAGGAGCCCTCCCCACTCTGTCGCTTGTGCCTGAGAGCTTCACCCGGGAAACCCGGCTTTTCTCCTTCGGCGCCCGCGTGCACACGACTGCGCGCAGGTCTTTCCAGAGTTGCCTCACTGCGACGGTACTTGGGGCCTGAGAGTGTCCCGGGGAGGAATTGCTCCGTCGGCGGCCGGCGCGCGTCGGGCGCCGGGCCTCTCCCACCACAGCTAAAAGCGGCAAAAGTATATGCAGTTTTCTCCCACATCATAGCGGTCGTGTGGCGGATCACTAAAGAATCCAGACAATGAGGAAAATCGCATTCCGGCAACATACCCCCACCACAGCCGCCAAAATATTGAGCATGGCAAAACTTCCTAGCTTCCTCCCCGGCAACTCCGGCAACTCCAGCGCTTCCCTACCCGCCGTCAACGGTGGCGTCGCGATTGTCACCGGCGCCTCCTCCGGCATCGGTCGCGCGACTGTCGCCGCCCTCGCCCAACTCAAAGCCAGCACCCACACCGGCGCCCGTTCCAGCACCCACACCGGCGCCCACTCCTACGCCCCCGACCGCATCATCGGCACCAGCCGCAACCCCGACAGCATCACCGACCCCATCGACGGGGTGGACTACCTCCCCCTCGACCTCGAAGACCCCGCCAGCATCGACGAGTTCGCCACCAGCGCCCTCCGCTTCGGCCCGCCCACCGTGCTGGTCAACAACGCAGGCGAAAGCCAATCCGGCCCCCTGGAAGAGCTCCCCGACGATGCCCTGCACCGTCTATTTGAGATCAACGTACTGGGACAGGTGGGCGTCACAAAGAAAATCCTTCCGGAAATGCGGCAACGAGGGGCCGGGCGCATCGTCATGGTCGGCTCGATGCTAGGCAGCTTCCCGCTGGCCTACCGCAGCAGCTACGTCGCCTCAAAGGCCGCAATCAAGGGCTTCGCATTCGCCGCCCGGCGCGAGGTACGGCCGTACGGGGTGGGCATCTCCGTCGTCGAACCCGGATCCATCAACACCGGACTGTCCGCCCGGCGCACAAAATACGTCGACCTGGACGGCCCCTATGGCGCGGAGTTCACCACCATGCTGAAGAACCTGGATAACAACGAGGCCAACGGCATCTCCGCCGAGCGCGTGGCCGAGGAAATCCTCAAGCCCATCACCGCCGCGCGCCCGAAACCCTTGTACGCGACGGGCTCAATGGCGCCGGTGGTTTTCCCTCTCTCGCGCGTGCTGCCGACCGCAGCGATGCACTGGCTGATCAACCGGAAGCACGGACTGTAGAAGCCCACCCGTAACCCGCCAACCCCGAGCCCGCCCCCTAGGCGCTAAACGAGTTATCCCACACGTCCTTCACGGGCTCGTCCTCACGGGCGTAGGGGTCTTCCTCATCAGCAAAGCCGCGGCGGGTTGACCAGTCGTTCCACGGCGTAGCGAAGAACGCCAACACCCCCGCCCCGACGATGCCCGTAAACATCAAGGACCCCGCCAGCGTGATCAACCAGATCGAAGAATAAGCGTAGAAAACCAGCGCCAGCAGCAGCGTGCCGGCCAGACCGATGCTGCCCAGCCAGGTGTACATGCGGTTCACCGGGTGCCGCCGGTGCCCATAGTTGCCGCGCTGCGTTGTGAACAGTGGCCAGGCCTGCAGCGCCACTAGTAGCGCGAAGTAAATTCCAGCGACAATCTGCAGCTGCTGCGGGGTCAGCAGATCCACCGCACGGGACATCCCCAGCAGCATGCCAACGACCGAAAAGAAGCTTAGAAACCTACGCGCCATTGTGCGTTTATACCATTGTGCCTTGTGCGTCCCCTACACCCAGAACAGGTTGTCGCCGCCCATAACTGGTTCGCCGGGGATCACGTCTACTTTTATTTCGGACGCCCCCATCTGCAACCCCACCACCATCACTATCGGGTCGAACCCCATCCGGCCCAATTCCCTGGGGGTGTACGTACATATGGGAGTGCCTTGGCGGACGATGTCGCCCTCTTGGATGTGCAGGTCGAAGCCCTGGCCGTTCAGGCGACCCGTGTCCACTCCCAGTTGCATGAAAACCGACGGCTGGCCGTCGCTGCCGTCGTCCCCCTCCGCGCGCTGGGTCTGGATCACGAACATGTGCGGCGCCACCCGCCTGGCCACCCCGCTGACGGGCGCGACCACTTGCACAACCTCCACACCGGCATCCGGAATCACCGCAACACCAGCACCGATGGTACCGGTGGCGAGAACGGGATCGGGTACGGAGGAAAGACTGGTGGCGGTTCCCGGCAGCGGGGTCACAACAGGATCCATATCCGCAGAGTCTAGTCGCGCTCGATGGGGCGCGAGGAAGAAGCGGACCATTGCGACCATCCGCCGACGAAGTTCTTTGCCCCGGGCAGGCCTGCGTATTCCATCGCCGCGATAAACAGCGAGGAGTGCAGCCCAGAGCCGGAGTACACGCACACGTCATCGCCACTGGTCACACCGTTGTCCGCGAGGATCTGGCGGATCTCCTCCGGAGTCTTCACCCGGCCGCTGGCGCTACTATCGCGCGTGCTGTGATTGTTGAAAAGCTCCTTGACCGGGATATTGATTGCCCCGGGAATGCGGCCCGCCTGGTGGTCGAAGCGTTCCTTCTGGCCGGAGAAGCGGGAACGCTCGCGGGCATCCACCAGGATGCGCTGTTCGCGCCACTCGTCCACTTCCTCGAGGTTCAGGGTGGGCATGCTGCCCGGGCGAACTTCCACGTTTCCGCGGCCGCGCAGGGCGCCGATACCACCGGCAACGTCCCCGCCCGCGGCCTCCCATGCGCCGGTGCCGCCGTCCAGGATGCGGACGTTCTGCACGCCTGCCCAGCGGAAAATGAACCATGCGCGAGCCGCATAGAGGTTGGCGCCGGCGTCATAAATGTACACAGGGCGACCATCCGTAATGCCCCAATCATCAAAGCTCTTCTGCAGTCGCTCAGGCTCGGGCAGCGGGTTGCGGCCCTTGTGGCGGGACGGGATAGAGGCCAAGTGCACCAAGGGGTTGCAGAACATGGCGCCGGGGATGTGCTGCCCGACGTAGGCTTCCCAGGCGCTGTTTTCGGTGCGCGCCCAGTGCGAGTCGATCACGGTCATGCGTTCGCCTCGCTGGAAGGCCTCTAGCATCTCCGCGCCGGAGACGAAGGGGCTGGCGGGCTGCTGTTGCGCAGAAGAGTTGCTCATAGTTGCCAAGTCTAGGGCCCCTGGTGCGCTGATGCCTTTCCAGGCCGTCTGCCGGTGCGTTTGGGGAACCATCCCCGGAAAGCGGCGAAAAGGATAACGGCTATCGCGAAGACGGTTGCGATTCCGCCGATACCCCAGGTAAACCCGGCGATCACGGCGATGGGGGCAACGATGTTCATGCCAATTTCAAAGGGTGCGAAGCCCACGTAGGCGATGCCGTATTCGTTCATCGTGCCGGACTTCAGGTCCGGATCCACGATCTTCAGCAGGGCGATACCCGTGGCCACGGCCGCGGTCGCCCAGCCCCAGCCGAAGATGCCGCGCTCCAGCCACTGGTCGCCGAAGAACAGCGGGGCGAAGACGAAGAAGAAAACACAGCAGTATGCAATGCCCAGGACAAACAGGATCAGCAGCGGCACCAGGAAGTCCGCCACCGCGTCCGGCTTAATGGAGGCGATACCGAAGGCGATCATGAAGTCCGTCGACGCGCCTGAGATGGACTTCACCGTCTGCTGGTCCAGGTACTTCGGGCGCCTAATGACGTGCAGGAACACCTTGCCGCCAATGCCCACCACAAAAGCCAGGGCGAACAGAGGCACCGATACTTCCGGGAAGAAGTGGCCAATGATCTGCTGGCCGATGTAGGCGAACATGACGGTCACGACGATGAAGCCCGCGTGCAGAGCCAGCGGCTCAATCGAGGAGGGGTTCGTGGTGGCGCGACCAATGGAGGGCTGCTTGTCCTCGTCCTCGATATGGCCAGAGCGCAGCTCCCACGGCAGTTTCTCTGGCAGCGTGGACGTCCGGCCTGTGCGGATACCCCAGTTCGCGAAGATAATTCCACCGATGATGGCGGCCAGCGTGCCGACGGTCGCTGAGGTGAAGCCCAGGGACATGGCGGCGTCCGCACCCATATCCCCAAACGCGCCACCGACGGCCGCGGCAGTACCGAATCCGCCGACGAAACCGACGGGCAGCATCATGCCGAACCACTCCGGGGTGCCGAATACCGGAGCGAAAAGCAGCAGGCCAAGCAGGATAAACAGCCCCCACTGCCCCAGGAACATGGAGGTCGAGAAGGCCCACATGTTCTTGGCCTTCGAAGCATCCTTGGAGGCGAAGGTCATGCTGTACGGCATCGAGGCGAACACCACCGCGATCAGCACCGTGGAATAATCGCCCAGCGCGCCAGAGAACGGCATCCACCCCAGCACCTCCGGGCCAAAGATCAGGCCTAGCAGGCCTGCGGTGATCGGCGCGGGGATCAGCAGGTTGCGGAACCACTCGAAGTGGCGCCTCATGAACGTACCGATAATCAGCAGCACCGAAATCATGCCGACGTCCATCAGTAGGTCAAAGACCGTAAAGTCCATGCAGGCTCCCCTTTTCTATTCTGTGTGTATTCTCTTTTTGCTCTGCGCGCCTTGTTGGTTCTGGTAGCTTATCGCACCTTATTCTTGACGCCCCCTCGTTCCACCCTGCCAGCACCCCAGCGGCGGTAGTGGTGGAGCCCCGGTGCTCTGAGCTTGCCGAGCCCCGGTGCTGAAGCTGTGTGTGCGGTAAGTTCGGACTGTGTAGCAGTTCACACTCGAGGAACATAACGCCAGCGCCTGGCATCCCACACCACGACTGCTTGACCACAAACAAGAGAAAGAGACCGCGACCCCATGAACATCACCCGCACCTCTGCCGGCACTTCTGCCCGCACTCCTGTCGGCATTTCTACCCGCATGTCGAGGCGCATCGGCGCAGCCTTCCTTACCGGCGCGCTGGCTATCACTGGCTTGAGTGCCTGCTCCTTGCTTGGCGATCGGGAAGTCGCCAAGGAAGAAGTGGAGAAGGGTATCTCCGATTCCCTAGAGAAAGAGGTTGGTCGCAAGCCCGAGCGCATCGAGTGCCCTAGCGGACTGAAGGCAGAAGAGGGCGCGAAGTTAGAGTGCAAGCTGCATCATTCTGGCGATTCCATCAGCGTTGATGTCACCGTGGACTCCGTTGATGGCGACAACGTCCACTACAACGTCGAGGTCGCTGACCACGTGGACTAATCCCAGTCACCACGCGCCAATTCGCCCCCAACCCCGCCGCCTCACCGCCCCACGCCTCGCCCTCCGGAACCGCACCTCGCCACCCCCTCCACGCCTCACCCCTCCGGAACCGCACTCCACCTTTGGTAAATGTCGGAAAAGTTGCAGAACGTTATTGGCATAGCTTGTCATTAATTCAAAAATGCAGGTCAGCGAGTTTTCAAATCCTGCATGCCGGAACACCTTCGAGCATATTGCAACTTTTCCGACACTTAACCCCTCCGAGGCGCCCAACTTGGGACCAGTTCGACACAACCTGGCCGCCAATCCCCCATACACGCCTGCAGATGTCGCCAGATCGGACTTCTTTACCCGCAGATGTCGCCAGATCGGACTTCTTTACCCGCAGATGTCGCTAGAACGGGAATACGTTAGTGGGATCCATTTTTATTACCGCATAAGTGCAGGTCAGAAGGTTTTGAATTCTAGGGAGCCAGCGACGGCGCCGACGCATTCCCGTTCTAACGACATTCTCCTCCTCCACACCCCTCTGCACCCCCTCCACACCCCTCTGCACCCCCTCTACCCCGCCACCCCCACACGCCCCCTTTTACCAAAACAGAGCAAAACGCCCCACCCGAAATGAACTAGCCCCCGAAAGTTGGACTGGTTT
>NZ_KV799266.1:0-606 GCF_001809885.1 Corynebacterium sp. HMSC058E07
CTCCGTGTCCAAAATGTCGCTAGACATCACACTGGTGGGCTAGCTTTGGGAGCTAACTCTGTGGGGTTAGCTCGGTGGGGGTTAGCTCTGGCGGCGGCGCAGTGCCATCAGGGCACCACCCAGAGCCAGGGCGATCACAGACGCACCCAGCGTGATAGCCAGACCGGACACACCGGTCACAGCCAGGCTGCCACCACGGGAACCAGCCTCGGTGCTCTGGGAAGCAGCACCAGTGCTGCCACCCTGGTTACCAGCAGTGCCTTTACCTGCACCCTGGTTGCCAGCCTGCTCACCAGCATGACCCTTGCCCGGCTTCTCAGTACCCGGCTTGGACTCGCCCGGCTTGCCCGGCTTCTCAGCACCCGGCTTGGACTCGCCCGGCTTGCCCGGCTTCTCAGCACCCGGCTTACCCGGAGCAGAGGAACCAGCACCATCACCGTGGTTACCCAGCAGAGCACCAATCAGACCGGAGCCAACAATCGTGCCACCGATGATAGCGCCGATCTTGCTCGGATCATCCAGAGAACCGGACGGGCGGCCCGGCTGATCGCCACCCTGGTCATCCTTTTCAGTGACCGTGACGGTGACCTCAACGTTGTCCTTAGA